>JAEXLC010000290.1 GCA_023445495.1 Pseudomonadota bacterium | reverse complement strand
AGCGGGATCCCGGCTCAAGGCCGGGATGACGGGGGCTAGGCCCGCGCGCCGTCGGTCACCGGGGTCTCGTTCCAGCGCAGCGCCTTGAGCACCGTGTCGACGATATTGTCGGCCTGGAGTCCCGCCTCGGCATATTGCAGCTCGGGCTTGTCCTGGTCCTGGAAGATATCCGGCAGGCGCAGCGTGCGCAGCTTGAGGCCGGCGTCGATCAGCCCCTGGTCGCTCGCCATGGTCAGCACATGCGCGCCGAGCCCGCCGACCGCGCCTTCCTCGATCGTCACCGCCACTTCGTGCGTGGTCAGCAGGCGGCGGATCAGCGCCTCGTCGAGCGGCTTGGCGAAGCGCAGGTCGGCGACGGTGGTGGAGAGCCCCCTCGCTTCCAGCACGTCCGCGGCCTTGAGCGCTTCGGCCAGCCGGGTGCCGAGCGACAGGATCGCCACGGTCTTGCCCTCGCGGACGATGCGGCCCTTGCCGATCTCGAGCCGCTGGGCGACTTCGGGCAGCGCCACGCCGGTGCCGCTGCCGCGCGGATAGCGCAGCGCAATCGGGCCGCTGTCGTGCAGCACCGCGGTGTGGGTCATATGGACCAGCTCGGCTTCATCGGCCGCCGCCATCACCACCATGTTGGGCAGGGTGGCGAGATAGGTGATGTCGAAGCTGCCCGCATGCGTCGCGCCGTCGGCGCCAACCAGCCCGGCGCGGTCGATCGCGAAGCGCACCGGCAAGTTCTGGATCGCCACGTCATGCACCACCTGGTCGTAGGCGCGCTGCAGGAAGGTCGAATAGATCGCGCAGAACGGCCGCATCCCCTGCGCCGCCAGCCCCGCTGCGAAGGTCACCGCGTGCTGTTCGGCGATGCCGACATCGAAGGTGCGATCGGGGAACGCCCTGGCGAAGCGATCGACCCCGGTGCCCGAGGGCATGGCGGCGGTGATCGCGACGATACGCGGATCGCTCTCGGCGTCCCGGATCAGCTGGTCGGCGAAGACGTTCTGATAGGCCGGCGGCCCCGGCGGCGCCTTGGCCTGGGCGCCGGTGATCACGTCGAACTTCTGGACGCCGTGATATTTGTCCGCCGCCGCCTCGGCCGGGGCATAGCCCTTGCCCTTCTTGGTGACGACATGGATCAGGATCGGCCCCTCCGCGGTATCGCGGACATTCTCCAGCACCGGGATCAGATGGTCGAGATTATGCCCATCGATGGGGCCGACATAATAGAAGCCCAGCTCCTCGAACAGCGTGCCGCCGGTGACGAGCCCGCGTGCGAACTCCTCGGTCTTGCCCGCCGCCGTGGTCAGCCGCCGCGAGAACTTGCGGATCGCGCGCTTCGCGAGGCTGCGCAGCCCCATATATTCCGACGACGACACCATCCGCGCCAGATAGGCGGAGAGCCCGCCCACCGGCGGCGCGATCGACATGTCATTGTCGTTGAGGATCACGATCAGCCGGTTGCCCGCCGCCTCGGCATTGTTCATCGCCTCATAGGCCATGCCGGCGCTCATCGAGCCGTCGCCGATCACTGCGATCGCGCGGCCGGGCGCATTCGAGAGCTTGTTGGCGATCGCGAAGCCGAGCGCGGCGCTGATCGAGGTCGACGAGTGCGCCGCCCCGAACGGATCATATTCGCTCTCGCTGCGCTTGGTGAAGCCGCTCAGCCCGCCGCCCTGGCGCAGCGTGCGGATGCGGTCGCGCCGCCCGGTCAGGATCTTGTGCGGATAGCATTGGTGGCCGACGTCCCAGATCAGCTTGTCGCGCGGGGTGTCGAACACATAGTGGATCGCCGTGGTCAGCTCGACCACGCCCAGCCCCGAGCCGAGATGCCCGCCGGTGGTGCCGACCGCGCTGATCGTCTCGGCACGCAGCTCATCGGCCAGCTGGCGGAGCTGGCTGGGATCGAGCGTGCGCAGGGCATCGGGCGTGTCGACGGTATCGAGCAGCGGAGTGCTGGGTAGATCGGCCATCCGACTGCCCTTACTCCTCCGTTTTCGCGAAGTCGAATATTGCCGTTGTGGATTTTTGGTGCAGCCGCCGCGTCTTGCCCGCGATCAGTCGCAATCGGCGCATTTGCCGCGCACTTCGATCACCGGGCGCTCGGGCGAAAAGCCCATGCCCTTAGCGGCGGCGCGCACCGTCTTGGTAATCGAGTCGTCGTCGATATGCGTGGTCTGCCCGCAATTGTCGCACACCAGGAAGATGCAGTCGTGCAGGCAGTCGGGATGCGTGTTCGCCATATAGGCGTTGGCGCTTTCCACCCGGCGGGCGAGGTTCGATCCGACGAACAGGTCGAGGATGCGGTAGACGCTGTTGGCCGCGACTCGGCGGCCCTCGGCCTTGGAGACCGCCTCGGCGATGTCATAGGCCGAAGCCGGCTTGTCGAACCCTGCCAAGGCCTCGAACACGCGCTCGCGCATCGCCGTCCATTGCTCGCCGGATTTCTCCAGCGTGGTCTGCGCGGCCTTGGTCAGGTCGTTGCCGTGATGCTCATGATGATCGTGCGCGTGCATGTCTGTAATGTAGGCCCGCAGGGGCCGCGCGGCAAGATTCAGTAGGTAGCCCGGCGGTTCAGGTCATGGCCCAGCGCGACGAGGCTGACACCCACCAGCGTCCAGAAAATCTCGAAGTCGCCATGCGGCAGCGACAGCGCGCCGGCCATGATGCCGAGCCCGAAGGCGCCGACGATCGCGGGCGCCATATAGCCGTGCGACATCACGCCGCGCACCAGCGCGAAGGCGCCGAGGCCGATCGCGAGGGTGAGGCCGACTTCGTGAATCGCCGGGTTGAGCAGGCCGCCGGCCGAGGAAATGATGGTGAGCAGAATCGTGGTGGTGACGCAGTGGACCAGGCAAAGGCCACTGACCCCGATCGCGATGCGATCGAGGCGGCCATCAAGATTGCCCCATACTCGGGCTAGCGGAAGACTCACCGGCATGGCGCGGATATAGGGCAAGCGAGTTAAAGATACAACATAACATCCGGCGAAAATGAATGGAGAGTCGATTGTCGTCACGCCGGCCTTGGGCCGGGGTCCCGCTGTTGTGCCCGCCGGTGAAAAAGCGGGACCCCGGCTCAAGGCCGGGGTGACGTCGAGACGGGTGGATGCTTGCCGCTTGGCCTTGGGCTACCCCAGCAACCCATGCCCCTTCGCCCAGGCGAGGAACAGGTCCGGCCAGAGGTGCGCCGGCTTGCCCTCGGTGCGCTTGCCCCAGCCAAAGCCGTGGCCGCCGCGCTCGAACAGATGCGTTTCCACCGGCACCTTGGCCGCGATCAGCGCCGAGCGCAGCGCGAGCGTGTTCTGTACCGGCACCGTCGCATCATCCTCGGCATGGCAGAGGAAGCAGGGCGGGGTGTTCGCGGTGACCTGGCGTTCGGGCGAATGCTCGGTGGCCATTTCCGGCGTGGGCGTCTTGCCGATCAGCTGGGTGCGCGAGCCCATATGCGCGAAACCCGGGTCCATCGAGACGACCGGATAGGTCGGCGCGGCAAGGATCGGGCGGGCGTCGAGCGTGTCAGCGGCATCGACCGGCGCGTAGACCTTGCGATCGAAGCGGGTGGCGAGATCGGCGCAGAGATGTCCGCCGGCCGAGAAGCCCATCGCGCCGAGCCGCTTCGGATCGATCTGCCACTTCGCCGCCTGGTGCCGGATCAGCCGCATCGCGCGCTGGGCATCGGCAAGGGCGACATTGCTCGGGTCCTGCCAGGGATCGCCCGGCAGGCGGTAGAACAGCACGAAGGCGGTGATCCCGCGCGCGGCGAGCCAGGGGCCGAGCTCATAGCCTTCCTTGTCGACCACCACCCGCGCATAGCCCCCGCCCGGGATCACCAGCATCGCGGCACCGTTCGGTTCCTTCGCGCGGAACACATCGAGCCGCGGCGTGCGGATGTGCTCCATCGCGCGGTCGGGGAAGCCGGGATCGGGATTGCGGACCACGACATGGTCCTGAAGCGCCTTGTCGAGCAGGCCGGGCGCTTCGCCGGGCCAGAGCGGGAAGCTGGCATCAGGGGTGGCCGGGCCGGCGGGCGGCGCGGCGCCGGCCCTGGCGGCAAGCGGCAGCAACGGGCCGGCAATTCCGGCGGCGGCGAGCAGGTCTCGACGATCCATGGCGCCGATCTAACCGCAAGCAGGACGTAAGGGAAAGGGCGCGGGTAGGCCGGGTGACGCTCTAGGGTACGTCACC
>JAEXLC010000283.1 GCA_023445495.1 Pseudomonadota bacterium | reverse complement strand
CCAACAGGGGTTGCGAAGCTAGGCCCGCACCACCGTCACCAGATAGTTCAGCGCCTCGCCGGTGCCGGTCACGAAGCCGCGCGCCGGCGAGAAGCCGAGGCCGGTGCGGTCGATCACCTTCAGCCCGGCGGCGACCAGCAGCTCCTCCAGCTCCTCGGGGCGCAGGAACTTGCTCCAGTCGTGCGTGCCCTTCGGGATCGCGCCGGTGCCTTCGGCCAGGGTGATCATCGCAAGGTGCGAGGCGAGCGTGCGGTTGGGGGTGGAAAGCACCATCAGCCCGCCCTCGGCCAGTGCCCCCGCCAGCGCGCCGACAAACGCCGCCGGATCGGTGACATGCTCGATCACTTCCATCGAGGTGACCAGGTCGAAGCTGCGGCCCGGCAAATTCTCGATCCCGCCGGCGACATAGTCGATGTCGAGCCCGGTCGCTTCGGCATGGGCGCGGGCGGCGCCGATATTCTCGGGCGCGGCATCGATGCCGGTCATCCGGGCGCCCAGCCGGGCCAGCGGCTCGACCAGCAGCCCGGCGCCACAGCCGACATCGATCGCGGTCTTGCCGGCCAGCGGCGAAAAGCCCGCCGAGTCGCCGCCCCAGTGCAGGTCGATCGCCTGGCGGATATAGCCGAGCCGGGCCGGGTTGAGCCGGTGGAGCATCGCCGACGAGCCCTTCGGATTCCACCAGTCCGCGGCGAGCTTGCCGAAATGCTCAGCTTCACGCGGGTCAATCGTAGCTTTGGTTGCGCTTCCCATGGTGCGCTCCTATCAGGGCGCCCCATTATCGTCATCCCCGCGCAGGCGGGGACCAAAGGCCCGCAAAGCAGACAGGCTCATTACCATGGCGCGTATCGTGATGAAGTTCGGCGGCACCTCGATGGCAGGCATCGAGCGCATCCGGAGCGTCGCGGCGCGGGTCAAACGCGAATGGGAAGCCGGCAACCAGGTCGCCGTCGTCGTCTCGGCGATGGCCGGCGAGACCGACCGGCTGGTCAATTTCTGCCGCGAGGCAAGCTCGCTCTACGATCCGCGCGAATATGACGTGGTGGTGTCGAGCGGCGAGCAGATCACCTCGGGCCTGCTCGCGGTCGCGCTCCAGGCGCTCGGCGTGCCGGCGCGTTCCTGGCTCGGCTCGCAGGTCGCGATCCATACCGACGCCGCGCATGCCAAGGCGCGCATCCAGTCGATCGATTCGGCCGGTCTCGAAGAAGGCTGGTCGCGCGGCGAGGTCGCGGTGATCCCGGGCTTCCAGGGCGTCACCAGTGACGGCAGCAACCGGGTCACCACGCTCGGCCGCGGCGGCTCGGACACCTCGGCGGTGGCGGTGGCGGCGGCGGTCAAGGCCGATCGCTGCGACATCTATACCGACGTGGACGGGGTCTACACCACCGATCCGCGCATCGTCCCCCGGGCCCGCAAGCTCAAGAAGGTGACGTACGAGGAAATGCTGGAGCTCGCCAGCGTCGGGGCCAAGGTGCTCCAGACGCGTTCGGTGGGCCTGGCGATGAAGGAACAGGTCCGCGTTCAGGTGCTGTCGTCGTTCACCGGCGACGATGCCCCGATGGCGGACACGCTGCCCGGAACGATGATCGTGGGCGAAGAGGAGATTCAGGACGTGGAAAGCCAGCTCATCACCGGCATCGCGCACGACAAGAACGAAGCGAAGATCACCCTCACCGCGGTGCCGGACAAGCCCGGCGCGGTGGCGACGATCTTCAATCCGCTGGCCGAGGCCAATATCAACGTCGACATGATCATCCAGAACATCGCGCACCAGAGCGCGGGTTCGGCGAGCGCGACCGACGTGACCTTCACCGTGCCGGCGGCGGACCTCGCCCGCTCGATCGAGACGCTCAACCAGGCCAAGGGCTCGATCGGCTTCGCCGACCTGCTCCAGGACACGCGCGTCGCCAAGATCTCGGTGGTCGGCGTCGGCATGCGCAGCCATGCGGGCGTCGCCGCGACGATGTTCAAGACGCTCGGCGAGCGCGGGATCAACATCCAGGCGATCACCACCTCGGAGATCAAGGTCTCGGTGCTGATCAACGAGGACGAGACCGAGCTGGCGGTGCGCATCCTCCACACCGCCTATGGCCTCGACGCGACCGACGAGGCCGCCTGATCGCTCCCTGACCGCCGGCTGCAACGAACCGTAACATGCGGCGCGATGCTGCCATGTTTCGGTCGCGGTGCCGCCGCGCGGGCGTGGTTGGGAAAAGTTCGTGATGCGGTGGCTTTCCCGTCTCTTTGCTGATTCGGGACTGCTCCGCAGGCGCGGTGCTGCCTTGCTGATCGCGCTCGTCATCGAGCTGCTGCTCCTCGCGCTCCTGCTGTTCTTCGTGCCGCCCTTGCCGGGGCGCAAGCAGGGCACCAGCCTCAACACCTTCGGGGTCGAGGCGTCGAAGGGCGAGGAGAGCCCCGACAAGAAGCCGGCCGAGAAGCAGCAGAAAAAGGCCGCGCCGAAGCAGCAGGCCGAGGCCCGGACCCAGCCGCCACCACCGGTGCCCGTGCCGGTCGAGAGCCCGGTGCCGGTCGGTCCGCCGACCTTCCTCAAGCTCAGCCGCAACGATTATCAGCAGGGCGACATCTCCAAGGTGCCGTCGCGCGCGCCCGCCGATGCGACCGACGGCGCCACCGCCGATGCGGGTGGCGGGGGTGGCGGCGCCAACGACACGCCGGTGGCTGGGCGCAAGGGCCGGCATGGCGAGACGCTTTATGTCGCCGAATGGGTGCGCGAGCCGCGCGATGCCGAGCTGTCGCCCTATATCAACGAGAACCGCGCCCGCTTCCCCGGCTATGGCCTGGTCGCCTGCCGCACCGTGGCGCGCAACCGGGTCGAGGATTGCTACGAGCTGGAGGAAACCCGCGGCACCGGCTTTGCCGGATCGGTCCGCCAGGCCGCCTTCCAGTTCCTTGTCCGCCCGCCGCGGGTCAACGATAAGCTGATGGTCGGCGAATGGGTGATGATCCGCATCGACTATCGCCGGGTGAGCCGCCAGCCCTAACGGGTCTCTTGCCGGGTGGGCCCTGCCAAGGCTAGGCGAGGGCGATGACCAATGCATCTTCCGTCGGCGCCGAGCGCCTGGCCCGCCGCATGGCCCGCGGCCGCGAATTCCTGGGCAGCGAGACCGCGATCATCTCGGGCGCCATGTCCTGGGTGTCCGAGCGCAACCTCGTCGCCGCCATCTCCAATGCCGGCGGCTTCGGCGTGATCGCCTGCGGCGCGATGACCCCCGAGCTGCTCGACGCGGAGATCGCCGGGACCAAGGGGCTCACCTCGAAGCCCTTCGGCGTCAACCTGATTACCATGCACCCGCAGCTGTTCGACCTGATCGAAGTCTGCAAGAAGCATGATGTCGGCCATGTCGTCCTTGCCGGCGGCCTGCCGCCCGCGGGCTCGCTCGACGCGATCAAGGCGAACGGCGCCAAGCTGGTGTGCTTCGCCCCGGCGCTCAGCCTCGCCAAGAAGCTGATCCGCAGCGGCGTCGATGCGCTGGTGGTCGAGGGCATGGAAGCCGGCGGCCATATCGGCCCGGTCTCGACCAGCGTGCTCGCGCAGGAAATCCTGCCCGAAGTTTCGGAGCAGGTGCCCGTCTTCGTCGCCGGCGGCATCGGCCGGGGCGAGGCGATCGCCGGCTATCTCGACATGGGCGCCGCCGGCGTCCAGCTCGGCACCCGCTTCGCCGCGGCGACCGAGAGCATCGCGCACCCGAACTTCAAGAAGGCGTTCATCCGCGCCTCGGCCCGCGACGCCATCGCCAGCGTCCAGATCGACCCGCGGCTTCCCGTCATTCCGGTCCGCGCGCTCAAGAATGCGGGCGGCGAGCTGTTCACCGCCAAGCAGCGTGAAGTCGCCCAGTCGCTCGACGAGGGCAAGGTCGAGATGATGGAGGCCCAGCTCCAGATCGAGCATTACTGGGCGGGCGCGCTGCGCCGCGCGGTGATCGACGGCGATGTCGAGCATGGCAGCGTGATGGCGGGCCAGTCGGTCGGCATGGTCACGAAGGAAGAGCCGGTCGCCGAGATCATCGCCACGCTGATGGCCGAGGCGGCCCACGCGCTGGAGAAGCGCGCGGCGTAATTCTTCCTGTTCGTCATCCCCGCCTGCGCGGGGATGACGGTTTGCTGTGTCAGCGGCGCTCCCGGACCAGCTGGTAGAGTTCCTTGGCGCACTGGAACACGGTCACCGCGGCGATCACGATCACGGCGATCTCCAGGCTCTTGTCGAGGCTCTCCTGCACGCGCGCGGCCTTGGCGGTGTCGGTGCCGACCACGGTGACGATCTGCCCGGCCTCGTGCAGGATCTTGGCGATCCACAGCGTGCCCGCGGTGCAGCCCAGGATCAGCGCGGCGCGCACCGGCTTCCAGTGCGGGCGCAGGAAGCCGATCAGGCTCAGCGCGATCCGCGCCCAGACCAGCACCACCACCGGCCAGTAGAGCCCCTGCCACACCGCCGCGCCGGTGATCCGCACATCGGCGTCGTGCGGCACGAAGGGCACGGTGAAGCCGCCGGCCCACCACACCAGGAAGGCGATGCCGAAGCCGATCTCGAACAGCGGCTCCCAGCGCTTCTTCGGCGGCAGGTCGAGGCGGAGCTTGCCGAGGTCGGGCAGCTCCTCGGGCTTCCACTTGGCGAGATACTTGTCGAGCAGCCCGGTGCGCTCGATCACCGCGAAGGCAAGCGTCACCAGCGCGGCATTATAGAGCAGCGAATGGACCAGTTCGCCCGATCCATGCGCCATGGCGCG
Source organism: Pseudomonadota bacterium (assembly GCA_023445495.1). Lineage (GTDB taxonomy): Bacteria > Pseudomonadota > Alphaproteobacteria > Sphingomonadales > Sphingomonadaceae > Sphingomonas. The sequence continues at coordinate 4,779 of JAEXLC010000283.1, read as the reverse complement.
GGCGAAATCGCCGGTCACCACCAGCCCGCCGCCGATCTGGACCAGCTCGATCACCGCGACGATCGCCAGCACCACCTTGAGCGCGAACCAGTAGAAGGGGAACACATCCGCCCCGATCAGCGCGCGCTGGTCGCCATATTGGCCGGCCACTGCCAGCGGGTGCCCGAATTCGCGCAACACCTGGCTCACTTCGCTCCTGTCGAGCGGGCGGCCGAGCATTTCCTCGCGATCCTCGATCCGCGCCGCGATCAGGTCGGCCAGCTCGGCGACGATGTCGTCGGCCTTGGCGGCGGGCAGGTTCCAGCGCACCGCGCCGAGATAGCGTTCGATGAGGTCCATCACTTGTCTCCCTCGGTAAGGCGGAGGATCGATTCCGAAATCGCGTTCCACTCGGCGAGCAGCTGGCCGAGCACGTGCAGGCCGTCGGCGTTGAGCCGGTAGAAGCGCTTGTTGCGCTTGCCCTCCTCGCGCCATTCGCTGGTCAGCAGCCCCTGGGATTCCAGCCGGCGGAGCAGCGGGTAGAGCGCGCCTTCGTCGATCGGCAGCCCCGCTTCCTCCAGGCTGGTGCGCAGCGTGTAGCCATAGCGCTCCTCGCGCAGCGCCCCGAGCACCGCCAGCACCAGCGATCCGCGCCGCAGCTCGACGCGCAGTTTCTCGAACAGGTCTTCCTCGACCGGCATCGTCCTGTGCCTCATATCGTGTATGACACATACTATGTAGCGCACAGTATAAGCGATGGCAAGCCCCCGCGCGGTCGTTACGCAAGTGCTTGGAATATACGACGAATCGAAGCGGTAACCGACTGATTCACAAAGATTCTTCAGGGTGGATTCAGCGCGTCGCGAGAAGCTGGCAGCGGGGATAGAGACCGGGGGGTCTTACACATGAAGAAGGCAATTTGGGGCGCTGCGGCGCTTGTTGGAATCGCGTGCGCAGTTCCGGCGCAGGCGCAATATCGGGGGGATTCGCGGCCGTTGCCGCCGCCCGGAGCGACGTTCAACCAGCTGATCCCGGCGATCGCCGCCGATGGCCGGTACGATACCGTCAACCACCATATCTCGCGCGAGCAGACCGCCTGGCATGTCCGCGCCGCGCTCAACGTGGCGGCGCTCGGCTGCCGGGACGAAGCCGAGCGCGAGACGGTCGCGGCCTATAATGCGATGCTCGGCCGCCACCGCGCCTCGCTGGCCGCGGCCGATGCGGCGGTGAAGGCGCAGTATCGCGCGCGCTACGGGGCGGGGTGGGATTCGCGGCACGATCGCGACATGACCCGGGTCTACAACTTCTTCGCCCAGCCGCCCGCCCAGACCGGCTTCTGCCGCGTCGCGCGCGACGTGCTGGCCGAAGTCGGGCAGGTCCGGCCCGAGGCGTTCGCGGCCTTTGCGGCCGATGCGCTGCCGCGGCTCGAGGCGCCCTTCACCGACTTCTACCGCGATTACGATGCCTGGCGCGTCGCCGATCGCGCCTGGAACGGGCGCCTCGCCAGCCTCCAGCGCTGAAAAACGGCGGGGCCGTAACGGTTTGTGTTCGTCGGCGCATGGCGCGGGCGAACACAATCTGTTAGCGCCTTGTCCATGCCCGTTTCCGCCGCCGCCTCGGCCCGCGAAATCCTGACGCGCCTCCACGACGTGATGGCGTCGCGCAACCCGGCGCAATCGAAGCTCAATTCGGTCGTCAACATCATCGGCGAGGCGCTGTCGAGCGAGGTCTGCTCGATCTACCTGCTGCGCGAGGGGCTGCTCGAGCTGTTCGCCACCCGCGGCCTCGCGCAGGAAGCCGTGCACGTCACCAAGCTCGCGCTCGGCGAGGGCCTGGTCGGCACGATCGCCCAGAATGTCGAGACGCTGAACCTCGACGAGGCCGAGATGCACCCGGCCTTCGCCTATCGCCCGGAAACGGGGGAAGAGGCGTTCCACAGCTTTGCCGGCGTGCCGATCATCCGGCGCGAACGCTCGGTCGGCGTGCTCGCCGTCCAGCATGCCGAATCGCGGCGCTATGCCAGCGAGGAGATCGAGGCGCTGCAGACCGTGGCGATGGTGCTCAGCGAGCTGATCGCCAATGCCGATCTGATCGATCCGGCCAGCGCGGGCGGCTCGACCCGGCTCCAGTCGACCGCGCCGGAGCTCGGCCACGGCTTCAAGCTGGTCGACGGCATGGCCGCTGGCGTCGCGGTGTTCCACCAGCCGCGCATCGTCATCGAGCATACCGTCGCCGAGGATACCGAGGCCGAGCGCCACCGCGTCTATGCGGCGTTCGACAAGATGCGCGAGCAGATCGACCGGATGGCCAGCCAGGCCGAGTTCGGCGGCGGCGGCGAGCAGGACGAGATCCTCGCGACCTACAAGATGTTCGCCTATGACGAAGGCTGGTCGCGCCGGATCAACGAGGCGATCGATTCCGGCCTGACCGCCGAGGCGGCGATCGAGCGCGTCCAGCAGCGCACCCGCCAGCGCATGCGCGAGATCGACGATCCGCTGCTCCGCGACCGCATGCACGATCTGGAGGATCTGGCGAACCGGCTGCTCCGCATCGTCTCGGGCCAGCTCGGCACCGCCGCGCAGATGGGCCTGCGCCAGGATTCGATCCTGATCGCCAAGAATCTCGGGCCCGCCGAGCTGCTCGAATATGATCGCCGCCGGCTGAAGGGCGTGGTGCTCGAGGAGGGCTCGCTCACCGCCCACGTCACCATCGTCGCGCGTGCCATGGGCGTGCCGGTGCTCGGCCGCGTCCGCAACATCCGCCAGCTGATCGCCGAAGGCGACATGATGCTCCTCGACACGGTCGAGGAAAGCCTGCTCGTCCGTCCGACGCCCGCGATGGAGGAGGCGTTCGAGGCCAAGCTCGAGCTCAGCCAGAAGCGCCGCGCCGCCTTCGCCCAGATGCGCAATGTCGCGCCGGTAACCGCCGATGGCCACCGGGTCGCGGTGATGATCAATGCCGGCCTGCGCGACGACATGGCCGCGCTCGACCTCACCGGCGCCGACGGCATCGGGCTGTTCCGCACCGAATTCCAGTTCCTCGTCTCGGCCACCTTGCCCCAGCGCGAGATGCAGCGCCGGCTCTACAAGGACGTGCTCGATGCCGCGGGCGATCGCTCGGTCACTTTCCGCACCGTCGATATCGGCGGCGACAAGGCGCTGCCCTATCTCAATCACGACGAGGACGGCGAGGAAGAGAATCCGGCGATGGGCTGGCGGGCGCTGCGCCTGGCGCTCGATCGCGATGGCCTGATGAAGGCGCAGGCGCGCGCGCTGATCGAGGCGGGTGCCGGGCGTCCGCTCAACATCATGTTCCCGATGGTCTCGGAACCCTGGGAGTTCGATGCGGCGCGCGAGCTGTTCGAGGCGCAGCGCGCCTGGCTGGCCGCGCGCGGCCGCAAGATGCCGACCGAGATCCGCTATGGCGCGATGCTCGAAGTACCCGCTTTGGCGGAAGTGCTCGACCTGCTGCTGCCCCGGCTCGATTTCCTGTCGATCGGCACCAACGACCTTACCCAGTTCCTGTTCGCCGCCGATCGCGCGCATCCCAAGCTGGCGCTGCGCTATGACTGGCTGAGCCCGTCGATCCTGCGCTTCCTCAAGCGCGTCGCCGATCAATGCGCCGCGGCGGGCGTGCCGGTGGGCGTGTGCGGCGAGATGGGCGGGCGGCCCCTCGAGGCTTTGGCGCTGCTCGGCCTCGGCATCGATCGCCTGTCGATCACGCCGGCGGCGGTCGGGCCGATCAAGGCGATGGTCCGCTCGGTCGATCGTGCCGCGCTGATCGATGCAATGGGCGCGATGCTCGCCGAACCGGGGCGTTCGCTGCGCGACCAGCTCGAGGCCTGGGCAAGCGAACATTCCGTCGAACTGGCTTGATCTGCCGGTAAAATACCCCCTGTCGGCGTTGACAGGGGCGGCTTGGTGAACGACAGCTTCAGCCGTGGCGGGAGCCCCGGGCGCAACCCTTCCGCTACGGAGAGTATGGATGGAAGGCGAAGCCGCCGAAGACCCGACCCTGTTCCCCACCACGGTGGGCGAGAAGCTTCGTGCCGCGCGTGAAGCGCAGGGGCTCGATCTTCCCGAAGTAGCGGCGCGTACCCGAATTCCCCAGCGGCATCTCGAGGCGATCGAGAAGGGCAATTACGCCGGGCTCCCCTCGATCACCTATGCGCTGGGCTTCGCCAAGGCCTATGCCCGCGCGGTCGGTGCCGACGAGGTTGCGATCGCCCGCGAGCTGCGCACCGAGCTGCACCGCAATCCCGAGCGCGCCGCGCCGGTGCCCGCCTATGAGACCAGCGATCCCGCGCGGGTTCCGCCGCGCGGCCTGGCGATCTTCGGCGTCCTCCTCGCGCTGGTGCTGATCGTCGGCGCGGTCGTCTATTATGGCACCGATCTGTTCCGCGGCAGCGCCCCGGCACCCGAGACGCTGACCACCGAGGAGCCGGTGGCGAACACCGCCGACAATGGCAGCACCGCCAACGCCGCGACGCCGGTGGTGTCCAATGGCGGCCAGGTCTCGCTGGTCGCGCTCGACACCGTCTGGATCCGCGTCACCGATGCCAAGGGCCAGAAGCTCGTCGAGAAGGAGCTTGCCCCGGGCGAGCGCTATGACGTGCCGGGCGATGCCGATCACCCGCGCATCCGCACCGGCGGGCCGGAGAAGATCCAGGTCACGCTCAACGGCTCGAACATCGATCCGCTCGGCCGCGCCGGCACGACGGTGGATGTCGAGGTGAGCGCCGATGCGCTGCGCAACCGCAACCAGCCGGGCGCCGGCCCGATCGCCGGGACGGCCCCGGCC
>JAEXLC010000268.1 GCA_023445495.1 Pseudomonadota bacterium | reverse complement strand
CCGCAAGACAGCGGGACCCCGGCGCAAGGCCGGGGTGACGGGAGTAGGGGAAAGCGGCGTAAATCACGACCACGCCGCCATCGGGGGCAGGCTCATCAGGATCGCATCGATATTGCCGCCGGTCTTGAGCCCGAACAGCGTTCCCCGGTCATAGATCAGGTTGAACTCGGCATAGCGGCCGCGCCATTCGAGCTGGCGCTGCTTGTCCTCGGGCGAGAAATCCATCCCCATCCGCTTGCGGACGATGCGCGGATAGGCGTCGAGGAACGCCCGGCCGACATCCTGGGTGAAGGCGAAGTCCGCCTCCCAGTCGCTCTCCAGATGGTCGTAGAAGATCCCGCCCACCCCGCGATGCGTCTTGCGGTGGGGGATGTAGAAATACTCGTCGGCCCAGGCCTTGAAGCGCGGGTAGTGCTCGGGGTCATGCGCGTCGCATGCCGCCTGCAGCGCGGCATGGAAGTCGGCGGTGTCCTCGTCGTACGGGATCGGCGGGTTGAGATCGGCCCCGCCGCCGAACCAGCGCTTCGTCGTGGTCAGGAAGCGTGTGTTCATGTGCACCGCCGGCACATGCGGATTGGCCATGTGCGCGACCAGACTGATCCCGGTGGCGAAGAATTTCGGGTCGTCGCCGGCGCCGTGGATCGACTTGGCGAAATCGCCCTCGAAGGTGCCGCCGACGGTGGAGACGTTCACCCCCACCTTCTCGAATATCTTGCCCTTCATCACCCCGCGCACCCCGCCGCCGCCGGGCTCGCCGGAGGGATCGGTGCGGTCCCAGGTGATATAGTCGAACTTCGCGTCCGATCCGGCCTCGGCCTCGATCGCTTCGAATTCGGCGCAGATCGCCGTGCGCAGTTCCTCGAACCAGGCGCGGGCGCGCTGCTGCTGCTCGTCGGGTGCGATCATTGCGGGGGGAATCCATCGGTCTGGCGCAGCGCCTCGGCGAGCGAGATGCCCGCGGACACGGCGAGGTTGAGCGAGCGCAGGCCCGCGCGGATAGGGATGCGCACCGCGAGATCGGCGCGTTCGTGGACATAATCGGAGGCGCCGCGCCCCTCGGAGCCGAACAGCAGTGTATCGCCCGGCTCGAACCTTGCCTGGTTGAGCGGAATCGATCCGCGCGTGGTGAACAGGATCACCCGGCCGGGCAGCTTCTCGGTGAATGCCTGGAAATCGGCATGGCGCACGACATCGGCCTGGCCGCCATAATCCATTGCCGCACGCCGCAAGGCCGCGTCGTTCCACGCGAATCCCATGGGCTCGATCAGGTCGACGGGCGTGTCGAAACACGCGCCAAGACGCAGCACGGCGCCAACATTGCCGGCAATATCGGGTTCGAACAGGGCTAGTCGCATGGCCTTGCTCCTAGCGTTCTATTCCCTTGCGTAACAAGTCGCTGAAAAAGCCTGTTGCGGAAGCGCGCAGCCGCCGTCTATCACCTCGGCTGGCCTATTCGGGGGACATCGAAGGGCAACGAGGGGGCCCTTAGCGCCCGTGTTGAGCTTTACGTTCTGTCCGCGCGTTCGCCGCGGCGAGTCCGAAGTGCAAGGGGTAAACATGGCAATTGAAGCCGATCTGGCCGGTCCCGAGAATCCCCGTCGTCGCGATTATCTCCAATATGCCGCCGTTTCGGTCGCGGCTGTGGGCGCCGGCGTCGTGGTTCTGCCGCTGGTCAATTCGATGAACCCGTCGGCCGATGTGCTCGCGCAGTCCACCACCGAGGTGGACGTGTCGAAGATCGAGCCGGGCATGGCGATCAAGACCAGCTTCCGCAAGCAGCCGCTGTTCGTGCGCAACCTGACGCCGGCCGAGATCGCCGCCGCGGACGCGGTGCCGGTCTCGTCGCTGCGCGATCCGCAGACGCTCGAGCAGCGCACGGCCAAGGGCCACACCAACTGGCTGATCACGCTGGGCGTGTGCACCCATCTCGGCTGCGTGCCGCTGGGCGCGGGCGAGGGCGAGAATCGCGGGCCGTTCGGCGGCTATTTCTGCCCGTGCCATGGCTCGGCCTATGACACTGCCGGCCGCATCCGCCAGGGCCCGGCTCCGAAGAACCTCGAGGTTCCAAAATATAATTTCACGTCCGACTCTGTCGTCGTGGTTGGGTGAGGATAGAGCGCGATGAGCTTTCCCTGGGCCAAGCATTATGAGCCTAAGAACCCGGTGATGCAGTGGGTGGACTCGCGTCTGCCTCTGCCGCGCTTCGTCTACAACGCCGTCGGCGCCGGGTATCCGGTGCCGCGCAACCTCAATTACTGGTGGAATTTCGGCGTGCTCGCCGGGGTGGCGCTGGTCTGCCAGCTGATCACCGGCATCGTGCTGGCGATGCACTTCCACTCCTCGGCCGTCGGCGCCTTCGACAGTGTGAACGTGGGCATCATGCGCGACGTGAACGCAGGCTGGTTCCTGCGCTTCGCCCACGCGAACGGCGCCTCGATGTTCTTCGTGGTGATCTACATCCACATGTTCCGCGGTCTCTATTACGGGTCGTACAAGGCGCCGCGTGAGATGGTGTGGCTGCTCGGCGTGGTGATCTTCCTGCTGCTGATGGCCACCGCCTTCATGGGCTATGTGCTCCCCTGGGGGCAGATGAGCTTCTGGGGCGCGCAGGTCATCACCGGCTTCTTCTCGGCGATCCCGGTGGTCGGCGACTGGATCCGCATCTGGCTGCTCGGCGGCTATGCGCCGGACGATGCCACGCTCAACCGCTTCTTCTCGCTCCACTATCTCCTGCCCTTCGTGATCGCGGGCGCCGTGATCCTCCACATCTGGGCGCTCCACATCCCGGGTTCGTCGAACCCGACCGGCGTGGAAGTGAAGGGCGAGCAGGATACCGTGCCGTTCCATCCGTACTACACGGCGAAGGACGGCCTGGGCGTGGTGGTGTTCCTCATCGCCTTCTCGGTGCTGATCTTCTTCGCGCCGGACTATCTGGGCCACCCGGACAACTATATCCCGGCAAACCCGCTCTCCACTCCGGCGCACATCGTTCCCGAATGGTATTTCTGGCCGTTCTACGCGATCCTGCGCGCCTTCACCTCGGACTTCATCCTGCCGGCGAAGCTGTGGGGCGTGCTGGCGATGTTCGGCTCGATCCTGATCCTGTTCTTCCTGCCCTGGCTCGACAAGTCGCCGGTGCGCTCGGGCGCCTATCGCCCGATGTACAAGGTGGCGTTCTGCGTGCTGGTCGTGGACGTGCTGATCCTCGGCTATTGCGGCGGCTCGCCGGCCGAGCCGCTCTATGTGATCGTCAGCCAGATCGCGGCGGCCTATTACTTCGCGCACTTCCTGATCATCGTGCCGATCATCTCGAGCATCGAGACGCCGAAGCCGCTGCCGGGCTCGATCACCGAGGCCGTGCTGGCCAAGACCGGCGCGTAAGGGGGACCAGGAACCATGACTTCGCTGTTCATCAAATCGATCAAGTTCCTGGTCGGCGGTGCGTTCATCTTCGTGCTGCTGATCGCCCTCTACAACTCGGTCCACGGCGTGATCACCGATCCGCCGGCGGAAACCGCCGAGCATGCCATCCACAAGCATCCCGAGGAGCTGAAGCTCGCCTCGGACGGGCCGTTCGGCAAGTTCGACCGTGCCCAGCTCCAGCGCGGCTTCCTCGTCTACAAGGACGTCTGCTCGACCTGCCACTCGCTCAACCTGGTCTCCTTCCGCAACCTGAAGGACCTGGGCTACAGCGAGGCCGAGGTGAAGAAGATCGCCAAGGACTGGGGCACCAAGCAGCCGGTGTTCGACGAGAAGGGCGGCACCTGGGGCGAGCGCGACAACGTGCCCTCGGATCGCTTCCCCAAGGTCTATTATGCCGGCACCGGTACGCCGCCGGACCTCAGCCTGATCACCAAGGCGCGGCATGACGGCGCGGCCTATGTCCACTCGCTGCTGACCGGCTACAACAAGAAGCCCTCGGCGGAAGCCCTGGCCAAGTTCCCGGAATTCGCCAAGACGCCGGAGGGGATGCACTTCAACCCCTATTTCGCGAACCTCAACATCGCGATGCCGCCGCCGCTGACGACCGACGGGCAGGTGCAATATTCGGACGGCACCCGCGCCAGCGTCGATCAGATGTCGAAGGACGTCGCGGCCTTCCTGGTGTGGACCGCGGAACCGACGCTCGAAACCCGCCGCCAGGCCGGCTTCGCGGTGCTCGGCTTCCTGATCTTCGCCGCTTTCCTGACCTATGGCGCCTATCGCTCGGTGTGGGCAGGCGTTAAGCACTGATCCCGCTTCGGCGGTACAAGACGAAGCAACGCGATCCCGCCCTGGCTCGGCCCGGGCGGGATTGCTGTGTTCAGATCAGTGTTCGAAGGGTCCGTTTCGATGAATGACGATATCCGGCAGCGTATCCGGACCATCCCCGATTTCCCCAAGCCGGGGATCATGTTCCGCGACATCACCACGCTGCTGCTCGATGCCGAGGGGCTGGCGCTGACGATCGACCGCATGGCCGAGGCCGTGGAAGGCGAGATCGATCTCGTCGCCGGCATCGAGGCGCGCGGCTTCCTGTTCGGCGCGGCGCTGGCGGTGAAGCTCGGCGCGGGCATGCTGCTGGTCCGCAAGGACGGCAAGCTGCCCGGCGCGACGATCGCCGAGGATTATGCCCTAGAATATGGCACCGACCGCATCGCCATCCATGCCGACGCGCTGGCGCCCGGCGCCCGCGTCCTGCTCGTCGACGACCTGATCGCCACCGGCGGCACCGCCCGCGCGGCGGTGCGCCTGCTTAAGAAGGCCGGCGCCGAAGTCGTCCAGGCCTCGTTCGTCGTCGACCTGCCCGAACTCGGCGGCGCCGACGCGCTGCGCAGCGACGGCATCGCGGTGCATGCGCTGGTCGCGTTCGACGGGCATTGAGCCGCTATTCCCCTCCCTGAAAGGGAGGGGCTAGGGG
>JAEXLC010000261.1 GCA_023445495.1 Pseudomonadota bacterium | reverse complement strand
GGCGGGATGTCCGCCGGCGCCTCAGGCTGGCGCGGAGCCTCCGCGCCGGTATCGCGATCCTGATCCCCCACGTTGTCCGTCAGGCAGTGAGCAGGCGCTTTTCGCCGGCGATGCGCATCATCGCCTTCTGCAGCTTCTCGAACGCGCGCACCTCGATCTGGCGAACGCGCTCGCGGCTGACGTCATAGACCTGCGAGAGCTCCTCGAGCGTCTTGGGATCGTCGGTCAGGCGGCGCTCGGTCAGGATGTGACGCTCACGCTCGTTGAGGTCCTCCATCGCCGAGACGAGCATCTCGTGGCGGACATCGGCTTCCTGCGCTTCGGCAACCTGCTCGTCCTGGAGCGCGCTGTCGTCCTGCAGCCAATCCTGCCACTGGCCCTCGCCATCCTCGCGCATCGGCACGTTGAGCGACGTATCGCCGCCCATCGCCATGCGGCGGTTCATCGAGGTGACTTCCTCCTCGGTGACGCCGAGATCGGTGGCGATCTTGGTCAGATGCTCGGGGCTGAGATCGCCGTCCTCGAACGCGTCGAGCTTGGCCTTCATCCGGCGCAGGTTGAAGAACAGCTTCTTCTGCGCGGCGGTGGTGCCCATCTTCACGAGGCTCCACGACCGCAGGATGAATTCCTGGATCGAGGCGCGGATCCACCACATGGCATAGGTGGCCAGGCGGAAGCCCCTTTCGGGCTCGAACTTCTTCACGCCCTGCATCAGGCCGATATTGCCTTCCGAGATCAGCTCGGAGACGGGCAGGCCATAGCCGCGATAGCCCATGGCGATCTTCGCCACGAGACGCAGGTGCGAGGTGACCAACTGGGCCGCGGCATCGGTGTCGCCATGCTCCTGGAAGCGCTTGGCGAGCATATATTCCTGCTCGGGGCTCAGGATCGGAAACTTCTTGATCTCGGCGAGATAGCGGTTGAGGCTCTGCTCACCACCAAGCGCGGGGATCGTCGCCGGGACGTTGCTTCCGCTTGCCATGATCATTTCTCCCTTTCACTCGAAGGACGCGCATAGCCGAAGCTCGCACGGCCCGAAATCATACGATGAGGTTATCGAACAGTTCCTGCATGTCGGCAGGGATTTCGCTTTCGAACGCCAAAGCGGTACTATTGATGGGGTGGATGAACCCCAGATGAGCCGCGTGCAAGGCCTGGCGCCGGAAATTCAGGGTTTCCAAAAGTTCACGGTGCGCCTTGCGGACACTGCCATACACCGGGTCACCGACCAGCGCATGACCCAAAGAGGCCATGTGAACCCGCACCTGATGGGTACGGCCCGTCTCCAGCCTGCATTCGACCAGCGCGGCCTCGTGCAGGTCCCTGACCTTGCGCCAGTGCGTCACCGCGCGCTTGCCGTTCTTCACGATCGCGACCTTCTTGCGATTGTGCGGCGAGCGGGCGAGCGGTGCGTCGACCGTGCCCTCGAGCAGGCGGACCTGCCCGGACACGATCGCCCGGTAGCGGCGATCGATCGAGTGCGCCTTGAACTGCGCGGCCAGACCGACATGCGCGCGGTCGTGCTTCGCGGCGACCATCAGCCCCGAGGTGTCCTTGTCGATCCGGTGGACGATCCCCGGCCGCGCCTCGCCGCCAATGCCCGAAAGCGAGCCATGGCAATGGTGGAGCAGCGCGTTGACCAGCGTGCCATCGAGGTTGCCGGCGGCGGGATGGACGACCAGCCCGGCCTGCTTGTCGATCACGATCAGATGTTCGTCTTCATAGACGATGTTGAGCGGGATCTCCTGCGCCTCGTTGTGCGCCGGGGTGGGGTCCGGCACCGCGACGCTGAACAGCGCCCCGCCGGCGGCCTTCTTCGCCGGATCGCGGACCAGCCCCTGGGGGCCGGTGACCGCGCCGGACGAGATAAGCACCTTCAGCCGTTCGCGCGACAGGGTCGGCACGGCGTCGGCGAGCGCACGATCCAGACGCCAGCCATCGGCTGTGTCCGCGATACGTGCTTCGATGATGGAAACCCCCGGATTCATGTTTTATCGTAGATGGGGATGAGGATCACCATTTCAAGATCTGTACTGATCGGTATTCGGCAGATTTCTGCGGATGCTGCGCCGAATGAGGCGTGCGGATTGCTGTTCGGTGACGACGATCGCATCGACAGCTTTCAAGTGGTTGAAAATGTTCACGAAGCGCCGGATCGACATTTCGAGATAGACCCCGCAGCGCTGTTCGCGGCGCTGCGTGCCGAGCGGGCGGGCGGGCCCAAACTGGTCGGGTACTGGCATTCGCATCCGAGCTGCGATCCCACGCCTTCGCTTACCGATGCCGAGATGGCGGCGCCCGACGGCAAATTGTGGCTCATCGACGGCTTCAACGCGATCACCGCCTGGCGTGCCGTGGAGCATGGCAGGCTCCACGGACGCTTCGATTACATGGTGGTGACCCTGGTTTAGGGGCGTTCCACCTTTAGCCATCCTCCCCCGGAGGGGGAGGAGTGGTTCGAGGCTCAGTTGCCCGGTGCAGGTGCGGCCGGAGCCGGAGCATCGGCGGGCGGGGGCGGCGGCGGGCCCATGCGGTGGTGGCC
>JAEXLC010000253.1 GCA_023445495.1 Pseudomonadota bacterium | reverse complement strand
ACCCCCAACCCCTCCCCTGAAGGGGAGGGGCTTAAGAAAAGGAAGAAACCATGTCTCGCTCCGCAGTCATCGTCTCCACCGCCCGCACCGGCATCGGTCGCGCCTATCGCGGCGCGTTCAACGCCATGCCGGCGCCCACGCTCGGCGCCCATTCGATCAAGGCCGCGGTCGAGCGCGCCGGCATCGATCCGGCCGAAGTGCAGGACGTCGTGTTCGGCGCCGCGCTCCAGCAGGGTAGCCAGGCCGGCAACATCGCCCGCACCGCGCTGCTCCGCGCCGGCCTGCCGGTCTCGGTCGCCGGCATGTCGGTCGATCGCCAGTGCGCCTCGGGCCTGATGGCGATCGCCACCGCCGCCAAGGAGATCATCGTCGACAATATGGACATCGCCATCGGCGGCGGCGTCGAGTCGATCAGCCTCGTCCAGACCCCGCAGATGCGCCTCGAGCCCGATCGCGAGCTGCTCGCGATGCATGGCGACATCTACATGCCGATGCTGCAGACCGCCGAAGTGGTCGCCGCCCGCTACGGCATCGGCCGTGACCGGATGGATGCCTATTCGCTCCAGTCGCAGCAGCGCACCGCCGCTGCCCAGGCCGCCGGCAAGTTCGACGACGAGATCGTGCCGGTCACCGCGACGATGAATGTCGTCAACAAGGAGACCAAGGAAGTCTCGCAGAAGGAAGTCACCCTCACCAAGGACGAAGGCAACCGCGCCGACACCACGCTCGAGGGCCTGCAGGCGCTCAACCCGGTGCTGCCGAACGGCACCATCACCGCCGGCAACGCCTCGCAGCTGTCGGACGGTTCCTCGGCCTCGGTGCTGATGGAAGAGAAGCTGGCCGAGAAGCGCGGCCTCCAGCCGCTCGGCCGCTATGTCGGCATGGCCGTCGCCGGCACCAAGCCGGACGAGATGGGCATCGGCCCGGTCTTCGCGATCCCGAAGCTGCTCGAGCGCTACAACCTCAAGATGGACGATATCGGCCTGTGGGAGCTGAACGAAGCGTTCGCGGTGCAGGTGCTCTACTGCCAGGACCAGCTCGGTATCCCGAACGAACTGCTCAACGTCAATGGCGGCGCGATCTCGATCGGCCACCCGTACGGCATGTCGGGCGCCCGCATGACCGGCCACGCGCTGATCGAAGGCAAGCGCCGCGGCGCCAAGTATGTCGTGGTCACGATGTGCATCGGCGGCGGCATGGGCGCGGCCGGCCTGTTCGAGGTGCTGTAACTGCACAACATTGAAAATTGACGCCCGCGCTGCTATAGCAGCCAGGCAAGACTCATGGGGCTCGCCCCATTGATATGGGCCTCGGTTGTGCCAGCAACCGGGGCCCAAATCGTTCGGGGCCCGGCTGCCAGGCCAGGCCCCTCCCGTGGTGCTTACTTGGAGCGTGCCACCTCCACGACCTTGAGGATCAAGGTCGCGAACGCGAACAGCGCGGCAAGGATCAGGCACAAGTCCGCAAGACTCATAATGCCACCTCCATGGATGCAGCGGCAGGATTGCCGCCGCGGTAAAACCTACACGCGCAGCGCCGGCCCGCCGCGAGACTGGCCCGAAACGGATGCGTCTTCGTGGACAGAAGAAGTCAGAGCTGCCAGCGCTTCGCCCTGTAACACCCAATGTAACAAACCCGCTTGCGCCGCTGCGCAACTTCGCGCACCTTCATGACAACGCTGCCAATCGCGACCCACTTGTTGTTTCAGTAACAACTGTTAGCGATAACAGCTCTCGGACCACGCAAAGCGCGGCCGGCAAAAGGAGGGGTTACGCCATGAGCGAAGGCTTGGCGTTGGTGGCCGATATCGGCCGCCAATCGGTGCGTTTCGGGCTGACCGGCGGCGATGCGGGGTTCGCCCCGCGCGACGTCCGCCGCTTTTCCACCAGCGAGCATCCCACCTTCACCAGCGCGCTGGTCTCCTATCTGAGCGCGCTCGGGCTGCAGGATGCCCGCCTGCCCAGCGTCCTCGCGGTGGCGGGCGCGGCGCGCGGCGACCTCATCAACCTCACCGGCAGCCGCTGGTACATCTCGCTCTCGGGCGTCGAGGCGGTGCTGCGCGCGCCGCCCCGCGCGCTCAACGAATGCGCCGCCAACGCGCTGGCGCTCACCACCCTGCCCGCCAGCGCCTTCACCGCGCTGCACGGTCCACCACCGCGCCCGGTCGCACCCGGCGGCAATTATGTCGTGATCGGCACCGGCACCGGGCTCGGCGTCGCCGCGCTGGTCACCTCGGGCGACCGGCTCGTGCCCGTGCAGAGCGAGGCCGGCCATATCGCCTTCGCCGCTCAGACGCCGGACGAGCGCAAGTTCGCCGAATTCTGCCGGTTGCGCGGCCATGCTCTCGATGTCGAGACGCTGGTCTCCGCGCCGGGCCTCTGCCTCGCCTATGAGGCGCTGTCGGGCGGCGCCAGGCCGTCCTCGCCCGAGGAAGTCACCCGCAACACCGCCCGCGACGCCGTCGCCGCCGCAGTGGTGCGCATGTTCGTCGAGCATCTCGGCAGCTTCGCCGGCGATCTCGCGCTGGCCTTCGGCGCCTGGGACGGCATCTATCTCACCGGCGCGATCAGCCGCGCGCTCCACCCGCATCTGATGGACCCGGCCTTCCGCCGACGGATGGAGGGCAAGGCCGCGTTCCGCCGCCAGATTTCCGAAGTGCCGGCGGTGCTGGTCAACCGCAACGACCTCGAGCTGATCGGCGCGGCTGCCGCCTATGGGAACGCCTGAGCCCGGCCACCCGTTCTCCCCGCACACACCGCACCGGGAGAGACACATGGCCGACACCGCCGAACTCAAGCAGCATCTCTGGTCGAAAATGGCGGCCAGCCCCTTCGTGATGGTCGGCCTGGTCGACAGCCCGCAGCACCATATCCCGCTCACCGCCCAGCTCGATGCCGATCAGGTCGACACGCTGTTCTTCTTCGCGGCGAAGGACAATCGCCTCGCCCCCGGCGGCCGCGCGATGGTGCATTTCGTCGCCAAGGGACATGACTATTTCGCCTGCCTCGACGGCGATATCCGCATCGACAATGACTTCGCTCAGATCGACAAGCTCTGGAACAAGCATGTCGAGGCCTGGTTTCCCGGCGGCAAGGACGATCCCAATCTCGCCCTGCTCCGCTTCGACATCGACAGCGCCGAGCTGTGGGAAACGGACATGTCGCTGGGCGGTCTCGCCAAGATGCTGTTCGGCGGCAAGCTGAAGGGCGATGAGGAAGGCAGCCACGCAGTGGTGGACAGCACCGCGACCTAGCGCTTGACCGACGGCGCCGGGCAAGTCACCCAAAGCACATGTCCGGCCCGTCGCTCGCCCATCGCATCCGCACCGAAGCACATGCCATCTGGTTCGCGGTGCGCGATCCGCGCACGCCGCTGCTCGCCAAGCTGGTCGGCGTGCTGGTCGCCGCCTATGCGCTGTCGCCGATCGACCTGATCCCGGACTTCATCCCGGTGCTCGGCCTGGTCGACGATGCGATCGTCATCCCGATCGGCGTCTGGCTGTTCGAGCGGCTGATCCCACCCGCGCTCTTCGCCGAGCACCGCGCCCGCGCCGAGATCGAGACCCAGCGCCCGGTCAGCTGGCCCGGCGTGATCCTCATCCTGCTGATCTGGGTAAGCGTCGCCTGGCTGGTGTGGAGCGTGGTCGCGACCAGCGAGTATAATTGACGGCATGGCCGTCGCCCCCCCCCAAGCCGGGGGGT
>JAEXLC010000241.1 GCA_023445495.1 Pseudomonadota bacterium | reverse complement strand
CTCACCCTTCCCACTCGCGCCGCTCGCGGCCCCCTCCCCGCCCCCAATGGGAGCGCGAGACTTGCTCACATCTCGCCGCGCGCCCTACGGATGGCGTACCACTTCTGGACGTTGGCGTTGTGCTGCTCGAGCGTGTCGGCGAACACATGGCCGCCGGTGCCGTCCGCAACGAAGTACAGCGCCGAGGACGTCGCCGGATCGAGGACCGCGTCGATGCTGGCGCGGCCCGGATTGGTGATCGGACCCGCCGGCAGACCGGTCTTCTCGTACGTGTTGTAGTCGTTCTTCGCGTGCACTTCGGAGAGCAGCGGGCGACGACCCAGCGGCTTGCCCTTGGTGATCGGATAGATGAAGGTCGGATCGGCCTGGAGCATCATGTTCTGGCGCAGTCGGTTCGAATAGACTGCGGCAACCGTCTTGCGCTCGTCGGGCTTGCCGGTTTCCTTCTCGACGATCGCAGCCAGGTTTACCGCTTCCTCCGGCGTGTTGACCGCGATGCCCGGCTTGCGGGCTTCCCAGGCCTTGGCGAGATAGGTCGTCATCGCCTTCTGCATGCGATCGAGCACCGCCTGGCGGGTGTCGCCGCGATTATAGGCATAGCTGTCCGGCAGCACCGAACCTTCGGCGGGGACCTGGATCTCGCCGCTGAGCTGCGGCGCCTTCATCAGCGCCTCATAGACCAGGATCGAGGGCGTACCCTCGGGGATGGTCACGAAGCGCTGGAGCGTCTTGCCGCCCTGCATCATCTTGAGGATGTCGGACTGGCTGAGATGCGCCGGCACGCGATATTCGCCCGCCTTGATCGGGTCGCTGCCGCCAAGCACCTTGGCGAGGATCAGGAACTGGCGGGCCGAGCCGATCGCGCCGGCCTTTTCCAGCTCGGTCGCGGCGCGCGACAGGCTGGAGCCCTCGGGAATCAGGACCGAGACATTCTGCTTCGCCGGCCCCGCTCCGCCCCAGAGCTGGAGCACGCCCATGCCGAGCGCGACCAGCACCAGGATCGCGACGAGCAGCGCGCAACCGCCCAGACGCCGCTTGCGCGGCTTCCGGGCGGGATTCGCGGCGGCTGCCGGCGCAGGCGTTTCGTCAGACAGCCTTCATCACCAGGCTGGCATTGGTGCCGCCGAAGCCGAACGAGTTGTTCAGCACGGCCTTCACCTTGCGCTCCTTGGCGACATGCGGGACGAGGTCGACGCCCGCGCAATTCTCGCTCGGATTATCGAGGTTGAGCGTCGGCGGCACGATCTGGTCGCGCAGCGCGAGGATGCAGAAGATGCTCTCCACCGCGCCGGCGCCGCCGAGCAGGTGGCCGATCGCCGACTTGGTCGAGCTCATCGAGAGATCGCCGATCGCGTCGCCGAACAGGCGGCGAACCGCACCCAGCTCGAGCTCGTCGCCGAGCGGCGTCGAGGTGCCATGGGCGTTGATGTAATCGATGTCCGACAGCGCCAGGCCCGACTTCTTCACTGCCATCTGCATCGAGCGGAACGCGCCCGAGCCTTCCGGATGCGGCGCGGTGACGTGATAAGCGTCGCCCGACAGGCCATAGCCGACGACTTCGGCATAGATCTTCGCGCCGCGCGCCTTGGCGTGCTCATATTCCTCGAGCACCACCACGCCGGCGCCTTCGCCCATGACGAAGCCGTCGCGGCCCTGGTCCCAGGGGCGGCTGGCCTTGGTGGGATCGTCGCGGAAGCCGGTGGAGAGCGCGCGGGCCTGGCCGAAGCCGGCGATGCCGATCGGGCAGACCGTGCTCTCGGCGCCGCCGGCGAGCATGATGTCGGCATCGTCCATCGCGATCATGCGCGCGGCGTCGCCGATCGAGTGGGCGCCGGTCGAGCAGGCGGTGACCACGGCGTGGTTCGGGCCCATCAGGCCGTACTTGATGCTGACCTGGCCCGAGATCAGGTTGATCAGGCGGCCATGGACGAAGTGCGGCGAGACGCGCTTCGGGCCCTTTTCGGCGAGGACGAGCGATTCGCTCTCGATGCCCGGCAGGCCGCCGATGCCCGAACCGATCGAGCAGCCGGCGCGGAAGCGGGTCGCCTCGTCCATGTCGAGCAGCCCGGCATCCTCGATCGCCTGGCCGGCGGCATCGATGCCATAGATGATGAAGGGATCGACCTGGCGCTGGATCTTGTGATCGACGCGCTTGCCGGGATCGAAGCCATATTCATGGTCCGGACCCTTCACTTCGCAGGCGTAGTTGCTCTGGAAATCGGTCGCGTCGAAGCGCGTGATCGTGCCCGCGCCGGACTTTGCGGCGATGATATTCTTCCAGGCAGTCTCGACGTCCGCGCCCAGCGGGGTGACGAGGCCAAGGCCGGTGACGACTACACGGCGCATCCGATTTCTCCGTCAAACTTCATAACATTGCGCATGAAAGCGGCCTAAATGCCTGTTTTCACCGCCAAAACAAAACGGCTCCCCGCCCAACTCTTTTCGAGCCCGGGACGGGGAGCCGCTGGATTCTCAAGCTCGGCCCATAAGGGCACGATCGCCTGGAGGGCGATCAGCCCGCCTGGTGCTCGGAGATGTAGGAGACCGCGTCGCCGACGGTGCTGATCTTCTCAGCCGCGTCGTCGGGGATCTCGACACCGAATTCCTCTTCGAACGCCATCACCAGCTCGACGATGTCGAGGCTGTCGGCGCCCAGGTCATCAATGAAGCTCGCCGTCGGCGAAACGTCGCCTGCGTCGACACCGAGGTGATCGACGACGAGCGCAGTCACGCGGGTGGTGATCTCTTCCTGAGTGGCCATGGTCCCTGTTTTCCTTTGTAGCTAGGGGCTCAATATCGTTGGAACGCACCTAGATCGCACATGGTGCCGTTGCAAGAGGGTGCGCGCACCGGCTTCGACGTCAGGCTTCGGAAAACTGCCAGGCCGAGTAGCGAACGGTGCTGAGAAACAGGAAATATTTGTTGAGAAGCGCGGCGTTGGCGCGAGTCTGTTTCGCTTCGTCGGTGACCGAGGCGATCACCAGCTGTTGCATTTCCTGGTTGGTGAGCGGGCGGTTGCGCGCGTCTTCGGACAGCCCGTCGAACTGCGATTCCAGCTCGCCGACGTTGAAACCCTGGGTCGAGACGAAGGTTTCCGCGATCGGCAGGCCGAGCTTGGCGAGCGTGTAGACCCGGGCGGCCTCGAGCGCCGCATCGGACCATTTGTTGGCCTCGGCGCATTCCTTGGCGGCGATCGAGATGCCGCTGCCGACCGCCGGATCATAGGTGGGGCGCACGGCGACGCCCTCCCCCATGTTGCGCGTGACATCGCCCGCGATCTGCGCCTGGAGCGCAGGCTTGAGCTTGCCGATCACGCAATCGATCGTGGCGAGATCGGCCGCATGCGCCGGGGCCGCGAAGGCAAAGGCTGCGAGGGCCGCGAATCCGAAAATGCGCATAGACTTCAAACTCCAGCCCCCGACACGCTCACAGCATCGCCATGCCGCCGTTCACATGCAAGGTCTGGCCGGTGACGTAACCGGCTTCCTTGCTGGCGAGATAGACGACGGCGGCGCCGATATCCTCGCCCGTGCCGAGATCGCCGGCCGGGATGCGGGTGAGCAAGGCGGTCTTCTGCGCCTCGGGCAGCACATCGGTCATCGCCGAGCGGATGAAGCCCGGAGCCACGCAGTTGACGGTGATGTTGCGGCTGGCGAGTTCCTGGGCGACCGCCTTGGACATGCCGACCAGGCCGGCCTTCGAGGCGGCATAATTGGCCTGGCCCGGATTGCCGGTGGCACCCACGACGGAAGTGATCGAGATCACGCGGCCGAATCGCGCCTTCATCATCGGCTTGGCGGCGGCGCGGATCAGGCGGAACGCGGCCTCGAGGTTGACCGAGATCACCTGATCCCACTCGTCGTCCTTCATCCGCATGGTGAGGTTGTCGCGAGTGACGCCGGCATTGTTGACCAGGATGTCGAGCTTGCCGAGCGCTTCCACGGCCTGCGGCACCAGCGCATCGACCTGCGCGGCGTCGGACAGGTTGCAGGGCAGCGCGACATGATCGCCGCCGAGCTCGGCGCGGAACGCCTCGAGCTTGTCGACATTGCTGCCGGACACGGCGAGCCGGGCGCCCTGCGCGGCCAGCGCCCTGGCGATCGCCGAGCCGATCCCGCCCGAGGCGCCGGTGACGAGGGCAGTCATGCCAGTGAGGTCGAACATGGTCTTTCTCCTATTTCGTCATCCCGGCGAAAGCCGGGATCTCAGGCCATCTCGCGCCATCGCACGAGATCCCGGCTTCCGCCGGGATGACGCCCAAAATTACAGGCTCTTCAGCAGCGCTTCGATGTCGTCCATCGTCACCACGCTGACCGGCGCGGCGTCGGGGGTGATGCGTTTGACCATGCCGCCCAGCACCTTGCCGCCGAACTCGACATAGTCCGTCACGCCTGCCGCGAACATCGCCAGCACCGATTCGCGCCAGCGGACCATGCCGGTGACCTGCTCGACCAGCAGCGCACGGATCGCATCCGGATCGGCGACGGGCGCGGCGGTTACATTGGCATAGACCGGCACGAGCGGTGCCTGGAGCGCCACGGCAGCGAGCGCCTCGGCCATCGCGTCGGCAGCGGGCTGCATCAGCGGGCAGTGGAAGGGCGCGGAGACCGGCAGGAGCAGCGCGCGCTTGGCGCCCATTTCCTTGGCGATCGGCAGCGCGCGCTCGATCGCCTCGCGGTGGCCCGAGATCACGACCTGCGAGGGATCATTGTCATTGGCGACGGTGCAGACCTGCCCCTCGGCCGCGGCGTCCGCGATGGCCTGGGCCTTTTCGCGGTCGGCGCCGAGGATCGCGGCCATCGCGCCGACACCGACGGGCACCGCCGCCTGCATCGCGTCGCCGCGGATGCGCAGCAGCCTGGCGGTGGTCGCGAGATCGAAGGCACCGGCGGCGCAGAGCGCGGTATATTCGCCAAGGCTGTGGCCGGCGACGAAATCGGCCTTGTCGGCCAGTCGGATACCGCCTTCCTTCTCGAGCACACGCAGCACCGCGACGGCATTGGCCATGATCGCCGGCTGGGCATTGGCGGTGAGGGTCAGCTCGTCCTCGGGGCCTTCGCTCATCAGCTTGAACAGGTTCTGGCCCAGCGCGTCATCGACTTCCTGGAAGACTTCGCGGGCGGTGGCGCTCGCATCTGCGAGGGCTTTACCCATGCCGACGGCCTGGCTGCCCTGGCCGGGGAAGATGAAGGCGCGCATGTGTCTCTCCTGTCAGCGGCTGCGTGCGATTGGGGCCGCGCGTTAGGCCTGCACCATCCGCGAGGCAAGCGCCAAGCTGAACGGACCCGACAGGATTGCGAAACATTGCGACCATTTCGCAATGCCCGGGACAAACGTCTGCGACACGCCGCCCCCAGATTGCCTTCAACGCCGGAGCGACCCGGCGCCAGAAGAAGGAAAGAGGAGCGCAATCATGAAGAAGTTCATTCTCGCCGCCGTCGCCATGTCGATGGTCGCCACCCCGGTGCTCGCCGCCGCCCCGCAGCAGCATGGCCGCCCGCCGGCGCATCAGGTGGTCACCAAGAAGAAGGTCGTCGTCACCAGGCAGAGCTATCGCAGCAACTGGCGCAAGGGCGAGCGCTTCGACAGCCGCCAGGCCCGCAACTATCGCCAGATCGACTATCGCAAGTATCGCGGCCTGAAGGCCCCGCCGCGCGGCTATCGCTATGTCCAGTCGGGCAATGACGCGGTGCTGGTCGGCATCACCTCGGGCATTGTCGCCGCAGTGATCGCGGGCGCGATCCGCTAAACCGGACAAGCTGCGGAACGGCGGGGCCCATGCCCTGCCGTTTTGCGCATATCTGCACGAATCCGACTCCTCGTTTCGGCTGCGTTAGTGTTATGGTTAACGCAATCGACTGGGAGGAGTGCAGGATGTTCCGGGCAACCCTTACGGCCCTTTGCGCGGCCATGCTCTTGCCGCTCGCTGCCCAGGCCCAGCCGGCGGCACGCGACCGCGACGACGCCATGCTCGCTCCCGATTTCGAAGGCCAGGTCGCCTATTTCGGCAATTATACCGGCAAGACCTCGGTCACCGCCGATCTGCGCCGGCGCGAGCAGACCCCCTGCCCCTATCCCGACCAGCGCTGCTACCAGCAGGTCGTCGGCGGCGGCGTGAAGGTCGTGCTGAGCTTCGACGGCGAGCACATCACCGGCTTCTATTATTCGGTCGGCGGATTCGAGGGGCCGAACGGCCTGCGCGAAGGCACGCTGATCGGCCGGCGCACGCCGGTGGGCTGCGAGCTTTACGAGGCCGACGGCACGATGTGGCAGGCAACGACCTGCGGCTCCAAGGGCTTCCAGGGCCAGATCGTCTCGGTGCGCGGCATCCCCAAACAGTCCGAGGTTACCTTCTCGACCGTCGGCATGTTCGTGCGCGACACCGGCTGGATCACCCGGCTGGGCGAAGAAGAGGCGCGCCGCGACCGGCGGGTCAACTGGCTGACCCAGAAGATCGACGGCCCCGGCGCCGCGGAAGGCCGTTTCCGCGCGGCGATCGAGCTCGACAGCTATTCGCGCCACTTCCGCGGCATCGACATGGGGCGGGTTTCGGAACCCGTCCCATCGGGCAAGCGCAAGAAGAACCGCGAATGGTATCTCGACAGCAGCTATAGCCGCCCGGACGGCAGCACCGGCAATATCCGTGGCGTGATCTACAATGAACGGCTGCGCTGCCTGCAATGGGACGACGAGCCCTGCGGCCCGATCCATCCGCCGGCGGACTTCCCCAAGCCGCGCCTTGATGACGACGGCGGCTGGCTGTCACGCAGCCCTGCCCCGATCGTGCCGAGCGATACCCGGCCGACACCGCGGCCAAGGGGGAATGGGGATCGCTACTGATATAGGCGGACACGTCCCGAAACCTTCGAAACGGACGCACCGTCGCTGGCTTCATATCTTCTGAAATGTTAACCCTAATCCACCGCGCGACGGGGCAGCGGGGTTTCACAGCCTCCGCGTGGCGACAGTTCGAGTCGTTGGGGGATATCGATGAGAGCAATCTGCCTGCTGGCGCTCGGCGCCGGCGCATTTCTGTTGCCTGGCAAGGCTCACGCTCAGACGCGCGAGTGCCGCGATGCCACCGTTTCCGAGAATGGACGGGCCCGCATCACCAAGATGTGCCGCGACCCGGACGGGCAATGGCGCCAGCTTGCCGCGCAGAGCGGGGCGCTGGCACCGAACTTCCGGGGCAAGGTCGTCTACCAGGGCAATTATGACGGTACCGCGCAAAAACAGAGCCGGATGCCGAGCCGGCTCTCGCTGAAGTCCATCCTGGATGCAGCCACCTCGTCCAACAGCGAGTCCTATCAGGGCACCGCGACCTATACGCTCGAATATGACGGCAACCTGGTCACCGGCACCTGGCAGATTTTCGACGGACGCCAGCGCCAGGGCGGCCGACTGAACGGCACCCGCGAAGGCGATGTCTGTCACCTCTTCGACGAACAACAGGCGCCCTATGTCGGCACCTGCGATTCGGGCGGCTTCCGCGGCAACAGCAACAATGGCCCCACCTCCCGCATCAAGTGGCGGACCCGCTTCGACGCCGCGACGACGGAAATGGTCGACTATGTCGAACGCGACCGGCTGGCGGCAGTGGCTCGGGCCGAGGCCGCCGCGCGGGCCGAGGCAGCGCACAAGGCCGAGCTTGCCGCCCGGGCCAAGATGCGCGCCGCGCTGCCGAAGGGGTCGGCGATCCGCTACAAGCCGATGCTGGAGAGCGCGGTTGCCCGCGATTCGGCGCACTGGTTCCTCAATCGCTACGCCACGGGGACGATCGACCTGATCGGCGTCAAGAACGATCCGCCCAGCGGCACCACCTTCCTCAAGGCCTATTTCCGATACACGAGCGGCAACGAGGGCTGGGTCGGCGCGATCTTGAAGGGAAGCAATGTGCTCTGCCTGCAGTTCTGGGACGATCCCAGCGGCTGCCGGGGCATCGGCGACGGCCTGAATGCCAAGATGGCCCAGAATTTCCTCACTTCGATGGTGGCACCCGGCGGCAGCGGCTCCTCCGGGTCGCGTGACGCGGGCGCCGATGCCTTCGAGGAAGCGCAGCGGCGGAGAGGAACGGATCCGGGTCCGTCGGCGCCTCCTCCGCCGCCGGTCACGCCGATCGGGGGCTCGGGCGGACTCTATGGATGCGCCAGCCCGCCCTGCATGTAGAGCAGACTTGCATTTGCCAGCGTTCTGACGCATGGAGCCGGCCTTCGCGGGCGGGAGGCTTTGCTTCGCCGCCCGTGATGCTTTGATTGAGACGACAGCCGGAGGGGCGTCACACGGGGTGGCGTCAGCGATCGGCCAACAGTGAGAAAGACGCATGGCTCTTTACGAGCACGTGTTCCTTGCGCGCCAGGATCTGGCACAGGCGCAGGTGGACGCTCTGGCGGAAACCGCCACCAAGATCGTCGAGGACAATAACGGCAAGGTCGTCAAGACCGAGACCTGGGGTCTTCGTTCGCTCGCCTATCGCATCGCCAAGAACCGCAAGGCGCACTACGTGATGCTCGAAATCGACGCCCCGGCGGGTGTCGTCGCCGAGCTCGAGCGCCAGACGCAGATCAACGAAGACGTGATCCGCTACATGACCGTCAAGGTCGATGAGCTGGAGCAGGGTCCGACCGTGATGATGCGCAAGGGCGACCGTGAGCGCGGCCGTGGCCGTCGCGATCGTGATGAAGCTGGTGGCAACACCGGTTTCGGCGGCGAATAAGGAGATATAGACCATGGCACGCCCGTTTTTCCGTCGCCGCAAGAGCTGCCCCTTCTCCGCGAAGGACGCTCCCCGGATCGACTACAAGGACGTCCGTCTGCTTCAGGGTTTCGTCTCTGAGCGCGGCAAGATCGTCCCGTCGCGCATCACCTCGGTGAGCGCCAAGAAGCAGCGCGAGCTGGCCCAGGCCATCAAGCGCGCCCGTCACCTGGGCCTGCTGCCCTACATCGTTAAGTAAGGGAGGCTCGACCCATGGAAGTCATTCTGCTTGAGCGCGTCGAGAAGCTCGGCGCCATCGGCGACGTGGTGAAGGTCAAGGACGGGTTCGCCCGCAACTACCTGCTCCCGCGCAAGAAGGCGCTTCGCTCGAACGCCGCCAACCGCAAGGTCTTCGAAGCCAACCGCGCGCGCATCGAGGCCGACAACGCCGCTCGCCGCACCGACGCCGAGAAGGAAGCCGGCACGTTCAACGACGTGTCCGTCACCCTGATCCGTCAGGCTTCGAACACCGGCCAGCTCTATGGTTCGGTTGCGGTGCGTGATCTGGTCGAGGCGCTCGTCGCCGACGGCCACAAGGTCACCAAGTCGCAGGTCGTTCTCGACAAGCCGATCAAGGCGATCGGCCTGTACGAAGTGCGCGTGCAGCTGCACCCGGAAGTGTCGGTGACCGTCAAGGTCAACGTCGCACGTTCGCCGGAAGAAGCTGACATGCAGGCGCAGGGCGTCGACGTGATGGCTCAGATGTTCGAGGAAGGCCGCGACACCGCAGGCTTCGTCGAGGCATATGACCCGAACGCCGAGCCGGGCGCGACCGCCGAGGCCCGTGAGGAAGCTCCGGCTGCCGACGAAGGCGAGACCGCCGAGGGCTGAGCCCTTCGCAACGGTTAAGTGAAAGGGCCGCTCCGGGATACCGGGGCGGCCCTTTTCTTGTGCGACCCTTTCGGGGATTTCGGGGTCTCAGGCTATTCGCAGCCGATCCAAAGTAAATCGCGCGTCCCTGCCAGCATCAGGGACAGGATACACAGGCGCCGATCACCGCCGCGAGCGGGATGAGGGCCAATACCACTGGCAGAACCTTGTTCATCGCAACCCGAACCTTTGTTGTCGCTCGGGGTATGAAACGAGCTCAGTCGAGCAAGGTTGCAGAGCGCGTTAATCTTTTGTTCGGGGATCGTTCATCTCGCCCTGCTCTATAGGCACGCGATGCCGCCCTTCCTGCCCCTCGCGCTGATGCTCGCCGCGCCCGTCTCGCCCGCCCCGCCCCAAGCCGAGCTGGAGGCCGCCGTGCTCGCCGAGATCAACTTCGCGCGCACCCGCCCCCGCGACTATGCCGAGACGCTGCGGACCTACCGCCGATACTTCAAGGGCAAGATCGTCTGGTACCCGGGCAACCCGGACGGGCTTCGCACCGAGGAAGGCACGCGCGCCGTGGACGAGGCGATCCGCTTCCTCGAGCGCCAGGCGCCGCTGGAGCCGATCGCCTATGCCCCGCTGCTCGCCCGCGCCGCCCGCGACCATGTCCGCGAGCAGGGCCCGCGCGGCGGCACCGGCCATTACTCCGCCGACGGCGCCAACCCGCGCGACCGGGTGCAGAAGCGCGGCGGCGGTCCCTATGTCGCCGAAGTCATAACCTATGGCCCGCCCAGCGCCCGCGAAGTGGTCCGCCAGCTGATCGTCGACGACGCGGTACCCGATCGCGGCCATCGCAAGACGCTCTACGCCGCCGAGATGCGCTATGCCGGCGTCGCCTGCGGCCCGCACCAGGGCTACCGGACGATGTGCGTCGCCGATCTCGGCCGCAAGCCGGACGGCCAGCCGTGAAATCAAAAGCCCTCCCCCTTGATGGGGGAGGGTTGGGAGGGCTGACCCGTCCGCGAGCGATGCCATCCGAGGCGCGCTCACCCTCATCCCTCCCACCGCCTTTGGCGGCGGGCCCCTCCCTTCTCCCATCAAGGGAGAAGGGAACTACTTCCTAAGGTTAACTCCCGAATATCCGCTTGCCTTCTCAGGCGGTTAAGAGGCATCCGCTACCGGTGAGACGACACGGACGGGCGCGGGGCCCGGCCGGCTCCGGGGGGAGCATCCGCGTGATTGCCAAGGGCCGACTGACCGCCGCGCTGGGCGCGTGCGCCATGCTGTTGTCGAGCGCCACCGCCCAGGCGGGCGAGCGCGCCACCAGCGTCTCGCGGCTGGAGCGCGACGTGCTCACCGAGATCAACTATGCCCGCCAGCATCCGCAGGACTATGCCGAGACGCTGCGCGACTATCGCCGCTATTTCGACGGCCACGTGCTGTTCCTACCGGGCGACCCCAATGGCGTGATCACCAATGAGGGACTCGACGCAGTGGACGAGGCGATCGACTTCCTCGAGCGCCAGGAGCCCCTGCCCCCGCTGAGCCGCGGCGACCTGCTGGTGCTCGCCGCGCAGGACCATGCCGACGACCAGGGGATGAGCGGCGCGAGCGGGCATGTCTCGCGCAACGGCATGAGCCCGGGCGACCGGGTCAAGCGGCGCGGCGGCGACATCTATGTCGGCGAAGGCATCTGGTATGGCAGCGGCGATGCCGGCGCGGTGGTGCGCAGCCTGATCGTCGACGACGGGGTGCGCTCGCGCGGACACCGGGCGCTGCTGTTCCAGGCGGACTTCCGCTTCGCCGGCGTCGGCTGCGGCACGCATCGCCGCTTCGGCAATATCTGCGTGGTCGATTTCAGCGGCACCGCCGACGGCTCGCCGGTGGTGCCGGGCTGGGCCAAGGCGCGCGGCGGGCAGGTGTTCCGGATGCCGGATACCAGCAAGCGCTGAGGGTACTCCTGCTTCCACCCATGACGCTCCCCCGGCG
>JAEXLC010000130.1 GCA_023445495.1 Pseudomonadota bacterium | reverse complement strand
GGGCGCAGGATCGTCGCGCCCATCACGATCGTCGATTCCACCCCTGCAGGGGTCGCGCCGTCGTCGATCACCAGCGGGATGCGCCCGGCAAGGCTCTTCGCGACATGCTCGGCTCGGGTCGGGCTGATCGAGCCGCTGGCATTGGCGGAAGGCGCGGCGAGCGGCTTCCCCGAAGCCTCTAGCAGCGCCTGCATCGCGCGGTGGCGCGGCACCCGGATCGCGATCGTGTCGAGCCCGGCGGTGACCAGCGAGGCGATCCCGGCGTCGGGGCGCACCGGCAGCACCAGCGTCAGCGGCCCGGGCCAGAAGCGCATCGCCAGGTCGCGCGCCTGCGCATCGAACACCGCGATCCGCTCGGCGGCGGCGAGGTCGGGCACATGCACGATCAGCGGGTTGAAGCTCGGCCGCCCCTTGGCCGCATAGATGCCCGCGACCGCCCGCGACTCGGTGGCGTCGGCGGCCAAGCCATAGACCGTCTCGGTCGGCACCGCGACGCATTCGCCGGCGCGAATCAGCGCCGCCGCCTCGGCGATCGCGGCCGTGCCGTAGGGTAAGATTCGCGGATTTGTCGGGCTCACTTTTCGCGAGCTATACGGCGCGAAACCAGACCACAAGAGAGGCCCCATGTTCACGCCAGCCACCGCCGATCAGCGCTTCGTGCTCGAGACCATCGTCCGACTGGGCGAGATCAGCGAGGAAGCAGCCGAAATGACCGATGCGGTGCTGGAGGGCGCGGGCCAGTTCGCCGCCGGCGAATGGGCGCCGCTGGAACGCGAAGGCGACACCAACGGCCCGAAATGGACGCCCGACGGCGTGAAGATGCCGGCCGGGTTCGCGGCGGCGTACCAGGCCTATGTCGAGGGCGGCTGGGGCACGATCGGCTCTCCCGCCGAACATGGCGGCCAGGGCCTGCCGGTCAGCCTGTCGATCGCGGTGCTGGAAACGCTCGGCACCGCGAACATGGGCTTCGCGCTCGCGCCGATCCTGACGGTCGGCGCGGTCGAGGCGCTGATGCACCACGGCACGCCCGAGCAGCAGGCATTGTATCTGCCGCACCTGTCGACCGGCGCCTGGACCGGCACGATGAACCTGACCGAACCGCAGGCGGGCTCCGACGTCGGTGCGCTCAAGACCCGCGCCGAACCGGTCGGGGACGGGACCTTCCGGATCAAGGGCACCAAGATCTTCATCAGCTTCGGCGATCACGACATGGCCGAGAACATCGTCCATCTCGTGCTGGCCCGCACGCCCGGCGCACCGGCGGGGACCAAGGGCATCTCGCTGTTCTTGGTGCCGAAGTACCGGCTCAACGCCGACGGCACGCCGGGCGACTTCAACGACGTCCGCACCGTCTCGATCGAGCACAAGATGGGGCTGCACGCCTCGCCGACCTGCGTGCTCTCGTTCGGCGACAATGACGATTGCATCGGCGAGCTGGTCGGCCCCGAGCTCGGCGGCATCCGTGCGATGTTCACGATGATGAACAATGCGCGCCTGAATGTCGGCCTGCAGGGCGTGCAGGTCGCCGAGCGCGCCACCCAGCGCGCGGTCGCCTATGCCCGCGAGCGCGTGCAGGGCTATCGCGGCGGCGAACAGGTCGCGATCGTCGAGCATCCCGATGTGCGCCGCATGCTCCTGCGGATGAAGGCGCAGACCCAGGCGGCGCGCGCGCTCGTCTATTATGCCTTCGGCCAGCTCGACCGGGCGCGGGCCGGCGATGCCGAGGCGGAGAAGCGGGTCGAGCTGCTCACCCCGCTCGCCAAGGCGCATGGCACCGATCTCGGCAATGAAGTCGCCAGCCTCGGCGTCCAGGTGCATGGCGGCATGGGCTATATCGAGGAGACCGGCGCGGCCCAGCATTTCCGCGATGCGCGGATCACGCCGATCTATGAGGGCACCAACGGCATCCAGGCCGCCGACCTGGTCGGGCGCAAGCTGAGCATGGACAATGGCGGCACCTTGCTCGGGCTGATCGGCCAGATGCGCGGAGACGCCGAGGACACCGGCCTCGTCAACCTGATCGACGCCTGCGAGGAAGTCGCGCGCAACCTGCTGTCGAGCGAGGCAGACGACCGGCTGGCGGCGAGCTATCCGTTCCTGACGATGCTCTCGACCGCGGTGTGCGGCTGGCTGATGGAAGCGAGCGGCCGGGCGGCCGCGCGCAGCGAGGGCGATCCGGCGTTCCTGAAGATGAAGCAGGCGGCCGCGCGCTTCTATGTCGCGCAGATCGTGCCCGAGGCGCTGGGTCTGATGCCCGCGGCGATGGCCAAGGCGGAAATGCTCTACGCGATCGATGCCGAGGGCTTCGCCGCGTAGAGCTTCCCCCTTTTGAAGCGCCAAGCATAACAAAAGCCGGCGGGATGCCCGCCGGCTTTTACCGCCGAAATGGCTGAATTCAGGCGATTAGTTGTGGCGGTTGCCGCCGGGATCGGCGCGGAAGCCATTGTCGGCTCCGCCCTGGCAGCGCTGGTCCTCGGGGTGCTTCTTGCAGAGCTTGCGCAGCTCCTTGCCCTCGCGCGCTTCCTTCTCGCGCATCTTGCGGCCGTAGTTGCGGTCTGCCTCGTCCTGGCTGGTCGTCGCCCAGTCGGCGGCCTGCGCCCCGGCACGAACCGGCATGGTGGCGACATCGACCACGGTCTTGGCGATGCAGCCGCCGCTCAGCAGCGGCAGGGCAACGACGATCGGCAGCAGAAACTTGCGCATAGAAAACCCTTATCCCCCTTTGTGCGCGCTTGCCGCAGCATCGCGCGCCTCAACCCCAATATAGGGGAAATCGGTGAAGAAACCGTCCACGCCAAGCCCGATGAAATACAGGATCTCTTCTTTCAGGCGACCATGATCGGCCGGATTTGCGCCGGACCGGTAGCTGGGCAGGAGGAAGAAGTTCTCCGCCCGGAACGTCCAGGGGTGGAGCCTGAGCCCGGCGGCATGCGCATCGGCGATCAGCGTGGTCGCAGGACCGGTGGCCGGCTGGATCATCGTCAGCTCCGGCCCGATCCCGTACGCATAGGCGGCGACTGCCTTCAGCCCCTCGGGCGTGATCATCGCCTTGTAGCTCGGCTGCGCGCCGTCCGCCGGGGCGCCGGCACCCGCCATCAACTGGATCAGGCGTACCTTGGTCATCGTCTTGAGCTTCTTGAGGTTGTTCACCTCGAACGACTGGATGAACACCGGCGCATCGGCTCGGTCCCAGCCCGCCGCCTTGAGCTTGTCGACCAGGCGCTGCTCGAGCGGCAGCCCGATCGAGGCGAAATAGCTGGGGTGCTTGGTCTCGGGATAGATGCCGATCATGCGGCCGGTTTCCTTCGACGCCTTCTTCGCCAGCGCGATCACTTCGTCGAGCGTCGGCACTTCGGCCTGGCCGTCGAACTTCGTGTTATCCGGCCGCAGCTTGGGCAGGCGCTCCTTCGCACGCAGCGTCTTGAGCTCGGCGAGCGTGAAATCCTCGGTGAACCAGCCGGTCATGGTCTCGCCGTCGATCGTCTTGGTCGCCTTGCGGCCCGCGAACTCGGGATGCGCCGCGACGTCGGTGGTCTCGGTGATGTTGTTCTCGTGCCGGGCGACGAGCACGCCGTCCTTGGTCGGCACCAGGTCCGGCTCGATGAAGTCGGCGCCCTGCTCGATCGCGCGCTGGTAGGAGAGCAGGGTGTGCTCGGGGCGCTCGCCCGAGGCGCCGCGATGGGCGATGACGATAGGCTTGTCGGTATTCCCGTGCATGGCGTGATCCTGCCCCAGCGCGGTGCCCGGCACCACCATCATCAGCGACAAAGCGGCAATCAGCGATCTCGTCACGAAACTCTCCACTCGTTACGGGGTTGGGCCTAGGCTGCGGATGTGACGGTTACGAGGCGATATGGCGGATAATGACAGCGTGCTCGCGGCGGCCCGAGCCTGGAAGGGCGAGAGGCTGGCGTTGGCCACCGTCGTATCGACCTGGGGATCGGCGCCCCGCCCGCGCGGCAGCCATATGCTGATCCATGCGGACGGACGATTCGAGGGATCGGTCTCGGGCGGCTGTGTCGAGACCGACATCCTGCAGACCGCCGCCGAGGTGATCGCAGGCGCCCCCACGGTCGTGAAGCGCTATGGCGTAGCGGACCCCGCCGCCTGGGAAGTCGGCCTGCCCTGCGGCGGGGAGATTGCGGTGCTCGTCCAGCCCGTATCCGATACGGGCTTTCCCCCTGCCCTGTTCGACGCGATCGACGCGGCGCGCAGCCGGGGCGAGGCGCTGGATATCGGCACGGACCTGACCAGCGGGCTTTCGTCCGAGGGGCCTGGCGAGTTCCTCAATCGCTATGATCCGCCGCGCCGGCTGCTGATCGTCGGCGCGGTGCAGATCGCGCAGACGCTGGCCGGGCTCGCCCGCGAGCTGGGCATCGCGACGACGATCATCGATCCGCGCGGGAGATTTTTGACCGCTGAACGGTTTCCCGGGGTGATGCTCGACGACCGCTGGCCAGACGAAGCCGTGACCGCGCTGCAGCCGGATCCCGCCACCGCGGTGGTGACGCTCAGCCACGACCCCAAGATCGACGATGCCGCGCTGATCGCCGCGCTGCGCGCGCCGACCGGCTATGTCGCCGCGCTCGGATCGCGCCGCAGCCATGCCGCGCGGCGCGAACGGCTTGCCGCCGCGGGCATTGCTCCCGCCGATCTCGACCGTATCGAAGGCCCTGCCGGCCTCGACATCGGCGCGATCGGTCCGGCCGAGATCGCCCTGTCCATTGCCGCCGCCATGGTGAGGAGATTCCATGCTCAAGCCTGACCAGGTCGCCCTGATCCTGCTCGCCGCCGGTCGCTCGCGCCGCTTCAACGATGGCGACAAGCTGGCCGAACCGTTCCTCGACAAGCCGCTCGCCTATCATGTCGTCACCGCTCTGGAGCGAGTGAATTTCTGCGCGCGGATCGCGGTGGTCTCGGACACCGAGCTGGACTTCGCCGCGCTCGGCTATGACGTGGTCGAGAACCCCGATCCCTCGCTCGGCCAGGCGCGCTCGCTATGCTTCGGCGTGGCGCGGGCGCAGGAACTGGGCGCCGAGGCGGTGCTGGTCGCACTTGCCGACATGCCGCGCGTTACCGCCGCGCATATCCGCCGGATGATGGATGCCGCCGACGGGCCGGCGACGATCGTCGCCTCGTCCGATGGCACCCAGCCGATGCCGCCGGCGCTGTTCGGCAGGGACATGTTCCCGACGCTGCTCAAGCTTGAGGGCGACCAGGGCGCGCGGGAGCTGATCCAGCGTGGGCGGCACGTGATCGCGCCGCCTACCGAGCTGGTCGATATCGACACGCAGGACGACCTCAAGGAACTGCGCGAGCTTTACGGCTTGCGCACGGATGGCCTTCCCGAAACGCCGCCTGCGCTTATTCGTGACGAAGCGCGTCGATCGGATTGAGGCTCGCCGCGCGCCGCGCCGGGAAATAGCCGAACACCACGCCGATGATCGCCGAGATCGCGAAGGCGATCACGTTGATCTGTATGTCGAACAGGAAGGGCAGCGAGCCCAGCCACGACATCAGCGCCACCGCGAACTGCGCGATCAGCAGGCCGATCACGCCGCCGAGCATCGACAGCACCACCGCCTCGACCAGGAACTGCATCAGCACCTCGCTCGCCACCGCGCCGATGGCGAGACGGATGCCGATCTCGCGCGTCCGCTCGGTGACCGAGACCAGCATGATGTTCATGATGCCGATGCCGCCGACGATCAGGCTGATCATCGCCACCGCCGCGACGATCTGGGTGAGCAGGGTCGTCGTGCCGGTCAGCGTCTGGCTGATCTGGGCGGTATCGAAGATGTTGAAATCGTCCTGCTTGCCGCCGGTGATGCTGCGCCGCTCGCGCAGAAGATCGGTGATCGAGGACTGGATCTGGGCGCTGTCATAGGCCGGATCGGTGCCGACCAGCATCAGGCGAATGTCGGTGCTGCCGGTGAAGCGGCGCTGGACCTGCTTGATCGGCATGATGACGACATCGTCCTGGTCGCCGCCGAACCCGGCCTGGCCCTTGGTCTTGAGCACGCCGATCACGTCGCACGAGATGCCGTTGACGCGGATCCGCGAGCCCGTGGCGGCGCCGCCCCGGAACAGGTTGGTCTGGATCGTCGTGCCGATGATGCAGACGGCCTTGCCCGCCTGCTCTTCCTGACGGGTCCAGGTACGTCCCTCGATCAGCGGCCAGGGCGAGACTTCGAAATAGGCGTTGGTGGTGCCGTTGACCGTGGTCGACCAGTTGGCGCCGTTGTAGATCACCGTCGCGGTGGTCTGGGCCTGGGGCGCGACCGCCGTGACGCCCGCAACCTGATCGCGGATCGCGGTTACGTCGGCCGGCTTGAAATCGGGCGGACGCGGACCGCCGCCGCCGCGGCCGAAGCCCTGGCCGGGACGGATCTGGAGGATGTTGGTGCCGAGCGCGGAGATCTGCTGCTGCACCGCCGCCGTCGTCGCCTTGCCCAGCGTCACCATGGTGACCACCGCGGCGACGCCGATGATGATGCCGAGCGCGGTCAGGATCGAGCGCAGCTTGTGGCGCAAGATCGAACGGATCGCGAGGAGGAAGGTCGTGCCGAACATCTTACTTCTCCCCTTCCGCATGGCGCGGGGGGGGGGGGGGGGGGTGGGACAAAGGGGGGG
>JAEXLC010000065.1 GCA_023445495.1 Pseudomonadota bacterium | reverse complement strand
TCCCCCGACCCCTCCCGCAAGCGGAAGGGGAGCGAGTGTGGCTGGGTTTTCCCTCATGCCTTGCCCACCTCGATCGCCCATTTCAGGTCGAGCCGGCCGTCGTAGAGCGCGCGGCCGGTGATCACGCCCTCGACGCCGTCGGCGACATGGGGACGCAGCGCGTGGATGTCGGCGATGTCGGTGACGCCGCCGCTGGCGATCACGGGGATCGCGACGGCGCGGGCGAGGGCGACGGTCGCCTCGACATTGCAGCCCTTCAGGAGCCCGTCGCGGCCGACATCGGTGAACAGGAGCGCGGCGACGCCGGCATCCTCGAAGCGGCGGGCGAGGTCTACCACCGAGACGTCCGACACATCGGCCCAGCCATGGGTGGCGACCATGCCGTCGCGCGCGTCGACCGCGACGACGATGCGGCCGGGATTGTCGCGCGCGGCGGCCTTGACCAGCTCCGGGTTCTCCAGCGCCGCGGTGCCGATCACCACGCGCTGCACGCCGAGATCGAGCCAGCGATCGATCGATTCGCGGTTCCGGATGCCGCCGCCGAGCTGGATATGGCCGCCAAAGCCGCTCTCGAGGATCGAAGCGACGGCAGCGCCATTGACCGATTCGCCTGCGAATGCGCCGTCGAGGTCCACCACGTGGAGCCACTCGGCGCCGGCCTGGGCGAAGAGCTCGGCCTGGGCGGCGGGATTGTCGCCATAGACGGTGGCGCGGTCCATATCGCCCTCGGCCAGGCGGACGACCTGGCCGCCCTTGAGGTCGATCGCGGGGAAGAGGATCAGGCCATTGTCTACGGACGCCACTGGAGGAACCTTTCGACCAGCGCGATGCCGTAGCGCTGGCTCTTTTCGGGGTGGAACTGGACGCCGATCATGTTGTCGCGGCCGATCGCCGCGGTGACCGGGCCGCCATGGTCGGTGGTGGCCAGCACATCCTCGCCGGTGAAGGCGAAGCTGTGGAGGAAATAGGCCTCGCCCGGCTCGATCAGCGGGTGCGGCGCGGCGGGGACCACGTCGTTCCAGCCCATGTGCGGGACGTGGACGCCGGGAGCGGGCGCGATCGCGCGGACGGTGCCGGGGATCCAGCCGAGGCCGGGATGGGTGCCCATTTCCTCGCCCTGGTCGGCCATCAGCTGCATGCCGACGCAGACGCCGAGAAAGGGCGCGCCCTGCTCGCGGACGCGGGTGTTCAGTGCCTCGGTCATGCCGGCGATGTTGCGCAGGCCCGCCGCGCAGGCGCCGAACGCGCCGACGCCGGGGAGGACGACCCGATCGGCGTTCAGCACCGCCTCGGGATCGGCGGTGACCGCGATGTCGGTCGCGCCCGCAGCCTTCAGCGCGTTGTGGACCGAATAGAGATTGCCCGCGCCGTAATCGATCAGGGCGATGGTCATGATTTCACCCTCATCCCGGCGAAAGCCGGGGTCTCAGGCGATGGCGGGAAAAGAGCCGCACGAGATTCCGGCTTTCGCCGGGATGACGAACTGGTCACAACACCCCCTTGGTGCTGGGCACGACATCCGCCTTGCGCGGATCGATCTCGACCGCTTCGCGCAGCGCCCGGGCGAGGCCCTTGAACGCGGCTTCGGCGATATGGTGGTTGTTGGTGCCGTAGAGCGTCTCGACGTGGAGCGTCAGCCCGGCCGTCTGGGCGAAGCTGTGGAACCAGTGCTCGAACATCTCGGTGTCCATCTCGCCGAGCCGCTTCTGCGAGAATTCGGTCTTCCACACGAGATAGGGACGGCCGGAAATGTCGATGGCGACGCGGGTCAGCGTCTCGTCCATCGGCGACAGCGCGTCGGCGTAGCGGCGGATGCCCTTCTTGTCGCCGAGCGCCTTGAGGATCGCCTCGCCGATCGCGAGCCCGGTGTCCTCCACCGTGTGGTGCTGGTCGATATGGAGGTCGCCGACCGTCTTCACCTGCATGTCGATCAGCGAATGGCGGCTGAGCTGCTCGAGCATGTGATCGAAGAAGCCGATTCCCGTGGAGATGGAATAGGCTCCCGTCCCGTCGAGGTTGACGGTGACGTCGACGGCGGTCTCGCTCGTCTTGCGGCTTACGGTGGCGGTGCGCATCGCGACCCCCATAACGAAGCTTGCCGCGCATGCAATCTTGACCGTGCGGCGACAGGCGCTACCCAAGGGGCATGACCGGCAACGTGCCCGATAGCCTGATTCCCTATGATGAGATCGTGCAGGAGGCCCTGCGCGCAGTCGTCGGCCGCGTGCTCGGCTCGGTTGCCGATTCGGGCGGCAACCTGCCCGGCGGGCATCATTTCTACATCACCTTCAAGACGCATGCGCCGGGAGTAGACATCCCGCAGCGGCTGATCGACCGGTTCCCGGACGAGATGACCATCGTCCTGCAGCACCGATTCTGGGACCTGAAGGTGGACGGCGAGAAATTCTCGGTGGGGCTGAGCTTCAACCAGATCCCGGCGATGCTCAACATCCCGTTCTCGGCGATCACCGGCTTCCACGATCCGGCGGTGAACTTCGAGCTGCGCTTCCAGGCGGCGGAAAATGGCGACGAGCCCGATCCGCAGCATGAGGAAGCGGAGAATGACGGCCCGGCGGCAAAGCCGGTCGAGGATGGCTCGAACGTCGTCTCGGTGGACTTCAAGCGGAAGAAGTGAGGGGTGGCGCTTCGGCGCCTGCCCCTACCTTCGCTCCCGATCGTCATCCCCATTTCTTCATCGTCATCCCCGCGCAGGCGGGGATCCAGAGCCAAGCAGCGCTGACGGTGCGGCGCGCTTTGCCGTGTCCGGCGAGCCCTTGGTTCGATTGCTGCGCTTTCCCGGATTACCCTGGATCCCCGCCTGCGCGGGGATGACGGCGGTGGTTTAAAGCGAGAGGCTTGCCTTACCCGTCATTCGCGCTGGACGGGCGCATCAGGCGGGCGCGGAGGTCTTGCATTGCCACGGCCTGGGCCGCGGCGCCGGGGTCTTCGGCGCTGAGGATCGAGCCGAGATGCTCGAGGATCTGGCTGGCGCGATCGAGATTCTGCAGCGCTTCGAGATGCTGGGCGATGACATGCGGGTCCTCGACCAGCCGTTCGCCGAGGCTGTCGAGCAGCTCGCGGACATGGAAGACTTCCTCGACCAGCCGCTGGCCGAGATCGGCCATGGCGGGCGCGGCCGGGGGCGGGGCCTGCTCGGCGGGCAGCGCGGCGCCGCTGCGCACGGCTTCCTGGATCGCATCGACCCGGGCCTGGCCGCGATAGCCGTCGAAGCTGGCGATGCGGTTGCCCGAGATCCATTCGTCGACGGTGACCGCGCTGTGATCGAAGGCGACGCCGCAGCGGCCATCGGTCTGCCAGACGACTCGCGCGGGCATCTCGATCTCGGCGCGGCGCAGCACCAGATGCGTGCCGGTGCGCGGCAGCACGGCGCCGTCGAGCATCGCGCCGCCTTCGGAAAGGTTGCGGATGCGGACCTGCACCTTGAGCGTATCGGCTTCGATCGCGGCCGCCAGGAACAGGTTCTTGCGCGGCGCGCGCTCCTGCGATCCGTTGGAAGATGGAAGATGTGCGCCGGCGTGCATGAGTCCATTGTAAGAAGCCAGTCTTGGACAGTTGGTTAACGGCGCTCAAAATTCCTGCGCCGCCAGACACCTGCGCGGGGGTGCTGGAATCGCGGGGGGCAAGGGGCTAGAGCCGCCGCGACTCCGCGACAGGCGGATCCAGAATGAAAGGCACCGTGTGACCACTCGCACCGAAACCGACTCGATTGGCGCAATCGAAGTCCCCGCCGACGCCTATTGGGGCGCCCAGACCCAGCGTTCGATCGAGAACTTCCCGTTCGGCGCGATGGAGCGCATGCCGCTCGGCATCGTCCACGCCCAGGCGATCGTGAAGCAGGCCGCGGCGCGGGTGAACCGCAAGCATGGCATGGACGCCAAGATCGCCGACGCGATCGAAGCAGCGGCGCAGGAGATCGTCGCGGGCGACCTCGACGACCAGTTCCCGCTGGTGATCTGGCAGACCGGTTCGGGCACCCAGACCAACATGAACGTCAACGAAGTGATCGCCGGTCGCGCGAACTTCGTGCTGGCGGGCACCAAGGGCGGCAAGTCGCCGGTGCACCCCAATGACCACGTCAACATGAGCCAGTCGTCGAACGACAGCTTCCCGACCGCGCTGCACGTCGCGGCGGTGATCGCGACCTACAAGACGCTGATCCCGGCGCTCGACCAGCTGACCGCCTCGCTGACCGCCAAGGCCGAGGCCTGGGATCACATCATCAAGATCGGCCGCACACACACCCAGGACGCGACGCCGCTGACGCTCGGCCAGGAATTCGGCGGCTATGCGGCGCAGCTGGTGAGCTGCAAGGCGCGGATCGAAGGCGCGCTGAACGGCAACCTGCGCAAGCTGGCGATCGGCGGCACCGCGGTCGGCACCGGGCTCAACGCGCCGGAAGGCTGGGCCGAGGACATGTCGGCGGCGATCACCGACATCGCCGGCCAGCAGTTCGAGCCGGCGCCGAACAAGTTCGAGCAGCTGGCGGCCAAGGACGGGCTGGTCTTCTTCTCGGGCGCGCTCAACACGCTGGCGGTGGCGCTCAACAAGATCGCCAACGACATCCGCTTCCTCGGCTCGGGCCCGCGCTCGGGCCTGGGCGAGCTGTCGCTGCCGGCGAATGAGCCGGGCAGCTCGATCATGCCGGGCAAGGTCAACCCGACCCAGTGCGAATCGCTGACGATGGTTGCGGCGCAGGTGATCGGCAACAACCAGGCAGTCACCGTCGGCGGCATGCAGGGCCATTTCGAGCTCAACGTGTTCATGCCGTTGATCGGCGCGAACGTGCTGCGCTCGATCTCGCTGCTGTCGATCGGCATGACGAGCTTCGCCGAGCGCTGCGTCGATGGGATCGAGGCGAACGAATCGCAGATCAAGGCGCTGGTCGACCGTTCGCTGATGCTGGTGACCGCGCTGGCGCCGGCGATCGGCTATGACAACGCCGCCAAGATCGCCAAGAACGCGCACGAGAAGGGCCTGACGCTCAAGGAGAGCGGGCTGGCGCTGGGTCTCGTCGATGAAACGACGTTCGACCAGTATGTGCGGCCGGAGACGATGATCGGGCGGTAAATTCCGTTTGAGTGCCGCGGCTAGCGTGCCGCGGCACTTGCGTTTTGCTGATGATTGCGCGAGCAACTTCGCATGCGCCGTCCTTCCAAACGATCGATAGAGACATGGGCCGCTAGCGTGAGCGCGGTCGGCGGTGCCTTTTCCATCTGGTTTGCTGGCCAAAACCAGATTTCGCTGCCTTTTCTGCTGTCCCTTGCGCTACTTATCTGCGGTTTTGCTGTTCGGCATATTGTTTCCAGGCAATCTGACTCAAAGCTTAGCTGATCCGCTATCAGCGGGAACTCGAGAGCCTTTCAATCGCTTGCTCTTCGTAACCACTTACGACGGAGCAACCATGATCGGGGACGCAATCGCAGGCTGGATCGGCAACCGCATCGACCGTGCGGACGGTGAGGGCGGGGCGCTGGGCGCGATCGCCGGGGTGCTGACCTGGAAGGCGGCGAAGAAGATCGTGCCGGCGGCGATCGTGATCGGCGGCGCGGCCTATGCGTATCACCACTTCACTCGCGGCCGCGCGGAAACCGCATGATCGGCAAGCTGCTCGCCGCCTTTATCGGCAACCGGATCGACGGCTCGGACGGCAAGGGCGGCGTGAAGGGCGCGCTGATCGGCCTTGGCGTCGAGCGGCTGCTGACGCGGCTGGGACCGGTCGGCTGGGTGCTGGCGGCGCTTTTCCTGGTGCTGCGCTTCGTCTGGCGGCTGATATTTCCGAAGCGGAAGGTCCGTTACGTCCGGTCCTAGCTTGACGCCAAAGACTTGACGGGCGTGGGAGTCCCACGCCAAAGGCACCCATGCCCCATTCCACCGAGACCGACGCGCACGGATTCAAGCGACGCGGCGTATTGTTCGTGCTGTCCTCGCCCTCCGGCGCCGGCAAGTCGACGATCGCGCGCAAGCTGCTCGCCGCCGACGAGCATCTCCAGATGTCCGTTTCCGTCACCACCCGCGCGATGCGCCCGGGCGAGGTGGACGGCGTCGACTATCATTTCGTCGATCTCGAGCGGTTCCGCGAAATCACGAAGAACCATGAGTTCCTCGAATGGGCGCATGTGTTCAACCATCGCTACGGCACGCTGCGCTCGACCGTGGAGGAGATCCTCGACTCGGGCCGCGACGTGCTGTTCGACATCGACTGGCAGGGCGCGCAGCAGCTGTTCCAGCTGGCCGGCGGCGACGTGGTCCGCGTGTTCATCCTGCCGCCCTCGTTCGTCGAGCTGCGGCAGCGGCTGGTCAACCGCAACACCGATTCGATGGAAGTGATCGATGCGCGCATGAACCGCGCGGCGGCCGAGGTCAGCCACTGGGACGGCTATGACTATGTGCTGGTCAATGACGATGTCGAGCAATGCTATCGCTCGGTGCACACCATCCTGAACGCCGAACGGCTCAAGCGCTCGCGCCAGACGGGCTTGATCGGATTCATCCGCGGGTTGATGAAGTAACCTTCCCAAAGGGGGAGGTTATTATGGCTAGACTATTGCTCGGCGGTGCCCTTGGCGGGCTCGCCATGTGGCTGGTGGGCTTCATCTTCTGGGGCACACCGCTCAGCCTGCTCGCATTGTCCAAGACTGACGATGCCGCCAGCGCGGCGCTCCATGCCGCCTTGGCCCAGCACCTGGGGCCGCTCGGCACGGGCGCCTATCCAGTGCCCTGGCCCTATACGCCCGCGGGCACCGCGCTCTACGGCCAGGGGCCGGTGGCGATGATCCTGTTCAACCAGCACGGCTTCGCGGCGTTCGATGCGGGTGCGCTGGTCGGCGGGCTGATCCTTGCGATCGTCTGCGTGCTGGTGGCGGGCTTCGCGCTGCGCCTGGTGGCGGGCGGGCTCGACTTTGCCGGGCGGCTCAAGCTGGTCGGGCTGACCGCCATCGCGGTGACGGCCTATTCGGATCTCGGCCAGCCGATCTTCAACCACGCGCCCTGGGGCTATTTCACCTATTTGTGGATCAGCGACGTGGTGAGCTGGATCGCGGCGGGCGCGGTGCTCGCCTGGGCGCTGCCGCGGCCGGTCACCGCCTGATGTATATCTGCGCACTGGTGATCCCGGTGCCGGAGGCGAAGGCGGACGCCTATCGCGCCTGGGCCGGGCGGGGTGCGGCGATCTTCAAGGCGCATGGCTGCCTGTCGGTCACCGAGGCCTGGGAGGATTTCGTGCCCGACGGTTCGGTGACCGATTTCCGCAAGGCGGTGGCGGCCGAGCCGGGGGAGAAGATCGTCATCTCCTGGCAGGTCTGGCCCGACAAGGCGACGCTCGATGCCGCCGAGGAAGCGATGCACGCGGACGGCAGCCTGGAGGTGGAGGGGGAGGTGCCCTTCGATGCCAGGCGGCTGATCCTGGGGTGCTTTCGGGAGCTTTAGTGTTTTTTCGTCACCCCGGCCTTGAGCCGGGGTCCCGCTTT
>JAEXLC010000061.1 GCA_023445495.1 Pseudomonadota bacterium | reverse complement strand
TCCCCCGACCCCTCCCGCAAGCGGGAGGGGAGATCAAGCATTATGCGTCGCAGACCAGTCGCCACGCGCGCTCCAGGTTTCGCCCTGGCCGAACACGGTGCAGCCACGCTCGCCCTCGACGACTTCGCCGATTACGAACACTTCCTCGCCCGCGTCGTAGAGCTCCGCCTTCACCGCCTCGGCAACGTCGGCCGCAACCACCGCGACCATGCCGATGCCGCAATTGAAGGTCCGCGCCATTTCCTCCGGCTCGATATTCCCCTGCGCCTGCAGGAAGGCCATCAGCCGCGGAAGCGGCCAGCTACCGGCATCGATCCGCGCATGGCAGCCCTCGGGCAGCACGCGCGGGACGTTCTCGAGCAGGCCGCCGCCGGTGATGTGCGCCAGGCCGTGGATAGTGCCCTTGCGAAGTTGCGGAAGCAGGCTTTGCACATAGATGCGGGTCGGCGCCATCAGCGCATCGAGCAGGATCACTTCCTGATCGAACAGCGCCGGGCGGTCCATCTTCCAGCCCTTGTCGGCGGCGAGGCGGCGGACCAGCGAGAAGCCGTTCGAGTGCACGCCGGTCGAGCCCAGGCCGAGCAGCACGTCGCCCGGGCGGATCTTGCTGCCGTCGAGCAGCTGGTCGCGCTCGACCGCGCCGACGCAGAAGCCGGCCAGGTCATAGTCCTCATCAGCGTACATGCCCGGCATCTCGGCGGTCTCGCCGCCGATCAGCGCGCAACCGGCCTGGCGGCAGCCCTCGGCGATGCTGGCGATCACGCGCTCGGCGGTCTCGGGCACCAGCTTGCCGCTGGCATAATAGTCGAGGAAGAACAAAGGCTCGGCGCCCTGGACTACAAGATCGTTGGCGCACATCGCGACCAGGTCGACGCCGACGCCGTCATGCGCGTTGTAATCGATCGCGAGCTTGAGCTTGGTGCCCACGCCGTCGTTCGCCGCGACCAGCAGCGGATCCGTGAACCCGGCCGCCTTCAGGTCGAACACGCCGCCGAACCCGCCGAGATCGGCATCGGCGCCGGCGCGGCGCGTGGACTTGGCGAGCGGGCCGATCGCCCGGACCAGCGCGTTGCCGGCCGCGATCGAGACACCCGCCTGGGCATAGGTATAGTTCTTCTGGTCGCTCATGCGGCGCGCATAGCGCCGACTTCGCCCCGCGTCACCCCGGCAGTACCGCAACCGTTGCGCTAATTCCGGCCGCCGCCAACAATCAGATCGTCACCCCGGACTTGTTCCGGGGTCCACCGGGCGGCAAGCGTCGCCCTCGATCTTCTTGCCTGAGCATTCGCGGAGGGGTGGATCCCGGCACAAGGCCGGGATGACGGAGGGGATGTACGGCGATGTCGTACGAGGCCCGTACGGTATTAGCGTACATCTACGCTTGGATTTCCCCGCGCCCTTCGCCAAAAGGGCCTCGCATGACCCTTGCCCGCAAATCCCTCACCATCGGCATTGCCTCCGCGCTCGCGCTTGCGGGGCTCGGTGCCGTGCTTGCCGAAGGGGAGAAGGCCGCGGGCGGCAGCGCCGTACCGATCGACGCCTCGGGCAGCTTCGAAGTCTCCGGCGTCGACGTCGACGTGAAGGGCAAGGATGCCGATGCCGCGCGCTATGGCGGCTGGCGGCTCGCCCAGCGCAAGGGCTGGGAGATGCTGTCGCGCAAGCTGACCGGCAAGCCTTCCAGCATGTCCGATTCGGCGCTCGATTCGCTGGTCACCGGCATCGTCGTCGAGAAGGAGCAGATCGGCCCGACGCGCTATATCGCGCGCCTCAGCGTGCTGTTCGATCGCAACAAGGCCGGCAGCATCCTCGGCGTCTCGGTCGCGGTCAACCAGTCGCCGCCGATGCTGATCGTGCCGCTGCAATATTCGGGCGGCTCGGGCCTGGTGTTCGAGCGCGAGACCGCCTGGGCCAAGGCGTGGAACCGCTTCAAGAGCGGCGGCAGCACGGTCGATTATGTCCGCGTGCAGGGCAACGGCCCCGATTCGATGCTGCTCAACGCGGGCCAGGTACTGCGCCGCGGCCGCAACTGGTGGCGCTCGGTGCTCGACCAGTATGGCGCGGCCGACGTGCTGATCGCCGAAGTGCAGATTCGTCGCGAATATCCGGGCGGGCCGATCATCGGCATCTTCTCCGGCACCCACGGCCCCGATCGCCAGAAGATCGCCGACTTCGCCCTGCGCGTCGATAACGGCGATTCGCTCGACACGCTGATGGATGCCGGCGTGCAGCGGCTCGACAAGGCCTATCAGCAGGCGCTGGCGCTGGGCCTGCTCGGCACCGACCGGCTGCTCGCCACCCGCCCGCCGGCGCCCAAGGTCGAGGAAGAAAAGCCGACGGACGAAGCGACCGAAGTCGCGACGCCCACGCCCGATGCCGGCGCGATCAACACCGCCAGCACCAGCGGCGTGAACATCCAGTTCGACACGCCCAATGTCGGCGCGGTCAATGCCGGCGAGGCGGCGCTCCGCGGCATTCCGGGCGTGCGCTCGGCGGTCACTTCCAGCCTTGCGCTGGGCGGCATCTCGGTGATGCGTGTCTCGTTCGACGGCCAGATCGCCTCGCTGCGCGCCCAGCTCGAGGCACGCGGCTGGAGCGTCCAGGAAGGGGCAGGGGTGCTGCGCATCCGCCGTCCGGGCGGCGGCGGTGGCGGCGGATCGACGCAACAGCCGATACCGGCGCCCACGGGCACCGGCACACCAGCGCCGAACGGCGGATGACGCAGCTTCGCTTGCCGCTGGGACTGCCCGAAGCACGCGAGACGGAATTCCTGGTCAGCGACTCCAACGCCCGCGCCGTCCACCAGCTCGAACATTGGGGCACTTGGCCCGTTATGTCGGCCCTGCTCGTCGGGCCGCGCAAGTCCGGCCGCAGCCTGCTCGCGCGCATCTTCGCGGCCAAGACCGGCGCGCGCATCTTCGACGATGCCGATCTCGGCAAGGAAGCGGAGGTGTTCCACGCCTGGAACCAGGCCCAGGCCGATCACCGCCCGCTGCTCATCATCGCCCAGGCCGCGCCGCCGGCATGGGCGGTCAAGCTGCCCGACCTCAAGTCGCGCCTCGCCGCCTCGCCGCTGCTCGAGATCGGCCGGCCCGACGACGCGCTCATCCCCCAGCTGCTCGAACGCGCCTTCGAGCGCCACCTGCTCCACGCCAAGCCCGATGTGATCGCCTGGATCGCGAAGCGGATCGAGCGCAGCCATATCGCGATCCTGCGCGTTGCCGATGCGCTGGAGCTGGAGGAAAGCCGGCGCTTGTCGATCCCGAGCGTGCGCGCCACATTGATCGAAGCTGGTCTCATAACCGCAACGGAGGGCGACTAACGGCATG
Source organism: Pseudomonadota bacterium (assembly GCA_023445495.1). GTDB lineage: Bacteria > Pseudomonadota > Alphaproteobacteria > Sphingomonadales > Sphingomonadaceae > Sphingomonas. Next base: position 17,807 of record JAEXLC010000061.1, on the reverse strand, counting down.
GTCAAGGCAGCGAGAGCACGCGCCGATGAAGGGGTTTCGATGACCGAATTGCCGGACACTTCCGCACGTTACTTCAATCGCGAGCTGAGCTGGCTGGCCTTCAACCGCCGGGTGATGGAAGAGGCGACCAACCCCGCCCATCCACTGCTCGAGCGGCTGCGCTTCCTGTCGATCTCGGGCTCGAACTTCGACGAGTTCTTCATGGTCCGCGTCGCCGGCCTGATGGGGCAGCAGCTCCAGAAGGTGGAGACCCGCTCGGTCGACGGGCTCACCCCCGGCCAGCAGCTCGCCGCCATCTCGGCCGAGGCAGAGGCGCTGGCCGACAACCAGCAGGCGGTATGGACCAGCATCCGTGCCGACCTGGCCGAGACCGATATCCATGTCCTCGACGCCAATGCGATCGAGGGCGAGACCGAGGCCTGGCTGCAGACCCATTTCCGCGACCAGATCTTCCCGATCCTGACGCCCCAGGCGCTCGACCCGGCGCACCCGTTCCCGTTCATCCCCAACCAGGGATCGAGCGTGATCTTCGATCTCGTCCGCAATTCGGACCGCGAGCCGGTGCGCGAGCTGGTCCTGCTGCCCACCGCGATCAAGCGCTTCGTCCGGCTCCCCGGAAACCCGGCACGCTATGTCGCGGTCGAGGCGGTGCTCAAGCATTTCTCGCACCTGCTCTTTCCCGGCTACACCTCGCTCGGTGCGGCCGCCTTCCGCGTGCTGCGCGACAGCGATATCGAGATCGAGGAAGAGGCCGAGGATCTGGTGATGACCTTCCGCTCGGCGATCAAGCGGCGCCGTCGCGGCCGGGTGATCCGTCTCGAGATGGAGGAGAGCATCTCCCCCGAGCTGGAGGCGGTACTCAAGGAGGAGCTGGGCGGCAGCGAGGCGCTGCTCACCGAAACCGGCGGCTTCCTCGGCATCGGCGATCTTGCGGCGCTGGTCGACGAGGACCGCCCCGATCTGAAGTTCACGCCCTATACGCCGCGCTTCCCCGAGCGGATCCGCGAATATGGCGGCGATTGCTTCGCGGCGATCAAGGCCAAGGACATCGTCGTCCACCACCCCTATGAGAGCTTCGACGTCGTCATCTCGTTCCTGCAGCAGGCGGCGTCCGATCCCGATGTGGTGGCGATCAAGCAGACGCTCTACCGCGCAGGCAAGCAGCCCGCGATCATCAACGCGCTGATCGCCGCGGCCGAGGCCGGCAAGTCGGTCACCGCGGTCGTGGAGCTCAAGGCGCGCTTCGACGAGGAGCAGAACCTCTATTGGGCGACCGCGCTGGAGCGTGCCGGGGTCCAGGTCGTCTACGGGTTCATCGACTGGAAGACCCATGCCAAGGTCTCGATGGTCGTGCGGCGCGAGGGCAATGGCTATCGCACCTATTGCCACTTCGGCACCGGCAACTACCACCCGATCACCGCGCGCATCTACACCGACATCAGCTTCTTCACCGCCGATCCGCGGGTCGGCCGCGATGCCGCGCAGATCTTCAACTACGTCACCGGCTATGTGGAGCCGCAGGCGCTGGAGCTGGTCGGCATTTCCCCGCGCGACCTGCGCAACCGCCTGGTCGGGCTGATCGACGACGAGATCGCCCATGCCCGCGCCGGCCGCCCCGGCCAGCTCTGGGCCAAGATGAACTCGCTGGTCGATCCCGCGGTGATCGAGAAGCTCTACGAGGCAAGCAATGCCGGGGTGGAGATCGAGCTTATCATCCGCGGCATCTGCTGCCTGCGCCCCGGCGTTCCGGGCATGAGCGAGAACATCAAGGTCAAGTCGATCGTCGGCCGCTTCCTCGAGCACAGCCGGATCTGGGCGTTCGGGCGCGGCAAGGCGCTGCCCAATGACGGCGCCGCGGTCTACATCTCCTCCGCCGACTGGATGCAGCGCAACTTCGATCGCCGCGTCGAGTTCATGCTGCCGATCCTCAACAAGACGGTGCACGACCAGGTGCTCGATCAGGTGATGGTGGCGAACCTGCTCGACAACGAGCAGAGCTGGGTGCTCCAGCCCGACGGCCATTACACCCGGATCGCGCCGGGCGAGGACGGGAACTTCAACCTGCACCGCTATTTCATGACCAACCCGTCGCTTTCGGGCCGCGGCGCCGCGCTCGATGCGCGCAAGCCGGTGCCCAAGCTCCAGCTGAAGCGCAAGGCGAGGACCAGGGCCAAGGCATGACGACATTGCCGTTCCGCAGGGCGCGCACGAAGCCGGCCGGGATCGAGGGTCGCACCGCGATCATCGATATCGGCTCCAACTCGGTGCGCCTCGTGGTCTATCAGGGCTCGGCGCGCCTGCCGGCCACTTTGTTCAACGAAATGGTGATGGCGGGTCGCGGCCGCGGCCTGGCCGAGACCGGGGCGATCGAGCCCGCCAGCATGGCCGCCGCGCGTGGCGCGCTCGCCCGCTTCGCCACGCTGGCGCGCGAGATGCAGGTCGGCGAGCTGCGCACCGTCGCCACCGCCGCCGTCCGCGACGCTTCCAACGGCCGCGAGCTGATCGATACGGCGCGCAACCTCGGCCTCGAAGTCGAGACGCTGTCGGGTGAGGAAGAAGCGATGGCCGCCGGCCTCGGCGTGCTGTCGGGCATTCCCGAGGCGGACGGCATCGTCGGCGATCTCGGCGGCGGCTCGCTCGAGCTGGTCCGCGTCGTCGCCGGCACGGTCACCGATCGCGTGTCCTTCCCGCTCGGCGTCCTGCGCCTCGGCGCGATCCGCGCGGAGGGCAAGTCCGCGCTGGACCGCAAGGTCGCCAAGCTGCTCGGCGATGCCGGGTGGAAGGGGCGGGGGAAGGGGCTGCCCTTCTACCTGGTCGGCGGTTCGTGGCGCAGCCTTGCCCGGCTCGACATGCACCTGAAGCATTATCCGCTGCCGATCGCCCACCAATATCCGATGGCGGTGGCGCGGATCGGCGAGCTCGCCAGCTCGATCGCCGCCATGCCCAAGGCGGACCTCAAGGCGATCCCCAACCTGTCCAGCGCCCGTGCCGGCTCGCTGGAGGACGCCGCGCTGCTGCTCTCCCAGGTGCTCAAGCAGCTTGGCAGCAAGGGCACGATCGTCTCGGCCTATGGCCTGCGCGAAGGGCTGCTCTACCAGCGGCTGGCGCCGGAAGTCCGCCAGCAGGACCCGTTGATCGCCGCCACCCGCGACGAGGGCGAGCGGCTCGGTCGCTTCCCCGAGCATGGCGACCTGCTCGACCAGTGGATCGCCCCGCTCTTCGCCGGCGAGCCGCCCGAGATGGCGCGGCTGCGCCATGCCGCCTGCCAGCTGGTCGATGTCGGCTGGCACGCCAATCCCGAATTCCGCGCCGAACGCGGCCTCGATGCGGCGCTGCACGGCAATTGGGTGGCGATCGACTCGATGGGCCGTGCCGCGCTCGGCCAGGCGCTCTACACCGCGCTTGGCGGCGGCCTCGACACCCCGGCGCCGCTACCTCAGCTCGCCGATGACGACACGCTGTGGCGCGCCAAGCTCTGGGGCTTGGCGATCCGCTTGGGCCAGCGCCTGTCGGGCGGTGTCGCCGCGCCGATCAAGCGCTCGGAACTGCACATCGACGAGGAGACGCTGGCGCTCTGCCTCGATCCCGAGGACGAGGCGCTTTACGGTGAAGCGGTCGAGAAGCGCCACAAGGCGTTGGCCGCGGCGTTCGGCAAGGAGCCGATCCTCGAAGTCTAGTAACATGGCGTTCATGTCGCCCCCGCAATGAATTCACCCATGTGAAGGCGTAGGGAGGAACGACTGGATGCGGATCGATAGACGCGCGCTGCTGCAGGGTGGCGCGGCCATGGGAATGACGGCGCTGGCGCCGCTGCCGGCCTGGGCCAAGGGCCATCCGGACGATGCCAAGATCGATGCCTTCGTGAAGGCGAACGGCTTTGCCGGCACCATCCTGCGCGCCAGGGCCGGCAAGCAGGTCTATGTCCGCAATTTCGGGCTGGCGAACCTCACCACCAAGGCGCCGGTGACCACCGATACCGTCTATGGCATCGCCTCGATCTCGAAGTTCCTCACCACGGTGACGATCCTCAAGCTCGCCGAGGCGGGCAAGCTCGCGCTCGACGCGCCGATCGCGACGCTGCTGCCCGGCTACCGCGCCGATACCGGCGGCAAGGTCCAGCTCGCGCATCTGCTGTCGAACACCAGCGGCATCCCCAACGGCTTCATGCCCGAGGCGAAGCTCGAGCCCGATCTCGTCACCCGCGACATCGGCACTGCCGAATCGGTCCGCCGCTTCTGCTCGGGCGACCTGATCTTCGAGCCCGGAGCCAAGTTCGATTATCTGCTGACCAACTGGTTCATCGTCGTCGCGATCGTCGAGGCGGTGACCGGCAAGCCCTTCCAGCAGGCGATGCGCGAGATTACCCTCGATCCGCTCGGCCTCAAACAAACCACCGCCGCGATCGGCACCGAGAACCAGCCCGGATCGGCCTTGTCCTATCGCACCGTCGATCCGGTGGTCGAATGGCCCAATCCGCGCACGCCGGTGATGGCGGCCTCGGGCGGCTATTTCAGCAACGCCCCCGACCTGCTCCGCGCCGGCCATGCGGTGTTCGACAAGGGCTTCCTCTCGCCCGCCTCGCTCAAGGCGCTGCGCACGGTGCGCGTCGCCGAGCAGGACTATTCGCTCGGCGGCCGGGTGCGGACGATGACGATCGCGGGCAAGCCGGTCGAGGCGGCATGGGAAACCGGCCGTACCGCCGGCTATCGCAGCCTGCTCGCGCACCGCTACGACACGCAGGAGAGCATCGTCCTGCTCAACAACACCGGCATCTCGCAAAAGGCGATCGACCTGTTCGCCGACGACCTGTTCGGTGCCGCGCCACGAGCGTGACTAAACGCAGCGCAGCCCGCTGATCCGTCCGCGCTGGTTGACGTCCACCGTCAGCCGGTCGCGGCGGAAGTCCATCGTCACGGCATCGCCCGGACGCACCACGCGTATGCTCGAGGCGCCGCTGCGCGCCTGCAACCGCGACTGGAGCCCGGCGGACATCGATGCGCCCATGAAGCGCTGCACCGCATTGGCGTTGCACATGCGCGGCCCCGGCATCGGGGTTGGCCTGCCGTCGTTCATGCAGCCGGCAACCAGCAGGGCGGTCGCGACCATTCCGATAGCGCGCATGTCTCTCTCCTCGGTCGCCCCCGGTGCAGCAGCTTATAGCCCGGATGCGTAACGAAGGGGAGGGCGCGAGGTGCTTAACCCGGTGCTTACCCGCAGCGCGCGGAGCCAATCTTCCCGTCGGTGCCGAGATGCAGGTTCAGCCGGTCCGGGCGGAAATCCATCGTCATCATCGATTCCGGCGTCAGCCAGCGTACCGTCCTGGCGCCCGACAGCTTGAGCGCTTCCGCCTCGACCTCGGGGCTGCGCGTCTTGCCGACCAGCTCGCCCAGCTTCGATGCGTTGCACTCCACGCCCGGGATCGCCTCGGGCGGCGTCTTCGGGGTGCAGGCACCGGTCATCACCAGGGCAACAGCGGCAGGCAGGACGAGGCGAATCATGCGGCGGGTTCCTCGGTACGGGTCATCTTGAGCTTACCATTCTTGACGGTGAACCCCAGCTGACCCTCGACCAGGTTGAGCGCGTCGCGGCCGAACTGCTCGTAGCGCCAGCCCTCGAGGATCGCGAGCCCGTCGCGCACGCCGGCGGCGAGCGACTCGAGATCGTCCGAGCGCGCGAGCAGGCGCGGCGCCACGTTGATCTCCTTGGCGCGGATCTTGAGCAGCAGCTTGAGCAGGTCGGCGACCAGCGCGCCGTCCTTGCCGAGCGAAGGCTTGCGATCGTCGCGCGGCGGCATCTCGCCGGTGGACATCGGCTCGGAGGCGTCGAGCGCCGCCATCAGCCGCCCGCCGATATCGTTGCCTGCCCAGGCGGCGGAGAGCCCGCGCACCTTGCCGAGGTCGCTCTGCTTGCGCGGCGGATTGCCGGCGAGGTCGGCCAGCGTCTCGTCCTTGACGATGCGGCCGCGCGGCAGGTCCTTGCCCTGCGCCTCGAGCTCGCGCCAGCGGGCGAGTGCCTTGAGGCGGCCCAGCACCTCGGGCTTGCGGCTCGACACGCGCACGCGCTGCCACGCCTCGTCCGGGTCGTTATGATAGTTCTCGGGATCGGCGAGCCGCTCCATCTCCTGGTCGAGCCAGGCGCCGCGACCGGTTTTCTTCAGCTTCTCCAGCATCTTGGGGAAGATCTTGGAGAGGTGGGTCACGTCGGCGATCGCATAGTCGATCTGGCGCTTGTCGAGCGGGCGGCGGCTCCAGTCGGTGAAGCGGGCACCCTTGTCGATGGTGAAGCCCAGATAGGTGTCGACCAGGTTCGAATAGCCGATCTGCTCGCCCAGCCCGAGCGCCATCGCGGCGACCTGGGTGTCGAACAGCGGGTGCGGAGTCTTGCCCGTCAGGTTGTAGACGATCTCGATGTCCTGGCCGCCGGCATGGAAGACCTTCAGCACGTCCTCATTGTCGACCATCAGGTCGAGCAGGGGCGTGAGATCGATTCCCGGGGCCATCGGATCGATCGCCGCGGCTTCTTCGTCGTCGGCGATCTGGATCAGGCAGAGTTCGGGCCAATAGCTGTTTTCGCGCATGAACTCGGTGTCCACGCAGACGTACGGCTTGTTGGCGAGGCGGGCGCAGAGGTTGGCGAGAGTCGCGCTGTCTTCAATCAGACCATGGATATGCATCCGCAGCCCATAGACCGGTCTTCGGGTTGACAAAAGAGGGTGGGAGGGGAAAGCGCACGTCACGTCATTTCCGCCCAAGTCCCCCTTCCGCTTGCGGGAGGGGCTAGGGGAGGGGCTGTAAGGCACCGCGCGAGGTTCGCACACGCCGCACCAGCTCTCCCCCGATCCCTCCCGCGAGCGGGAGGGGAGAGGAGGGCAAAGCCAGAGAAGAGAGTCATGCACGCCTATCGCACGCACACCTGCGCCCAGCTCCGCGCCGAACATGTCGGCCAGGAAGTCCGCCTTTCGGGCTGGGTCCACCGCAAGCGCGACCATGGCGACCTGGTCTTCATCGACCTGCGCGACCATTATGGCATCACCCAGATCGTCACCGAAGTGGATGGCCCGGCCTTCCAGGTGATCGAGTCGCTGCGCAGCGAATCGGTTGTGACGATGACCGGCAAGGTCGTCGCCCGTTCGGCCGAGGCGGTGAACCCGAACCTCCCCACGGGTGAGGTCGAGATCCGCGTCACCGAGGCGAAGATCCAGAGCCAGGCGCAGGAACTGCCGCTGCCGGTGTTCGGCGATGCCGAATACCCCGAGGAAATCCGCCTGCGGAACCGCTTCCTCGATCTGCGCCGCGAGAAGGTCCACAAGAACATCATGCTGCGCTCGAGCGTTATCGCCTCGCTGCGCCGCCGGATGATCGACCAGGGCTTCACCGAGTTCCAGACGCCGATCCTCACTGCGTCCTCGCCCGAAGGCGCCCGCGACTATCTGGTCCCGTCGCGCGTCCACCCGGGCAAGTTCTACGCGCTCCCCCAGGCGCCGCAGATGTTCAAGCAGCTGCTGATGGTCGCCGGCTTCGACAAATATTTCCAGATCGCCCCCTGCTTCCGCGACGAGGACGCGCGCGCCGATCGCTCGCCGGGCGAGTTCTACCAGCTCGATTTCGAGATGAGCTATGTGACGCAGGACGACGTGTTCGCCGCGATCGAGCCGGTGCTGCACGGCGTGTTCGAGGAATTCGCCGACTGGGAAGGGATGGGCCGCAGCGTCTCGGCGCTGCCGTTCAAGCGCATCCCGTACCGCGAATCGATGCTCAAGTACGGCAACGACAAGCCCGACCTGCGCAACCCGCTGCTGATCACCGACGTCTCGGAGTTCTTCAAGGGCTCGGGCTTCGGCCGCTTCGCTTCGATCGTCGAGGGTGGCGATGTCGTCCGCGCGGTGCCGGCACCGAACACGCATGAGAAGAGCCGCAAGTTCTTCGACGACATGAACAGCTGGGCCCAGTCGGAAGGCTTCCCGGGCCTCGGCTATGCCACCCAGAAGGACGGCGTGTTCGGCGGCCCGATCGCCAACAACCACGGCCAGGAAGGCATGCAGGCCATTGCGCAGGCGATGGGCCTCGGTCCGAACGACGGCATCTTCTTCGCCGCGGGCAAGGAAGCCCAGGCCGCCAAGCTCGCCGGCCTCGCGCGCACCCGCGCCGCCGAGCAGCTCGAGCTGATCGACAAGAAGCGCTTCGAATTCTGCTGGATCGTCGACTTCCCGATGTTCGAATATGACGAGGACGCCAAGAAGGTCGACTTCAGCCACAACCCGTTCTCGATGCCGCAGGGCGAGCTGGAAGCGCTGGAGACCAAGGACCCGCTCGACATCCTCGCCTACCAGTATGACATCGTCTGCAACGGCATCGAGCTGTCGTCGGGCGCGATCCGGAACCACCGTCCGGAGATCATGTACAAGGCGTTCGAGATCGCCGGCTACACCCAGGCGGATGTCAACACCAATTTCGCGGGCATGATCAACGCCTTCAAGTTCGGCGCCCCGCCGCACGGCGGCTCGGCCCCGGGCGTGGACCGCATCGTGATGCTGCTCGCCGACGAGCCGAACATTCGCGAAGTCATCGTCTTCCCGATGACCCAGAAGGCCGAGGACCTGATGATGCAGGCCCCGTCCTATGTCAGCGAGAAGCAGCTCAAGGAGCTCAACATCCGCCTCGCCCCGCAGGTCGCGGCGGACCTCGCCAAGAAGGGCACCGACGGCATCGTCGATCCCGCGGCGGGCTGATCCGTTTTCTAAACGTCATCCCGGCCTTGAGCCGGGATCCCGCTTCTTCTCTTTCGGGGAACAGATAGCGGGACCCCGGCTCAAGGCCGGGGTGACGAGGCGATTATGGGCACGCCCCGACCATTCCAATCGCTTGAAGTTATAAAACTTCAACGTACAGACATAAAACTACAACCATATCGAGCAATCCGGCCGGCAGAGTCGGGACGCAGGAGTAGAAATGTCTGACGAGAATACCGCACGGGCCCGCGCCCGGGCGGAGGCGACGATTGGGCTCGCCGACCTGTTCACCATCGGCATCGGCCCGTCGAGCTCGCACACCGTCGGCCCGATGCGTGCCGCCGCGGCCTTTGCCGAAGCGGCGCTCGATCGCGGCACGCCGACCGCCGTCTCCTGCGAGCTCTATGGCTCGCTCGCGCTCACCGGGCGCGGTCACGCCACCGATATCGCCACGATCCTCGGCCTGGCCGGCTATCTGCCCGAGACGGTCGATCCCGACGCCGTGCCCACTTTGGTCGAGACGATCCGCGCCGAGCAGCAGCTGGCGCTGGGCGGCCATGTCACCGTGCCCTTTGTCGAGGGCCGCCACCTGATCTTCCGCGACGACAAGTTCCTGCCCGCGCACCCCAATGGCATGCGCTTCGTCGCCCATTATCCCGAGGGCGAGCCCTGGGAGACCTTCTATTATTCGATCGGCGGCGGCGCGATCGTCGAGGGCGGCTGCGAGCCGCCCCAGACCAACGTCAAGCTGCCCTTCGCCTTCACCTCCGGTGCCGAGCTGCTTGCCGTGGCGGCCGCGCAGGACGCCAGCATCGCCGATATCGTTCGCGCCAACGAAGCCGCCTGGCGCGACGATGCCGAGACCGACGCCTTTCTCGACAGCCTGCGCGCCGCGATGTCGGCCTGTATCGACCGGGGCATGCGCGGGGAGGGCGAGCTGCCCGGCGGCCTCAAGGTCAAGCGCCGCGCCCGCGACCTCCACCAGCGGCTGATGGCGCGCGGCCCGCGCAGCGATCCCTCGCTGGTCTTCGACTGGGTGAGCCTCTGGGCGCTCGCGGTGAACGAGGAGAATGCCGCCGGCGGCCGCGTCGTCACCGCGCCGACCAATGGCGCGGCGGGGGTGATCCCGGCGGTGCTGCGCTATTACGAGACCTTCTGCGCCAACCCGACCCCCGCCGGCTCGCGCACCTTCCTGCTCACCACCGCCGCGATCGGCTTCCTCTACAAGAAGCGCGCTTCGATCTCGGCCGCCGAGATGGGCTGCCAAGGCGAAGTCGGCGTCGCCTGCTCGATGGCGGCGGCGGGACTGGCTGCAGCGCTGGGCGCGACCAATGCCCAGATCGAGAATGCCGCCGAGATCGGCATGGAGCATAATCTCGGCCTCACCTGCGATCCGATCGGCGGCCTCGTCCAGATCCCCTGCATCGAGCGCAACACGATGGGCGCGATCAAGGCGATCAACGCCGCCTATCTCGCCATGCACGGCGACGGCAGCCATGTCGTCAGCCTCGACGCGGTGATCGAGACGATGCGCCAGACCGGCGAGGACATGCGCTCCAAATACAAGGAGACGGCCCAGGGCGGCCTGGCGGTGAACGTGGTGGCCTGCTGAGGCGGCTCAGCTCGGCCTGGGCGACAGCCGCAGCACGCGTCCCGTGCCGGTATCCTCGAGCACCCAGATCGCGCCATCCGGTCCTTCGCGCACGTCGCGGATGCGCGCATGCAGCGGCAGCCGGGCGACCTCCGTCGCGCTCGTCCCGTTGAACTTGACGAACACCAGCCCCTGTGACTGCAGGCCGCCGATGATCGCATAGCCGGCCCATTGCCGGAAGATCTTGCCCGAATAGATGATCATGCCGGCCGGCGCGATCACCGGATCCCAATAGGTCACCGGCTGAAGATAGCCGTCGCCCGTCGAGGGCTTCGCAATCAGCCCGCCGTCATAATGATTGCCCCAGGACACGTTCGGCCAGCCATAATTGCCACCGGGAACGATCAGGTTGAGTTCGTCGCCACCCTTGGGGCCCATCTCGTGCTGCCATTGACGGCCCGCGGAATCGAAGGCGATACCATAGGGATTGCGATGACCCAGCGTCCAGATCTCCGGCTTGGCGCCGGGCGTGTTCACAAAGGGATTGTCGGGCGGGATGGAGCCGTCCGGGAAGAGGCGGATCGTCTTGCCCAGGGTGTTGGACAGGTCCTGCGCCGGCGTGAAGGTCGCGCGCTCGCCGGTGGTGATGAACAGATATTTGCCGTCTGGCGAGAAAGCCAGCTTGCCACCAAATTGTCCCGGCGTGCTCGTCTTGGTCTGCCGCCAGATCGTGGTGAATTTCTCGAAGCGCGGCTCGCCGCCGGTCGGCAGCACCAGCTCGGCGGTCGAAACCGCCAGGCCCTCTTCGCCATCGGCACCGGGCTCGTCGGAGCTGATCACCACCTTGTGCGAGGTAGCATAGTCCGCGCTGGGGATGATGTCATAGGGGCGGAAGCCGTTCGGCAACCCCGCAAGCGGTGCGGTAAAGGCTCCCATCGGCGTGACGAGACGGATCCCGTCATAGGCCTGGGTGACCAGAATCCGTCCGTCCGGGATGAAGTTGATCGCCCAGGGATATTCGAAAGCCGCGATCGGCGCGATGTCGACGGTCACGCCGTCGCTGGTGGTAGCGGTTTCCTTGGGAACCGGGGTGACGACCGGGGTAGGGGGCGGCGCAGGGCTGACGGTCGCCGACGGCGTCGGGCTGGTCACGCCGCCACTGCCTCCGCAAGAGGCAAGCGCCATCGTCGCCAGGCACACACCAACGGCGGCGCCCGCGCGCAACATCGAACCGGTCTTCATTCTTTCCCCACCAGAAGCGCAGGAACGCGCGCTTTCTGGCGCCGTAAAAAGGATATGTTTCAACAACTTTTCTGGATGTGCTAAGATATTGGCGGGAAGCTGATTTTTACCGGGGCGCGGGAACCGCTGTCCCGTCGGAAGGGGGTACAGGCATGCGCATCGCCGTCTTCAACACCAAGCCCTATGACCGCCGCTTCCTGACCGAGGCGAACGCGGCATTCGGCCACGACCTGCATTTCCTCGAGCCCCGGCTCGAACCCGCCACCGCGGCGCTCGCCGCCGGCCACCAGGCGGTGTGCGTCTTCGTCAACGACCTTGTCGATGCCGAGGTGCTGGAAGCGCTGGCCGGGCAGGGGACGCGGCTGGTCGCGCTGCGCTGCGCCGGGTTCAACAATGTCGATCTCGCCGCCGCGCACCGGCTCGGCATCGCCGTGGTCCGCGTGCCCGCTTATTCGCCCCATGCCGTCGCCGAGTTCACCATCGGCCTGTTGCTCGCGGTCGATCGCCATATCCCGCGCGCCTGGGCCCGGGTGCGCGACAACAACTTCGCGCTCGACGGCCTGATCGGCCGCAACCTCCATGGCCGCACCGTCGGCGTGATCGGCACCGGCAAGATCGGGGCGCTGGTCGCCCGCGGGCTCAAGCTCGGCTTTGGCTGCGACGTGCTCGCCGCCGACCTCTATCCCGATCCCGAGCTGGAGCGCATCGGCATTCGCTACGTCCCGCGCGACACGCTGCTGCGCACCGCCGAGATCGTCACCCTCCATTGCCCGCTGACCCCGGACACCCGCCACCTGATCGACGCGGCGACGATCGATGGCGCCCGCGACGGGCTGATGATCGTCAACACCAGCCGCGGCGCGCTGATCGACACCACCGCGCTGATCGAGGGGCTCAAGTCCCGCAAGATCGGCGCGGTCGCGCTCGACGTCTATGAGCAGGAAGCCGATCTGTTCTTCGAGGATCTGTCGAACGAGATCGTCTCGGACGACCTGTTCCAGCGCCTGCTGACCTTCCCCAATGTGCTGGTCACCGGCCACCAGGCCTTTCTCACCGAGGAAGCGCTGGCCGCGATCGCCGAGACGACCTTGCGCAGCGCCGCCGATGCCGAGGCGGGCAGGATGCTCCAGAACCGCGTCGATGCCGATCGGATCGCGGTTTCGAAGTGAGCAGGTCGACTTTCATCGCATAGCCGTTCCCGTCATCCTCCCGGCGTGACTAGCCCAGTTCCGGGCGGTGTCGCTCGCGTCGGGAGAGGTGAATGCGTTACCTGGCTGGTGTGGCCGCAATGGCCCTGTGTGCGGCGGTGCCGGCGAGCGCCGATGCGGTCGATGATTATGTCCGCACCCAGATGGAGGCCGGCCACATCCCCGGCATCGCCGTCGCCGTGGTCCGCAAGGGCAGGATCGAGACGGTGCGCAGCTATGGCCTCGCCAATCTCGAATGGAACGCGCCCGTCGGGCCGGACACGCGCTTCCAGACCGCGTCCGCCACCAAGATCTTCACCGGCATCGCGCTGATGCGGCTGGTCGAGGCCGGCAAGCTGCGGCTCGACGACACGCTCGATCGCTTCTTCCCCGATGCGCCGGCCAGCTGGCGCGAGATCACCGTGCTCAACCTCGCCAGCCACAGCTCCGGCCTCGCCGAGAAGCTGCCCGAGCACAAAGACAGCGTCGTCGACACGCTCGCCGCCGCGATGCAGGCACCGCTCGCCTATGCCCCGGGCACCGAGAGCCGCTACGGCTTCACCGATTTCGTCGTGCTGCGCGCGGTGATGGAGAAGGTGGCGGGCAAGGACATCGCCGCGATCTTCCGCGACGAGATCTGCACCCCGCTCGGCCTCCAGGACACCGGCTTCAACTTCGAGCGCCAGGGCGGTCCGTTCCGCTCGTCGCTCCCCTTGCCGCACCGCGCCGCCATCCATGCCTGGCGCGACGGCGAGCAGCGGATGAGCAGCTTCGTCTATGGCGAGACCGGCTATGCCGCCGGCGGCCTGTACAGCTCGGCGCGCGATTTCGCCGCGCTGTTCGCCGCGCTCGATCGCGGGGAACTGCTCAGGCCGGAGAGCCAGAAGCTGCTCGAGACGCCGCCCTTGCTCAAGACCGGCAAGCCCGCCGGCTTCGGCGTCGGCTGGACCGCCGGCACCTATCACGGGGTCCGAGTGGTCGGGCATAGCGGCGGCCCCGCGCTCGCCGACATCCTCCATGCCGATGCCGAGGGGCTGACGGTGATCGTCCTCACCAACCAGCAGCGTTACTATCCGCTGCTCGCCCGCGGCATCGCCGATTTCTATCTGCCCAGGCCGCCCGCCCCGAAGGCCGTGCCGGATACGAAGCCCGAGCTCACCGCGCTGATGCGCGAGGCGATGGCCGAAGCCGCGGCGGGCAAGCTCGACCGCAAGCGCTATGCCGAAAGCGCGCTCAAGGGGCCGGTGCCGTTCCTCGAGGATTATGGCCAGTCGCTGCTCGCCGCGCTCGGCCCGGTCCAGCGCGTCACCCTGGTCGCGGATACGCCCGGCAAGGACGAGCATGTCCGCCTCTATGCCATCGCCTTCAAGAACCAGTCGATGACCTGGCGCTTCGGCGTCGATGCCGCCGGCAAGGTCACCGATCTCCACCCGCCTTCGGACGACTGACCGGGAGCCCTGCCATGACGCGTCATCCCCGCACGCTTGCCTTCACCGCCGCCGCGCTGCTGTTCGCCCAGCCCGGCGCCGCGCAGGACGCGCCGGCCCCGGCTGCCCCTGCCGGGGACGCGGTCTGCGCCCGGCTGCGCGCCGAAGTCGCCCAGGCCGAGCGCGACATGCAGACGGAAAGCCTGGGCATGTCGAAAATGGCCAATGACGCACGCAAGAAGATGCAGGCCCGTGCGAAGGCGGCGCGCACCGGCGGGCTGCTCTCCAGCCTGGCGGGGATGATCCCCGGCGTCGGCACCGTCGCCTCGATGGGCGGCTCGCTCGTCTCGCGCGCCGCGACCGGCGGCATGGGCGCCACCGGCATGCCGAAGGAGATGGACGCGGCGATGGACCGTCAGTTCGCGCTCAGCGAACGGCTGCTCACCGCGTCGCAGGCGCTCCACGCCAAGTGCGGCGACGCCGCCGGTGGTGCGGACGCGCCGATGTCGCTCGAGGAACTGAAGGCGCTGCGCGCCGAAACCGCGAAGGTCGCCGCCGAAACGCCCGACTGACCGTCAGCGGCGCGGGGCCGGCGGCAGCTTGCGCCGCGCCCGCACCTCGGCGGGAACCGGGTCCTCGCCATAGCGATTGGGCCCCGGCGTGCCGTCGGCTCCATCCGCGTCATCGCGTCGTGCAGCACCGGCAGGGCGACCAGCGCCCCGTCGATCATCGTCAGCCCGACCAGGGTCAGCGCATAGGGCCAGAAGGTCTCGCGCGTGTCGCGCCCCGAGAAGCGCGCCAGTCGCCTCAGATTGTAACCAATCGCCTTGAACATCCTGCGATCCCGCCCGTTTCCGCGCCCAGGCTAGCGCGGCGCATTCACGCTTGCCAGCGGCACCGACAAGGCGGATCGTGCGTTCGGCGCACAAGGAGGTGGCATGACGATCGATCTGTCGGACTATGAGAAGGGCGAGAAGCTCCATGGCGACTATGACAAGGCGCTGGCGAAGATCCAGAAGCGGCTGAGCCACATCCATTACGCCCATATCGTCCACCGCCGCCGCGCGATCGTCGCGTTCGAGGGCTGGGACGCGGCGGGGAAGGGCGGCATCATCCAGCGCCTCACCGCCGAATGGGACCCGCGCTACTATGAGGTCTGGCCGATCTCCGCGCCCACCCAGGAGGAGCTGGCCCACCATTTCCTCTGGCGTTTCTGGCGCCGGCTCCCCGCCCAGCACAACATCGCGATCTTCGACCGCACCTGGTATGGCCGCGTGCTGGTCGAGCGGGTCGAGGGTTTTGCCAGCAAGGCCGAGTGGGAACGCGGCTATGACGAGATCAACGATTTCGAGGCCCAGCAGGTCACGGCCGGCACCACCCTGGTCAAGGTCTTCGTCCACGTCACCCAGAAGACCCAGGACAAGCGGCTCAAGGACCGGCTCGAGCATCCCTGGAAGCGCTGGAAGACCGGGCTCGACGATTATCGCAACCGCGAGAAGCGCCCGCAATATCTCGAAGCGATGCACGAGATGTTCAAGCGGACCAGCACCGAGCATGCGCCCTGGATCGTGATCGACGGCAACGACAAGAAGGCCGCCCGCATCGCCGCGCTCACCGCGATCGCCGATGCGCTGGAGAAGCATGTGCCGATGGACCCGCCCGAGCTCGACCCCGAGGTGGAGAAGGTCGCGAAAAAGGCGCTCGGCCTCTGATCCGGTCGCGGCGAAGTCGAGTTTCGTCGCAGGGAAATCGCGTTCCGTGCCGAAGTGGTTTGTTGCGGCAACACACTTCACAGGTTCGGAACCCCGATGCGCACCCTTGCCGCCGCTGCCCTGCTTCTGCTCGCCGCTCCCGTATCGGCGGCGCCCGACGACCTGACGCCGGCGGCTGCCGGCCACGCGGTCGACGCGCTGATCGCCGGGCTCGACAGCTATTCCTATCCGGATGTCGGCACCCGCCTCCAGGCGCTGCTCCGCAAGGAACGCGGCCGCCTCGTCGCGATCCGCGACCGCGAGGCGCTGGTGACCCAGGTCAACGCGCTGCTCGCCGAGAGCCACGACCTGCATCTCAAGATCAAGGTCAACACGATCGCCCCCGATCGCGCACCGGTCCCCAATGAAGCCGCGCTGGTCGAGAAGCATATCGCCCACGGCCTGATGGGCGTGCGCCGCCTGCCGGGCAATATCGGCTATCTCAAGCTGCGCTACTTCGCCCAGGACGCCGATGGCGCCGCGACGATCGACCGCGCGGTGGAGCTGCTAAGGGACACCAACGCCCTGATCATCGACCTGCGCGAGAATACCGGCGGCGGCGGCACCGCGGATTCGCGCCTGCTCGGCCATCTCTCGGCCACCCCGATCCCGATGGCCAGGATCACCTGGCGCAACCGCGACGGCACCACCGAGGTCGAGCAGCGCCACGCCGATATCCCGGCCAGCGGCGCGCTCTATCCCGACAGGCCGGTGTTCGTGCTCACCGCGAACCGCACCTTCTCGGCGGCCGAGGGCTTCGCCTATGACCTCCAGGCCGCCCACCGCGCGGTGCTGGTCGGCGAACCCACCCGTGGCGGCGCCAATCCGCAGAACCGACCGGTCGAGCTCGGCGCCGGCATGAGCGCCTTCGTGCCCAATGGCCGGGTCGAGCACCCGACCACCCATGGCAATTGGGAAGGGAAGGGCGTCCAGCCCGATATCCGCACCGAGCCGCGCGCCGCGCTGGTCGAAGCCTATCGCCGCGCGCTCGCCGCAGCGAAGCCGCTGGTCGCCACGCCCAAGTCGGAGCAGGAGCGCGCCGACGCGATCGCCGACCCGGAGGGTACGCTGCGGACCGACGCCGGGCTCTGACCGCCCGGCTTGCGATATCTCAGGCCGGCGCGAACTCGCCGTCGTCGCCCATCACGTGCAGCACGCCGTCGGCGATCGCGAAATAGGCGCCGTGGATCTTCAGCCGCCCCTCGGCCAGCCGCTTGCTGACGAAGGGGAAGGTGGTGAGGTTGGTCAGCGAGACGCGCACCGTCTCCAGCTCGAGCGCGCGCACCGCCTCGGGCCCGGTGCCGTATTTCGCCACGATCTGCTCGCGCGCCGGGTCGAGCATGTCGACCCAGTGGGCGATGAACCCGCCTTCGCCATTCGGAGCACCCTTGAAGCGCTGCGACAGCGCCGCGCCGACGCCGCCGCACGCACCATGGCCGAGCACCAGGATCTCGGGCACTTCCAGCTGGTTCACCGCGAATTCCAGCGCGGCCGACACGCCGTGGCGGCTCGCATCGTCCTCGAACGGCGGCACCAGGTTGGCGACGTTGCGCACCACGAAGATCTCGCCCGGCACGGTATCGAAGATCTGCGCCGGATCGACCCGGCTGTCCGAGCAGGCGATCACCATCACCCGCGGGCTCTGCCCCTCGCTCAGCCCCGACCAGCGGTCGCGATGCCGCCGATATTCGCTGGTCCGGAAGCGCTGATAGCCGTCGAGCAGGTCGGTGAAGTCAGTCATGGCGCATGCCCTAGCGTCCGCCCCGCGGCCTGCCAAGGTTTGTATCGAAGTGTTGCGGAGGCCACAGCGAGTCGAACCAATCCGTCATCCCGACGAAAGTCGGGATCTCGTGCGGCTTCTTCCCCGCGCCTTCGCCTGGG
>JAEXLC010000024.1 GCA_023445495.1 Pseudomonadota bacterium | reverse complement strand
GGCTTCGAGCTGTCGGGCGCGATCCGCCGGGCAGAGGCGCGGCTGGTGGCGGAACGCTTCGCGCCGGGCCGGCTGGCGGCAAGCGGCGGGATGCTCGCCTGGACGCTGGCGGGACTCGGCGACGATGCGCCCCGGCTGGTGCGCGCGGCGATCCGGCGGATCGAGGCGGAGCCGGCTGGCGATGCGGCGACCGCGGCGGCGATCCGGGCGGGTGCCGGGTGGATTGCCGCCGCGCTGGTTGGCGGAGCGGTGATTCTGGCGGCTGCGCTGCTGCTATAGCCTTCTCCCCTGCGGGGAGAGGGGCATGACTTTGCAGCCGCTCCCAACGCTCGCGCTTCAAGACACACTGCCCCTCTCCCCGGCCCTCTCCCCGATGGGGAGAGGGGGAAGAGGTTCAGGCCATCACGTTGCGACCGCGCGTTACGGTCGCCGTGTGGCCCACGCTGGCCTTGAGCGAGCGCTGGGTGATCGTGTCCATCATCACCCAGTCGTTGCTCGCCTTTTCGGGCGTGAGCGTCAGCGCCATGTACCCGCGGCGGCTGGTGTCGCACCATTTCAGCTCGGGGCTGGCGGCGACGAGCGCTGCGGCGACCACCTTGGGATCGGTGGCGATCGCGCTCTCATAGCCCGGTGAGCTCACGGCGTGCCCGGCGAACTCGACGCCGGCGGGCTTGCCGTCCTGGCCGAGGTCGAACGCCCAGGCATTGTGGCTGTCGCCGCACAGCACGAGCAGGTTTGCGTTCGCCGCCTGCGCCGACTTGAGGAAGCGCGCGCGCGCCGCAGGGAAGCCGCCCCAATTGTCGAGATCCGAGGGAACACCGAGCTTGCTCGCCATCACGCCGGCCTGGACATATTCACGCGTCCGCGCCGGGGCATCGGGCCGGATCCAGCCCAGCGCGTCCTCGGGGACGCTCTGCTTGCCCATGATCGTGCCGAAGTTGACGACCTGCCACTTCTGGCCCGCGCGCACCGACTTCTTGAGCGCATGGCCGAGCCAGGCTTCCTGCTCGGTGCCGAGCATGGTGCGCGCCGGATCCTGGAGCGCGCCGTCGCGGAACTCGATCAGCGCCTTTTGCGCGTCGGCCGAGCGGAACAGCGGGCCGAGCTCGGGCTCGTCGCTGCGATAGAGCAGCCGGCTCTCGGTGCGGAACAGCGTGGCGAGGCCGCCGATATCGTAGCTGCCCCAGGGCGTTTCCGAGACCGGCATCCATTCCTTGAACGCCTGGAGCGCCGCCGCCTTGCGATCATTCCAGTCGGCTTCGCCCGGCTGGTTGTTCTGCGCGCTCATCTCGCGGCTGTTATTGGCCGATTCGTGATCGTCCATCTGGACGAGCATCGGCTTGACCCGGTGCAGCTCCTGGAGGTCGGGATCCGAGCGATAACTGGCATAGCGCAGGCGATAGTCGGCGAGATGGATCATCTCGGTCGCCGGCTCGGGCCAGCGGCCATCGACCGCACCGCCCGCCGGGGCATAGCCGCCCTTGGCATATTCGTAGAGATAGTCGCCGAGGTGGAGCCACAGGTCGATGTCGCCGCGGGCGGCGGCATGGCCATAGGCGTTGAAATAGCCGAACGGCATGTTCGAGCAGGAGAAGACCGCGATGCCGTATTTCGCGACGTTGCCCACCGGCAGCGTCTTGGTCCGACCGACCGGCGAGAAGCTGCCATCCGGCGCCACGAATCGGTAGAAATAGCGGGTGCCGGGGGCAAGCCCGTCAACCGTGATCTTGGCGGTGTGATCGCGCCATGGGCCGGTGATCTGCTCGCCGCCCGAGACGACCCTGGCAAAGTCCTCGGTCAGCGAGATCTCGGCCTTGAGCTTCACCGGGCCGCCGCTGGCCGGCACATAGCGCGTCCACAGCAGCATCGTGTCCGGTCCCGGCTCGCCGCTGGCGACCGAATGGGTGAAGCCGCGCGCCAGGCTCTGCGCCAGCGCGAAGCCCGGGATGGCCAGCGCGCCAAGGCCAAGCGTGCCGGTGAGGATGAGCGAGCGGCGATCGATGCGCAGTGTCATTTTGAAGCGTTCCCAAGCTATTTCGTCGCAAGCCTTGCCGGGCCTGCGTGTCGAGTTCGTGACAGCGTGCGCCATGGACGCTAAGCACAGCGCACGTCGCAAGCAACAAGGCCCTGACCCAACTCCATGCAGCATCACCTCCCGCCCGGGGCTTCGCGCTCCTGATGGCAAGCAAGTCCGAAGTGCTGGGGAGCCGGACGACTCGCCTGACCGACCTCACCGCGACCCTCGCCGCGCTGCCGCGCTGGTCGATCCTGCTGCTCGCCGCCGTCGTGGTCCGCGCGCTGACCTTCGGCAACCCGGTGGTCCATGTCGATGAGGAATTCTATTTCGTCACCGCGCAGCAGATGCTGCACGGCGCGGTGCCGTTCGTCGATGTATGGGACCGCAAGCCCGTCGGGCTGTTCCTGATCTACCTGCTGCCTGCCGCCTTCGGCGTGCCGGCGGGAATCTGGATCTACCAGGCGATGGCGCTGGCCTGCGTGGTGGCCACCGCCATGCTGATCGCGCGACTCGCCGAGAAGGCCGGCTGGGGCCGCGGCGCGCTGGTATCGGCGCTGCTCTATCTGTTCATGATCAACTTCGCCGACGGCCAGGGCGGCCAGGCGCCGGTCTTCTACAACCTGCTGATGGCCTGGGCCTTCCTGCTGGTGGTGCCGAAGCCGACCGACGAGAGCGGCGATCGCCGCCGCATCCATCGCGGCACGCTGGCCATGCTGATCGTCGGCGTGGCGATGCAGGTGAAATATTCGGTGGTGTTCGAGGCGATGTTCCTCGGCATCTGGCTGATGTGGCGCGAGATGCGGCTAGGCACCAGCATCGCCCATATCCTGCGCCGCGGCTGCCTGTGGGCGGCGGCGGTGTGGCTGCCGACGCTGATCGTCTGGGCCGTGTTCATCCTGATGGGCCATGGCGAAGCCTGGTTCTACGCCAATTTCGGTTCGATCGTGGACCGGCTGAGCGATCCGCCCCTCGTGCTGCTGCGCGCCTTCCTGAAGATCGCGCTGATCCTGGGGCTGCTGCTGATCGTCTCTGGCCTGTCGCGCCATGTGCCGGTGAAGGACCCGAGCGAGCATCCGGTGCGCGCGCTGTTCTTCGGCTGGCTGATCGCCGCGGTGATCGGGCTGCTCGTGTTCGGCAGCTGGTTCAACCATTATGCGCTGCCGGTGCTGGTGCCGGCGAGCCTGTGCTGCGCGGGCTATCTGGGCGGCACCGCGTTCGGCCGGAAGTGGGTGGCGCCGGTGATGCTGCTCGCGGCGGGGCTGGGCGGCGAATACACCGCGTGGAGCGCCAAATGGCACCGCGGCAATGCCGAGCAGCTCGAAGCGCTGGCCGACGGGATCGGCAAGGGCAGCGGCTGCATGTACGTCTATTCGGGCAACGCGATCCTCTACAGCTATACCGATCGCTGCACGGTGACGCCGTGGATCTTCCCGAGCCATTTGTCGCGCGAGCGCGAGAATGGCGCGCTGGGCGTGGACCAGCTCGAGGAGATCAACCGGATCTTCGCCAACCCGCCCGAGATCGTGGTGATGCGCCCGGCCTATTATGGCGAGCGCCTGGAATCGCACCAGCTGACGGTCAAGCGGATGGACGAGCTGGGCTATCGCCTGCGCGGCCGCTGGCCGCTCGGCGACCTCTACATCTCGGTCTACGAGTTGCCCGAGGCCCGCAAGTCGGCGCCGCCGCGCCTGGCTTCGAGCAAGCCGGCATAATAGGTCATCAGCTCGGCGGCGTGATCGGCGTCGCTGCGCACCTTGCCGGCGGCGATGCGCGCGGCATTGCGCAGGATCGTCTGCTCGCGGGCGAACATGCGGCGGATCGCGTCGGCGGCCGAATAGGCATCGCGGGCGCGATAGGTCTCGGCGAACAGCGGATCGGCGAGCTCGGCAAAGCCGCCTTCGTCCGGCCCGATCAGCGGCAGGCCCGAGGCGAGCGCTTCCGACGCGACCAGACCGAACGGCTCGGCGTCCGACCCGTGGATCAGCGCATCGCAGCTCGCCATGATCCGCGAGAAACGGACACGGTCATAGACCGGGCGGAAGATCTTGATGTGCGGGCTGCCGGCGATCCGCTCCTCGAGCTGGCGGCGCTGCGGACCGTCGCCGATCAGCATCAGGCCGACCGGCAGGTCGTTCGCCGCCGCCTCGACCGCGTCGATCACCAGCGGCCAGCGCTTTTCCTTGTGGTGGCGGCCCAGGCCGAGCAGCAGATGCCCTTCGGGCGGCAGGCCAAGCTGGGCGAGCAGCGCCACGCGCAATTTCTCGTCGCGCAGATCGGGCGAGAACCATTGCCGCTCGATCCCCAGCGGCATCGACGCATCGACATGCATGCCGCGCCGGCGGAAGCGCTTGGCGAGCGCCGGGCCGTTGGTGACGAACGCGTCATAAGATGCAAGGAAGCGGTTCATGTACCGGGTGTACCAGGCGAAGGCCTGCTCGACCTGGATGGGGGTCGCTACGCTGTCGAGCCAGCGCTGCGGATAGGCGCCGATATTGTCGCCATGCGCGAAGAACACCTTCACCGCATCGCCCTTCCACCGCGCCACGGTCCAGCCGGGCAGCCAGGGCGAGCTGGTCTCGACGATGTCGGGCTTGAGCTCGTCGAGCAGGTCCCAAACGGGCTCGTCCTTGACGAAGATGCCGTAGTTGCGATCGAGGATCAGCGGCGGCGCCTTGACCCAGATCACCCGGCCGCCGCCCGGCCGCTCCTCCACGCTCGATTCGAGCGCGGGCGCGATGACGGTCAGCTCATGGCCCATATCGGCCATGATCCCCATCTTGCGATCGAGATAGGTCCGCACCCCACCGCCGGTGGGGGAGTAGAACTCGTTGACGTCGACGATGCGCATCGGCCGCACCTTCCCTAGTCGTCGAGCGGACCGAAACCGCCCAGGCCCCGCAGATATTGGGCCTTGATCGTGATCTGTCCACCGGCCGGGCCGACATTGACCAGCGCCTGGCGCACCTTGGGGCGGCTGCGGCCGAGCTTCTGGTTGCTGGCGAAGCCGGCGCCGTCCTCCCAGAAGTTGAACTTGTTCTTGCCGTCGCGGTCATGCGTGAACAGCACCGCCCAGGTGCCCGCCTGGGGCGCGCGGATGCAGATGCGCACCGGACCCGACTGCGGCACCGAGGCCCAGACGCGGCGGAACGGCTTGCCTTCCCTTTTGAGCGACGTGTCGTCGCGCAGGAAGTCTTCCTCGTTCGGCGGATAGAGCTCGACCTTGAGCCGGCCGGTCCGGTCCTTGAGACCGGTGACGTTGACGTAGAGCCGCGCGCCGCCGGGGATCGCGCAGGTGCCGTCGACCGGATCCTGCTGCGCGGCGGCCGGGCTCGCGGCGAAGGCGAGCAGGGCGGCGGTGCTGGCGGTCAGGGCGCGGATCATTGCTGCTTGTTCCTCGTGAGCAGGGCCTGGACGCTGAACCCTCCGATCAGCGTGACATGGGCGAGAAGGGTGAGGCCGGCGATCAGCGCCATCAACTCGGACATCGCCGAGCCCTGGCCGATCACCACGCCGGTGATCGCGGCGAAGGCGGCTTCCTTGCTCGGCACCAGCGGCAGGCGCCAGACGAGCAGGCGGCCGGCGGCCATCATCAGCCAGACGCCGATCGACACGTTCGGCATCGCGAGGTGCCAGGCAATCGAGACGAGCAGCGAGCCGGTGACGATGCGGATGCAGTGGATGAGGAACACCCACCACAGCTCGCGGCGGGGCAGCGAGAAGACGCGCTTCGAGAAGAGCAGGAACGGCAGCGACATCAGCGCCAGCACCGCGACCGAGCCGATCACCGCCAGCTTCCACTGCGGCGGCACCAGCCCCAGATAGAGCGGCAGGCCGACGATCATCATCACGAAGGTGATCGCGTTGCCGGCGATCGCCGACAGGATCATCACGTCCTTCACCGCGCCGAAGGGAGCGGCGACCATCTGGGTGCGCTGGCGGGCCCAGGCGTAGAAATAGGCCTCGCCCGAATAGCCGAACAGCACTTCGTTCGAGATGCGCTTCTTGTGGAGCGCGGCCAGCCCGGCGAGCGGGATCTGCCACAGCCGCTTGAAGATGATATAGTCGAAGGTCGGCGGACCCACATAATAGAGCGCGAAGACCAAGTAGAAGAGCGGGTTGGTCGGCAGCGTGCGATACAGGCCCTGCAGGCCCGAGCCGAACAGCTCGCGGCCCAGCGCCACGATCATCAGCAGCGTCAGCGCGCCGCCGACGAGCGCCGGCCAGCGGCGCTTGATCTTTTCGACGGGCTCAAGACCCGCAAGGTCGGGCGCGCCCGGAAGGGGGACGGCCTCGACAACGCTCGTGTTCACCGAAGCCTCCAAACTGGGTTCGTTCACTGATTCGTATCCGCTGCCTAAATAACCGGCATATTACAGTACTTTACCGGCGCCATGCGGCTTTGCAGCCCCCAGTTCACACGACGCGAAATTGGCTGGTGACAGCAGAATGCGGTTTATTGCGGGGGCGATTTGGGCGTAAGAGTGGCAATCCGCAAGGTCTATGTTGCACCGCACCCATCTCGAAACCGCGCAGCACATCCTCACCTATGCCCAGCGATTGCAGGGCGGCGGGGTGGAACGCGCGATGTTGCGCATGGCGCGCGGATGGCTCGATTCGGGGCGCCGGGTGACGCTGGTGCTGGGCAGCCGCGAGGGGCCGCTGGCCGCCGAGATCCCCGACGGAATCGACCTGATCGAGCTGGGCGACAATCGCTACCAGTCGCTGTTCCGGCTGGCCGGCGAGGTTCGGCGGGCCCGCCCCGACATCCTGTTCTGCCCGGGCAATCGCTATACCGGGGTCACCGCGCTCGCCCGGCTTCGGCTGGGCCGCGCCTGCCCGCCGATCGTCGGCAAGGTCTCCAACGCGCTGGTTCGCCCCGAGCTCTCGCCGGGTGCCGCGTGGCGCTATCGCCGCTGGCTGCGGCTGCATCCCCATTTCCTCGACCATGTCGTGGCGATGACCCCGGCAATGGCGGCGGAGGCAATTGCCGAGATGGGCATGCCGGCCCAGCGGGTGAGCGTGATCGCCAATCCGCCCGCCGCGACGATCGCCGCGGCGGCACCGGTAGCGCTGCCGGACGGACGCTACCTGATCGGCGTCGGCCGGCTCGAGCCGCAGAAGCGCTGGGACCGGCTGCTCGCCGCCCTGCCCCGGCTGGCCGACCGACGGGTGAAGCTGCTGCTGCTCGGCGAAGGCGGCGCGCGTGCCGAACTCGAGGCGCAGGTGGCGGCGCTGGGGCTCGGCGACCGGGTTTCGATGCCCGGCCATGCCGGCGATCCGCTGCCCGCGATCAGGGGCGCGGCGGTCGCGGTGCTGACCTCGGACTATGAAGGCGTGCCCGGCGTGCTGCGCGAGGCGCTGTCGGTCGGCACGCCGGTGGTCTCGACCGAATCGAGCGTGGCGGTGCGTGAGATCGTCCATGCGCCGGAACTGGGGACGGTGATCGATCGTGAGGATGCCGACGGGCTGGTGGCGGCGCTGGACCATTGGCTGAGCGACGATGCAGCGCGGCCCGCACCGGTGACGGTGGGTGGGGATCCGATCGCGGAATATCTGGCGCTGTTCGACCGGCTGGTTCGCGAACGTCGCTAGTTTCTTTCGTCACCCTGAACTTGTTTCAGGGTCCAACTCTCCACCAGCGGTACCGCCTGAGGTTCGTTGGATGCTGAAACAAGTTCAGCATGACGGCTCAGTTCAAACTCACCGCAGTCTGAGCTTCGCGCCGAGCCACAAGGTACGCGGCAAGGCGCGTTCGATCACCCCGGGACCGCTGATCCCGGCCTGGACCTCGGCGTCGAAGATATTCTCCGCGCGTGCCTGCAGCGCGAAGGCGCGGGATAGCGGCAGCACGGCACCGGCATCGAGGGTGAAGGCGCCCTTCAGGGTGCGCGTGTTCTGATCGTCCTCGAATTGCGGGCCGACGTAGCGCGCGGTCAGCGAGGCGCCGGCATCCCGGCGATTCCAGGCGAGGGTGGCGCTGGCCTGGTGCCGCGCCGTCTGGGCCGGGCGCAGGCCGTCGAGCGCAGCCGAGACGCCCGAGGCGGAGACGCGCGAATCGGTGAAGGCATAGGATGCGCCGAGGCTGAGATCGCCCGAGGTCCAGCGGCCGTCGAGCTCGACGCCCTTCGCCGTCACCGCATCGAGATTCCGGCGCTGGCGATAGAAGCCCGCCGCCGAGACGAAGCCGACCCCCGGGAAGGTCCCCGGCCCCTGCGCCAGCGTGACATTGGCGATCGCGCCGTCTAGCCGGTTCCAATAGCCGGTCGCGCGGAAGCCGAGCGTGCGCGTCGGCCGCCAGTCGGCACCGATCTCCGCGCCGGTGAGCCGCTCGGGATCGAGCGCGGCGTTCGCTGCCGTTGCATCGGCGCCGGCCCGGAACGGGCGGTAGAGCTCGTTGAGCGTCGGCAGCCGCCAGCCGCGATAGCTGGCCGCGCGCAGCGTCACTTTCCCTAGGCGATAAGCTGCGCCGGCGCGGCCCGTGGCTTCCCAGCCGTGGCGATCGGGGAAGCGGCTGTCGGTGAGTACCGGACCGGGAGCAAGCGACGTCTCGCGCAGCGACCCGCCCGTAATGTCCCAATGATCGAGCCGGCCGCCCAGGCTGAGCGTCAGCGGGCCGCTCTCATAGCTGGCATCGGCGAAGCCGCCGACCGTCAGGCTCTCGCCGCCCGCGACCCGACGGCGGGTCGGCAGGCCGGCGACATAGGTGAACAGCTCCTCGGTCTGGCCGGAGACCCGGCGGAGATCGCTGCCGAGGCGCAGGGTCACGCCGCCGCCGATCGGCGGAGCGAGCTCGACGCGTGCGCCGATGCCGGTGGCCGGCACCGCATATTGATCGAGCGTGGCGGTCGCCGTGGTGCGCGTATCGTTGACGCTGGCAAAGCCCGACGCGAAGCCGCGCGTCTGGAGATAGGCGAGCGCCGACCAGCCCCAGGCGCCGCGACCGACCAGGCGGAGGCTGGCATCGGCGCCTTCGCTCTTCACCTGGGTGAAGTCGACGCCGCGATCGCGGTGGTCGGCAAAGGCGGAGAGATTGGCCTGCAGCTCGACATCGCCGCCGAGATCGGTGACCGCGCGCAGCGCCGCCGCCGCCTGCTCATAGGGCGCCGGGCGATCCGCCGGACCCCGATCGCCCTCGACGATCGGGATGAAGCCGTCGCCCCGGGCATATTGGCCGGCAAGCGTGACGAAGCCGCGCCCAAGCGTCACCGTGCCGACGCCCGAGACATCGATGCTGTCGCGGCTGCCATAGAGCGCATCGAGGCTGAGGGCGCCGAGCTGCGCCGGGCTGCCGCTCTCCAGCTCGATCGTGCCGGCCAGCGCGCCCGGCCCGGCATAGCCGCTGCCACCGCCCCGGACGATGCGGGCACCGGTAAGGCGATTGGGGAGATAGGCCGGGAAGGCGACCCAGCCGCCGAACGGATCGGCCTGGGGCACGCCGTCGAGCAGCAGCAGCGCGCGGCTGGACGCGTTGCCGCCCAGCCCGCGCAGCGTCACGCCCTGCGAGGTCGGATGCGCCGAGCGCGAATCGGAGCGACGGAACTGGGCGAGGCCGGCGGCATCGCGCAGCGCGTCTTCCAGACGGCCGCTGGCCGTGCTCGCGATGCGCGCGCGGTCGATCGTGACCACGTCATAGGCGGCATCCCCGGGAGGCGCCTCGAGCCCGCGGCCGGTGACGACGATCTCGTCGGGGTCGCGGTCCTGCGCCAAGGCGGGCAACGGGAGGTGGAGAGCGGCCAGTAAAAGCAAGCCCCTCCCCTTCAGGGGAGGGGTTGGGGTGGGGGCTATCCGCAAGCCCCGGCCTCGGTGAGACACATGCCCCACCCCAAACCCCTCCCCTGAAGGGGAGGGGCTTAGAAGGGCGATCCTCATTTGGGCGCCACGGCGTCGGGATGGGCAGCGGCGAAGGCGGGCAGCACGGCGCAGGCCGCATCGATCGCGACCAGCCGGGGGAACGCATCCAGCGGCGTGTCGAAACGCCGGGCATTGTACATCTGCGGCACCAGGAACAGGTCGGCCACCCCGGGCGCGTCGCCACCGAGGAACCGCCCGTCGCCCGCCATCGCTTCCAGCGCGGTGAAACCCTCGGCGATCCAGTGGCGCGTCCAGTCGTTCCGCCCGGCCTCGTCCACGCCCATTTCCTTCAGCCGGCGCATGACGCGGAGATTGTTGAGCGGATGCGTGTCCGCCGCGATCACCAGCGCGCGGGCCAGCGCGGCGGCGCGGGCATCGGGATCGGCGGGGATCAGCCGCGGCTCGGGATAGCGCGCATCGAGCCAGTCGAGGATCGCGAGGCTCTGGGTGATGACCTGGCCATCATCCGCCTCCAGCGCCGGCACGAAGCCCTGCGGGTTGCGCGCGAGATGCTCGGGGCTGCGCTGCTGGTTCTCGAGCAGCAGGATGTCGCGCCGCTCGACCGCCACGCCCTTGAGATTGAGCGCGATGCGGACGCGGTACGAAGCCGAGGACCGGAAATAATCGTAGAGGATCATGCTTCGGGCGGCTCGAGTTGGGCGGGGCCATCCTGCGCATAGCCCTTGCGCAGCCGCACCCGCCATTTGGTCAGTGGTCCCTCCGCACTGGCGGCGCGCGCGGCACGCTCCGCCTCGCTCTCCAGCGCGACCTTGATCATCGCGACGATCGGATCGGCCAGCGCGAGGCCGAGCACGCCGAACAGGGTGGAGGCGAGGATCTGCGACGACAAAGTGAGCGCCGGCGGCATGTCGACCGTGCGGCGCGCGACCAGCGGCAGCACGACATAGCCGTCGAAATTCTGCACGCCGAAATAGATGATGATCGCCCAGATGCCCGTCTCGGTGCCGGCGCTGAAGCCGACCGAGACCATCATCACGCCCGAGATGAAGGCGCCGATATTGGGGATGAAGGCGAGCACGCCGGTGATGATACCGAGCAGCAGCGCCATCGGCACCCCGGCGAACCAGAGCAGGATCGCGGTGAGCACGCCTTCGAAGAGCATGCCGAGCAGGCGCCCGGCGAGCAGGCGGCGCATCGTCGTCGCCATACGGCTGATCGTGACGGCGAAGGCGTCGCGCGCGTCGCTCGGCACCAGCCATTGCAGGCCGCGCTCATAGATGCGCGGCTCCAGCGCCACGAACAGGCCGATGATCACGATCATCAGCAGCGACGAGACCGCGCCGAACACCGAGCCGACCGCCGAGGTCAGCTTGCCGACGCTGCCCAGCGCTTCCTTGGCCAGGCCGGTCAGGTCCGAGCGGCCCGGCATCAGCCCGAGCTCGGCCACCCATTGCGCGACCTTGTTGGCCTGCACTTCCAGCGTGGTGCGCAGCTGCTCCGCCTGGGCGGCGATCTGCATGCCGGTCAGGTAGAAGATGCCGCCGAAGAAGGCGATGACCAGCAGGATGACGATGACGATCCGGAGCGTGCGCGGGATCGGCAGGATGCGGCCGAGCAGGCGCGCGCCGCCATCGAGCATCGAGGCGAAGACCAGGCCGCCGAAGATGATGAGGATCGGCTGGACCAGCAGCACGAACAGCGCCACCGCGATGCCTAGCCCGAACCAGACGCTCGCCCTTTTCAACTCGGCGCGCACCACGGGATCGCGCAGCTCGTTGGGCCCCGGCTCCTGGACGACCTGAACGTTCGCGGATTCGAGCGCATCACTCATCACTGGTTATCCCGTTGGGGGTGGAGCGTGGTGCCGGCGCGGCCGGGACGGAAGGACTTGGGCCAGGTCAGCGGATTCCAGCTGGCGCTGCCGTCGAGGCTGAAGGTGATGAACTCGGCGCGGCCGCCGATATTCTCCCAGGGCACCGGCCCGCCCAGCCCGTTCATCGAAAGCGGGAAGCGGCTGTCGGCGGAGTTGTCGCGATTGTCGCCCATCAGGAACACCTTGCCCTGCGGCACCCGGATCTCGGGATAATTGTCGCCGCGCCCCACGCGGAAGCCCAGGTCGACCGTGTCGTAGGACCGGCCATTGGGCAGGGTCTCGCGGAAGATCGGCAGGCGGCAATATTGCTTGCCGTCGCGGACGGCGAGGAAGCCGTGATAATGATCGTCGTCGCAGCGGGTATTGGTATCGACCGGAATGTAGCGATCGCCCATCGCGCGGCGCGGCACCGCCTTGCCGTTCAGATAGACGATGCCGCCGCGCACCCCGATCGTGTCGCCGGGCAGGCCGATCACGCGCTTGATGTAATCGGTGTTGGTGCCGGGCGGGGTGACGATCACCACGTCGCCGCGCTCGGGCAGGCGGCCGAGGATGCGGCCGGGCACGTGCGGCAGCACATGGAAGGTCGGCGTCACCCAGCTATAGCCATAGGGATATTTGGTGACGACCAGCCGGTCGCCGACCAGCAGCCCGGGCAGCATCGATTCGCTGGGAATGAAGAAGGGCTTGGCGATCAGGCTGTGGAAGCCGAGCACGGCGAGCACGAGCCACAGGATGCCGCGCGCCTCCGCCCACCAATCGGTGTGCGGTCTGGCTTCGGCCTCCTCCTCGAACGCTTCGTGACTCAACGCGAGCTCGTCCGCCCCCATCAACCTTCCTTCACCGCCTCGATCATCACCATGGCGAACGCCCAGGGATGATCGTCCGTCAGCGTCAGATGCACCTTGGCGACGTGACCCGGAGGGGTGATCGCGTCAAGCCTCGCCTTCGCGCCTCCGGTCAATGCCAGCGTAGGGGCGCCGGAGGGCGCGTTGACGACACCGATGTCCTTCATGAACACGCCCGCCTTGAACCCGGTTCCAACCGCCTTGGAGAAAGCTTCCTTCGCAGCGAAGCGCTTGGCGAGGGTAGCGGCGTAGTTGTGCGGGCGGGTCTTGGCCTTGGCGATCTCGCGATCGGTGAAGCTGCGCTGCTCGAAGCGTGTGCCGAAACGGTCCAGCGACTTCTGGATTCGCTCGATATTGCAGAGGTCGGAGCCGAGGCCGAGGATCATAAGGTGAGCCCCAGAATGAGGTGAGCAGCTACAAAGGCGACAACCGGAGAGGCCGGGAGCAGCGCCATGGCAATCCGTGGACGGCGATCCGCGACCATCAGGCCCGTCGCCCCGACCAACAGCGCGATCGCCACCGCCGGCATCGACTGTTGCCAGAAGGCCCAATCGACGATCCGCTCCTCCACGCCGAGCTTGGCAAGCGCGAACCAGACCGGGTGAAGACCCAGCACCGTCGCGGTACCGATCGCGCCAACCGCGAACACCGCGAAGAGGGCGCGTCTCACCGCGCCGCGTCCATCAGCGCGCGCATGTGGCGGATCACCGGCGCCAGCCCGTCGAAGATCGCCTCGCCGATCAGGAAATGGCCGATGTTCAGCTCCATGATCTGCGGGATCGCCGCGATCGGGATCACATTGTCGAAGGTCAGGCCGTGGCCGGCATGCGGCTCCAGCCCCGCCTTCACCGCCAGCGCGGCGGCATCGGCGATGCGCTTGAGCTCGATCTCGCGCGCATCTTCCTCCAGCTCGCAATAGCGGCCGGTGTGCAGCTCGACGACCGGGGCGCCGAGGCGCAGCGCCGCATCGATCTGGCGCGCGTCGGGCTCGATGAACAGCGAGACCCGGCTGCCATTCTCGCGCAGCTTCTCGACCATCGGCGCGAGATGGTTGTGCAGCCCGGCGGCGTCGAGCCCGCCCTCGGTGGTCCGCTCCTCGCGCTTCTCGGGCACGATGCACACCGCATGCGGGCGCGCGCGCAGCGCGATCGCCAGCATCTCCTCGGTCGCCGCCATCTCGAGATTGAGCGGCACCGTCAGCTGGTCGACCAGCCGGGCGATGTCGTCGTCGGTTATGTGCCGGCGATCCTCGCGCAGATGCGCGGTGATGCCGTCTGCCCCCGCCTCCACCGCGAGCAGCGCCGCGCGCACCGGATCGGGATAGCCCGAGCCCCGCGCGTTGCGCACGGTCGCGACGTGATCGATGTTCACGCCCAGGCGAAGCCGCCCTTCGGCGGCGTGGCGAAGCTTGCCGCCCACCTCAGGCAATCGCGCGGCTGCCCGGCTTGGTCGCGGGGATCGCGGCCAGTTCGGGAGGCAGCTGGTCGGCCGGATAGGCGGGCACGTCCATCTTGAGCAGCGAGACCAGGGGCACGCCGACATCGGCGGTGCCGTTCGAGCGATCGACGATGCAGGCGGCGCCAAGCAGATTGCCGGGATGCTTGCGGATCGCGGCGATGCATTCGCGCGAGCTGAGGCCGGTGGTGACGATGTCCTCGACCATCACGATCCGTGCACCCTCGGGAATCTCGAAGCCGCGGCGCAGCTGGAACTCGCCCTCCTCGCGCTCGACGAACACGGCCTTGCAGCCGAGCGCCCGCGCCGTCTCATAGCCCGGAATAATTCCGCCGATCGCGGGCGAGACGACCATGTCGACTTCGCCGAACGACTCGCGAATCAACTTTCCTAGTGCACCGCACACACGCTCGGTTCGGGCAGGGTCCTCGAAAATACGCATCTTTTGCAGGAAGATGGGCGAACGAAGCCCGGAAGACAGGATGAAATGACCTTCGAGCAACGCACCTGCAGCACGAAACTCATCCAGAACCGCGTTGCCTTCCAATGCTCACTCCATCATTCCCGGGATTGTCGATTTCCCTTAGGACCAGCCTCTATCGACCGCAACGGCCGATCAAAAAGGGTTGAGAATGGATGCATGACTCGTATACCCCGATTGCACTGGGGGTAATCCTTTCCCAGCCCGGGGCTCTTGCGGAACAGGGTGAAGATAGACGATGCGCATGCTTGGGTTGACTTCGATCCTCCTGGCGGCGGGGATGGCGTTCGCCACGCCCGCATCCGCCCAGGAGCCTGCCGCAAATGCCGCGGCACCGGTCGCCAACACCGCCGCTCCGGCGGCGGTCGCGACTCCCGCCGTTGCTGATCCCACACTCGATGCCGCAGGCAAGCCGCTGACCAAGGCGGCTCCGGGCATCGGCCAGCCGACCGCCGATGCGATCTCGCTGCAGCCGCAGGTGACGCCGACCGGACGCGAGGCGCACTGGTTCCACAATGTGGTGCTGCTGCCGCTGATCACGATCATCTCGGTCTTCGTGCTGATCCTGCTGCTCTGGGTGATCGTGCGCTATCGCCGCGCGGCCAATCCGACGCCGAGCAAGACCGCGCACAACACCTTCATCGAGATCGTGTGGACGCTGGTGCCGGTGCTGATCCTGATCGCGATCGCGGTCCCCTCGATCCGCCTGCTCGCCGCGCAGTTCAAGCCCGCGCCCAAGGACGCGATCACCCTCAAGGCGATCGGCAACCAGTGGTTCTGGAGCTATGAATATCCGGACAATGGCGGCATCCAGCTGACCGCGAACATGCTCAAGGAGCAGTATCAGGTCGGCAAGGGCGAGCGCTTCCGCACCGACGCCGACGGCCCCCGCCTGCTGGCGACCGACACGCGCGTCGTGCTGCCGGTCGGCGTGCCGATCCGCCTGGTCACCACCGCGCAGGACGTGATCCACAGCTGGGCGGTCCCCGCCTTCTGGATCAAGCTCGACGCGGTGCCGGGCAAGCTCAACGAGACCAGCTTCATCATCGAGAAGCCGGGCCTCTATTTCGGCCAGTGCTCCGAGCTTTGCGGCGCGCGCCATGCCTATATGCCGATCGCGGTCGAGGCCGTGTCGCCGGCCGAATTCGCCCAGTGGGTGAAGTCGAAGGGCGGCACCATGCCGAACGAGGTCGCCGCTGCCGCAGCCGCCGAGGCCGCGCAGAACGCTGCCGCGCCGGCCGCCGAGACCAATGCCGCCGCCGAACCGGCCGCCACCAACGAGACCGCGCCGGCCGCCAATGCCGCCGCCGGCAACACGACGGGCAACTGAGATGACCGACACCGCCATCCACGCGCACGATCACGGGCACGACCATGCCCATGATCACCACGATGCCGATCACAAGCCGGGCTTCTTCGCCCGCTGGTTCATGTCGACGAACCACAAGGATATCGGCACGCTCTACCTGATCTTCGCGATCATCGCGGGCATCATCGGCGGCTCGATCTCGGGCCTGATGCGCGTCGAGCTCGCCGAGCCGGGCATCCAGTATCTGCCATACTGGCTGAGCTTCCTGCACGGCGACGAGACCAAGTTCGACGACGCCATGCACTTCTGGAACGTGCTGATCACCGCGCACGGCCTGATCATGGTGTTCTTCATGGTCATGCCGGCGATGATCGGCGGCTTCGGCAACTGGTTCGTGCCGATCATGATCGGTGCGCCGGACATGGCGTTCCCGCGCATGAACAACATCTCGTTCTGGCTGCTGATCCCCGCCTTCCTGCTGCTGCTCGCCTCGCCGTTCGTCGGCATCGGCGCGGGCACGGGCTGGACGGTCTATGCCCCGCTCTCCACCTATGGCGAGCCCGGGCCGTCGGTCGACATGGCGATCCTGTCGCTCCACCTTGCCGGCGCCAGCTCGATCCTGGGCGCGATCAACTTCATCACCACCATCTTCAACATGCGCGCGCCGGGCATGACCCTGCACAAGATGCCGCTGTTCGTGTGGTCGGTGCTGATCACCGCCTTCCTGCTGCTGCTGGCGCTGCCGGTGCTCGCCGCGGCGATCACCATGCTGCTGACCGACCGCAATTTCGGCACCGCCTTCTACGATCCGCAGTACGGCGGCGACCCGATCCTGTACCAGCACCTGTTCTGGTTCTTCGGCCATCCCGAAGTGTACATCATGATCCTGCCGGGCTTCGGCATCGTCAGCCACATCATCGCGACGTTCAGCCGCAAACCGGTGTTCGGCTATCTCGGCATGGCCTATGCGATGGTCGCGATCGGCCTGGTCGGCTTCGTGGTGTGGGCGCACCACATGTTCACCACCGGCATGTCGGTGACGATCAAGATGTACTTCACCGCCGCCACCATGGTGATCGCGGTGCCCACCGGCGTGAAGATCTTCTCGTGGATCGCAACGATGTGGGGCGGCTCGATCAGCTTCAAGACCCCGATGGTCTGGGCGATCGGCTTCATCTTCATGTTCACCGTGGGCGGCGTCACCGGCGTGGTGCTCGCGAACGGCGGCGTCGACGACTATATGCAGGATACCTACTACGTCGTCGCGCACTTCCACTATGTGCTGTCGCTCGGCGCGGTGTTCTCGCTGTTCGCCGGCTTCTACTACTGGTTCCCGAAGATGTCGGGCCGGATGTACAACGAGTTCCTCGGCCAGGTGCACTTCTGGGTGTTCTTCATCGGCGTGAACGTGCTGTTCTTCCCGATGCACTTCCTGGGCCTGCAGGGCATGCCGCGCCGCTATCCGGACTATCCGGATGCCTATGCGCTGTGGAACCATGTCGCGACGATCGGCTACATGATCATGGCCGCATCGATGGTGGTCTTCTTCTGGAACGTCATCCAGTCGCTGCTCGCCGGCCGCAAGGCCGAGGGCAACCCCTGGGGCGAAGGCGCGACGACGCTGGAATGGACGCTGTCCAGCCCGCCGCCGTTCCACCAGTTCGAGACGCTGCCGGTGATCGAGGATCACGGCCACCATTGAGCGAGGCCGAAAGGCTGAAATCGAAGCGCCCCGGGAGGAAACTTCCGGGGCGTTTTCGTTTGAAGAAAGCTCAGCGCATCTTCACAATGGGCCGAGGAGGCTACGCCTTCCGGGCGAACCGATATGCAGATGAATCTCAATGTCGACGCCGTCCGCGAGACCGCTCACCTTGGGGTCCGCCGCGCCTCTTCTTTTCTTGCACTGGGGTTGAAGGCCATCGAAGGTGGTCCACCGAAATCCGCAAAGCTTGGGCAACACTTCCAAATTTTATTCATGCCGGAGCCGCTTCCGCCGGAGGTCGCAGAGAATCTCGCCAATGACTATCGCGCATGGTTAGTCGGCGCCGCGCTAAAGGAGCTAGACACCTTCTTATCACTCGCTCTGGATCTGGCTTGGGATATTATCAGAATTGGAGAACTGCACGGCAAGCCAGCTCCAACCGAGTTTGGTCCGGATGCCAACTTCCAAAACAAAGGCACCGCCAAGAAGCTCGACATCATAAGCACCACGATCAATGCGGAGGCGCCCTGGGCGGAGTATTTTCCCGCCTTTGGGCTGGCGAGGAACTGCCTCTCGCATGGTGCAGGAATCGTCAGGGAGCGCGACACAACGTCTGATTCTGCTTTGATCATCAGATGGCGCTCGCCGACCATCATAATCGTTGACGGAGACAAAGAGCGCTTGTTCGATATGCGGAATCCGCCCTCGACTGAACCGACAGAAAATGAGGCCCGCGTTCTCTTTAGGATGGCTGAGAGAGAAGCACGTTACGAGGTAGGTCAACCACTGATACTCTCGGCGGACGACCTCACAGAAATATGTCTCTGCTACCAAGCAACTGGTGACGCGGTCAGCGCTTCCCTTGTCAAATATCTCAAACAGTTAGGCATAGCTGAAGCCGCAGCCTCCACCCCCTGACCAGCGGGGCAGAATCTGGGCTCCACCCTTCCCCCCACGCTCGCACGCGCCTATAGCCACTGCACGACCATGAGCACTTCCGCCGCCACCGTTTCGCTTCCCGCCGACTGGCGCGATTTCCTTGCGCTGACCAAGCCGCGGGTGATGACCCTTGTCGTCTTCACCGGGCTGTGCGGCATGCTCGCCGCGCCGGCGCATATCCACCCGATCCTGGGCTTCACCGCGATCCTGTGCATCGCGCTCGGCGCGGGTGCGGCGGGGGCGCTCAACCAGTGGTATGAGGCCGATCTCGACGCCAAGATGAAGCGGACGCAGAAGCGCCCGCTGCCCGCCGGGCGGATGGACCGCCAGTCGGCGCTGCACTTCGGCGTGGGCCTGGCCGGCTTCAGCCTCGCGCTGATGTATTTCGCGATCAACCTGGCGGCGACCCTGATCCTCGCCGCCTCGATCCTGTTCTACGTGTTCGTCTACACGATCTGGCTCAAGCGCCGGACGCCGCAGAACATCGTGATCGGCGGCGCCGCCGGCGCCTTTCCGCCGATGATCGGCTGGGCGGCCGCGACCGGCGATGTCAGCACCATGCCGGTGCTGCTGTTCGCGCTGATCTTCCTGTGGACGCCGC
Source organism: Pseudomonadota bacterium (assembly GCA_023445495.1). Lineage (GTDB taxonomy): Bacteria > Pseudomonadota > Alphaproteobacteria > Sphingomonadales > Sphingomonadaceae > Sphingomonas. The sequence goes on along the minus strand of JAEXLC010000024.1, from coordinate 4,804 downwards.
CGCATTTCTGGGCGCTCGCGCTGTTCGTGAAGACCGACTACGCCAATGCCGGCGTGCCGATGCTGCCGGTGGTGGCGGGCGAGCGCACCACCCGCGTCCAGATCGGGCTCTACACGATCCCGATGATCCTGTGCGCCGCCGCGCCCTGGCCGCTCGGCTTCGCCGGCCCGATCTACGGGATCACCGCCGCGGTGATGTCCGGCCTGTTCCTCGCGATGGCGGTGCAGGTGGCGATCCGCCGCACCGGCCCGGGCGACGACATGGCGCCCGAGAAGCGGCTGTTCAAATTCTCGATCCTCTATCTCTTCGTCGTTTTCGGCGCGCTCGTTGTCGACAGGTGGTTCGCATGACTGATGATCTGATCCAGACTCCTCCCAATGCGATCGAGGAGGCGGAACTGGTCCGCGCCCGCCAGCGCAGCCGCGCCACCGTGATGGCGGTGCTGCTCGGGCTGTTCGTGGTGCTGGTGTTCGCCATCTCGATCGTGAAGATCCAGCTCGGCCACGCCGGATGAAGTGGCCGAGCCGCAACCTGCGCGTCGCCATCCTCGCCGGCATCGGCGTGTGCTCGATGACCGGGCTCGGCTTCGCGGCGGTGCCGCTCTACCGGATGTTCTGCGAGGCGACCGGCCTGGGCGGCACCACCCAGCGCGGGCTGCGCGCGCCGGGCAGCGTCGGCCAGAAGATCACCGTCGCCTTCGATTCGAACGTCGCCAAGGGCATCCCCTGGAAGTTCCAGCCCGAGCGGCGATCGGACACGATCGATATCGGCGGACGCGACATGGCCTTCTTCACCGCCACCAACACCGGCGACCATGAAGTGACCGGCACCGCGACGTTCAACGTCACCCCCACTTTCGTCGGCAAGTATTTCACCAAGATCCAGTGCTTCTGCTTCACCCAGCAGACGCTGAAGCCCGGCGAGACGGTGCGCATGCCGGTGATCTTCTATGTCGATCCCAAGATCCTCGACGATCCGGACGCGCGCGACGTGCAGGAGATCACCCTGTCCTACACTTTCTATCCGTCCGAATCGCCGGCGGTGAAGGCAGCGGCGGCGACCGCGCACTGAGCCTGTCTGGAAATGCGCGGAAGAGCGCATTTCCGGGCGGCACCAGCCCGCTCCGCCGAGAGGCGCATTCCAAGCAGATTCCGATCCTGAATCCGCCACGCACGAGGGTTGTTGCGGGAAGCGAATTCCCACCCTAAGCTTCCACGCAAAAGCTTAGGACAGGGAAGATCGATGGCCGGGGCAAAGAACCACCAATACCATATCCTTCCACCCAGCATCTGGCCGCTCTTCGGCGCATTTGCAGCCTTTGTGCTCGCCATTGGCGGCATCATGGTGATGCACAGCTATCCCAGCGCCTATCTGGTCTTCTTCTCGGGGCTGGCGCTGGTCGCGATCACCATGTTCGGCTGGTGGAGCAAGGTGATCCAGGAAGCGCATGCCGGCGATCACACGCCGATCGTGCAGCTCCATCTGCGCTACGGCATGATCCTGTTCATCGCCTCCGAAGTGATGTTCTTCGTCGGCTGGTTCTGGGCCTGGTTCGACTTCTCGCTCTTCCCCTCGCATGTCGAGGCGGTGGGCGGTCAGTGGCCGCCCAAGGGCATGGAAGTGCTCAACGCCTGGCAGTTCCCGCTGCTCAACACGCTGATCCTGCTCTGCTCGGGCTGCACCGTGACCTGGGCGCACCACGCGCTGATCAACGGCGATCGCGAGGGGCTGAAGAAGGGCCTGTGGCTGACGGTGCTGCTCGGCATCTCGTTCAGCTTCTTCCAGGCCTATGAGTATATGGAAGCCCCCTTCCCCTTCAAGGCGGCGAGCGAGGGAGGATCGAGCTATGGCGGCGCCTTCTTCATGGCGACCGGCTTCCATGGCTTCCACGTGATCGTCGGCACGATCTTCCTGATCGTGAACCTGGTGCGCGCCTACAAGGGCGACTTCACCCCGAAGCAGCATTTCGGCTTCGAGGCGGCGGCCTGGTACTGGCACTTCGTCGACGTGGTGTGGCTGTTCCTCTTCGCCTCCATCTATGTCTGGGGCGGCTGGGGCGCGCCGGTCCACGGCTGACGTGACCGACACGACCGACAGCAATTCAGGGGGAGGCGGCCCGGTGTCGCCTCCCCCTATCCTTTCGGGAACCAAGGGGGCCTGCCCGCGCTGCGGCGCGCCGACCTTGTTCCGCGGCTTCGTCAGCTTTGCCGACAAATGCAGCGGCTGCGGGCTCGACTTCACGCGCTTCAACGTCGGCGACGGGCCGGTGGTGTTCCTCACGCTCGGCATCGGCGCGCTCGTCACCGGCCTCGCGCTCTGGGTCGAATTCACCTTCCAGCCCGGCCTGCTGATCCACGCGCTGCTGTGGATTCCGATCACCGCCGCGCTGGTGATCCTGGCGCTGCGCTTGTCCAAGGGGCTGCTGCTCGCGCTCGAATATCGCAACCGCGCCGGCGAAGGGCGCGTTCGGAGCGAATGATGCCACGCTTTCCGCTGATCCCGACGATCGTCGTCGCCCTTGCCGTCGCGCTGATGCTCGGGCTGGGCGTCTGGCAGCTTGAGCGCCGGGGCGAGAAGCTGGCGGCGCTCCAGCTCTATGCCGCCAATTTCGACAAGCCGGAGATGGCCTTTCCCCGCCTGCCGGTGGGCGACCAGTATCTCTTCCGCCGCGCCAGCGCCTTCTGCCTCCAGGTGACCGGCTGGCAAAGCCAGGGCGGGCGCGCCGCCGATGGCAGCAACGGCTATCGCCATGTCGCCCGGTGCCGCACCGGCGCCGAAGGGCCCGTGCTGCTGGTCGACATGGGCGTGGCCCCCGATCCCAAATTCCAGCCCGTCTGGAAGGGCGGCCAGGTGACCGGCACGATCACCCACGCCCCCGACCACCGCCCGCTACTCGCCGGCCTGTTCGACAGCGAGCCCAAGCATCTGATGCTGATCTCGGCCGCCGCCGCGCCGGGGCTGCAGCCGACGGCGAAGCCCGACCTGTCGAGCGTGCCCAACAACCATCTCTCCTATGCGGTGCAATGGTTCCTGTTCGCAGCTGTGGCCTCGGTGATCTACGTGCTGGCGCTGCGCTGGCGGCAGAAGCCGAAGGCCTGACCGTCTAACCAGCAACCGTCATCCCGGCGAAAGCCGGGATCTCGTGCAGTAGCGCGGTGCAGCCCGACAAAGTCCCATCGTCACCCTGAACTTGTTTCAGGGTCCAATGCGCCTCGGGCGACATCGCCTGGGGCGCGTTGGATGCTGAAACAAGTTCAGCATGACAGATGAGACCGAAGAGCGAATCGTCGCCGTGGGACGCTGAGGGAGACGCGCAATGGCCATCCTAAACATAGCCTATCTTGTCCCCCTCCCCACTCCCCGCTAGGCCCCGCCCTCATGCACTATCAGAGCACCCGAGGCGCTGCGCCGCTGCTTGGCTTCCGTGACGTGACTCTCGCCGGCCTGGCGAGCGACGGCGGACTCTATGTTCCGACCAGCTGGCCGAGCTTCAGCCGCGAGGACATCGAGGCGCTCAAGGGCCTCTCCTATGTCGAAACCGCGGTGCGGGTGATGCTGCCCTTTACCGGCGACGATCTGACCGAGCAGGAACTGCGCGACCTCTGCGAACAGGCCTATGGCCGCTTCTCGCAGGCAGCGGTGACCCCGCTGGTCCAGCTCGACCATCGCCACTTCCTGCTCGAGCTGTTCCACGGCCCGACCCTCGCCTTCAAGGACGTCGCGCTCCAGCTGCTCGGCCTGCTCTTCGAGAAGTTCCTGACCGGCAGCAGCGAGCCGCTGACCATCGTCGGCGCGACTTCGGGCGACACCGGCAGCGCCGCGATCGACGCGGTCGCCGGGCGGCACGGCGTCGACATCTTCATGCTGCATCCCAAGGGCCGCGTGTCCGACGTGCAGCGCCGCCAGATGACCACGGTGCTGGCACCCAACGTCCACAACATCGCGATCGAAGGCAGCTTCGACGATGCCCAGGCGATGGTGAAGGCGCTGTTCAACGACCGCGACTTCACCGGCCGCTTCCGGCTGAGCGCGGTCAACTCGATCAACTGGGCCCGGCTGATGGCGCAGGTGGTCTATTATTTCTACGCCGCCGTGCGCCTGGGCGCGCCGGCGCAGAAGGTCGCCTTCGCCGTGCCGACCGGCAATTTCGGCGACGTGTTCGCCGGCTATGTCGCGGCGCGTATGGGCCTTCCGATCGAACGGCTGGTCGTTGCCACCAACGTCAACGACATCCTCCACCGCGCGCTGTCGAGCGGCGACTATTCGGCGGGCACGGTCACGCCGACCGCAGCGCCGAGCATGGACATCCAGGTCAGCTCGAACTTCGAGCGGCTGCTCTCCGACCTCGCCGGCGGCAGCGTCGCCGAGCAGATGGCCGGTTTCGAATCGAGCAAGGCGATGCGCCTGACCAACGCCCAGCAGGAGGGCGCGGCCAGGATCTTCGCGAGCGACCGGATCACGCCCGACGAGATGAACGCGGCGATGCGCTGGGCCTCGGCCGAGGCGGCGCAGGTGATCGACCCGCACACCGCGATCGGCCTCGCCGCCGCGCGCCGGGCGGACATCCCCGCCGATGTGCCCGTCGTCACGCTGGCAACCGCGCATCCGGCCAAGTTCGCCGACGCCGTCGAGCGCGCCACCGGCATCCGCCCGTCGCTCCCGTCGCGCGTGGGCGACCTGTTCGAGCGGCAGGAGCGCTATGACGTGCTTCCCGGCACGCTCGACGCCGTGCGGGATTACATCGCCGAGCGCGCCAAGCCGCGCGGCTAAATCCTCCCCCAGCTTGCTGGGGGAGGGGGACCGC
>JAEXLC010000310.1 GCA_023445495.1 Pseudomonadota bacterium | reverse complement strand
GGCGAGCCGCGTCCGCGCCGCTTCGACGCGCAGCCGCAGGGCGAGCAGCCCCGCAACTATGCCCGCCCCAAGCGCAAGTGGCAGCCGCGCCCGACCGGCGGCCAGCGCCAGGGTGGCCAGGGCGGTGGTGGCGGCCGGGGCCGCTAAGCAGCTATGACAGGATCGGGGCCGCTCCATCGGGGCGGCCCTTGGTCAATGGGCGGGCGCGCCCTGCATCGACAGCGCGACCGCCTTCACATCCGCCAGATATCTGGTGGCGTTCGCCGGCAGGCCTTCGCTGTACCGGTAGATATTGACCGAGCGCCCGCCGACCGCGGTCATGCAGCCGCTGACGGCGCGCTTGTAGCGCACGCCTTCGGTCTCGAAGCTTATCACCCCGCCCAGATAGACGCAGGCTTCGTCATGGCCGAGCCAGGTGATGTCCCCGCCGACGCTTGCCTTCTGGCCGAACACCTTCTCGAACTCCCGCTCGGCCTCCGGCCCGATCTTCGCCGGGTCGATCGCGTTCTTCACTGCCGGATCCTCGAGATATTCGAGCAGGGCGGCGATCCATTCCTTGCGCGACATCTGGATCGCCAGCACCGAACGGGTCGTCTTGAAGAGGTAATAGTCGGTATCCGCCGCCTGCGCGTCGCAACTGTTGAGCGTCAGGTGAGTCACATTGACGGTATCGCTGGCAGCGAGCAGCTGGGCGACGATTGCGCCCTTGCCCTGCGGCATGCAGAAGCCCTTGGGGATGGGCAGCGCAACCTCCACCCCGGTCACCTGGAAGCGCGCGGTCTGCGTATCCTGCGCAAGAGCCGGCAGCGCCGCCGCGAGCGCCAGCGCGCCCATCATCATCCGGATCATCATTCCCCCCTTGCCGGCGTGACGCCGGCCGGACTCCGATAGCCCGGCCAGCATCCCGCGCAAGCCGCCATCACCGCCGCCGCGCCCGGATCGCCGCATCTTCCTTGCCGGCGATCAGCCGCATCGCGCGGTCGGCACCGGCGCCGCCTTCCGCCGCGCCGGCGCGCTGGGCCGCATGGTAGAGCTGCAGCGCGCGCGGATAGTCGCCCGCCTGCTCGGCGCACAGCCCGCGGTTGAAGATGAGCGAGGCATTGCCGGGCAGCTCGCCCGCCATCGCCTCCCAGCCGTCGCACGCCCCGCGCACGTCGCGCTTGGTGAGCTTCACCAGGTCCTTGAAGCGCTTCGCCTGATCCTTGCTCATCCCCTTGTCGCTCTCGCGCACCCGGATGTCATAGGTCGAGATCGTCGGCGCGATGTCTTCGCGCACCGCATAGCCCAGGCTGCGCACGCCATCGGCGATCACATCCTCCACCGGCGCCGGGCGATCGTTCTTGCCCTCGCACCAGCTGCTTTCCTGGCTGAACGGCTTGGTCGCCGAATAGACGATGCGGCCGTCGCGATTGCGCACGATGCGCAGGTCGGCCTTGATGCTGACGATCCGGCGGCGGCAGCGCAGCTCGACCTCTTCCTCGCGGATGCACTTCTTCTGGTCGGCGCTGTCCTTCTCGACGCAGCGCTTCTCGCGCCGCTTGAAGGGCTGCTCGTCCACCCCGGTGGTCACGCCGCCGGTCAGCGAGCCCTCGGCATTGCCCTGGCCGGCATAGCCGCCCATCAGGTCGAAATGGGTGCCCGACAGGCCCTGCTCGATCGCGCGCGCCAGCGCCGAGCCGTCCTGCCCGCCGATCCGGTCGATCGAAAGCGAGCGCAGCAGGCTAGCCTCGCGGCTCGGCGCGGCGAACTCGCCGGTGATCTTCAGGACTTCGGCATGCGCGATGCCCGCGACAAGAGCGACGAGCACGACGCCGCCAAGAATCCGCTTGTGCATTCCCCCAACCCTTCCCCCAAAAAGGATGATGGGGGCATCGTTTACCATATGAAACGATTCGGTACATGCCCGCTTTGCGGCCGGTTGGGAGAGTCTTCCACGAGAGCGAATCGGACTCGGGTTGCATCCCTGTGACACCGATGCTAACCGCGCCGCGACCCATAGGGGGCCGTATGGGGTTGCCACCGGAGTAATACTTTGGTGGAGCCGGAAATCGGCCCCCAATTCATATGGGCAGTAACCCGAACCTCCGAGAGGAACCGAAACGCGTGGAGAATTCCGCCGGTATCCAGGCAAGCCTAAGCGGACGCTACGCTACCGCCCTGTTCGAGCTCGCGCGTGATTCGAAGGCCCTGGCCAAGGTCGAGGACAGCCTCGCCACCGTCGCCAAGGCGCTTGCCGAATCGGCCGACTTCAAGGCGCTGACCGCCAGCCCGCTGGTCTCGCGCGGCAATGCCGCCAAGGCTGTAGCCGCCGTCGCCGCGAGCCTGAAGCTCGATGGCACCACCGCGAACTTCCTGGGCGTGCTCGCCGAGAATCGCCGCCTGGGCCAGCTCCCGGCGATCATCCGGGCCTTCCGCCAGCTCGCCGCCGCGCATCGCGGCGAGACGACGGCTTTGGTCACCTCCGCCCATCCGCTTTCCGCCGATCAGGTCAGCGCGCTCAAGCAGCAGCTGCGCACCCGCATCGGCCGGGAAGTGGCCATCGACCTTTCGGTCGATCCCTCGCTCCTTGGCGGGCTGGTCGTGAAGATCGGCAGCCAGATGATCGATAGCTCGATCAAGACCCGACTGAACTCCCTCGCGCACGCGATGAAAGGCTGAAGGCTAAGACAATGGATATCCGCGCCGCAGAAATCTCGAAGGTCATCAAGGACCAGATCGCCAATTTCGGCACCGAGGCCCAGGTTTCGGAAACCGGCCAGGTGCTCAGCGTCGGTGACGGCATCGCGCGCATCCACGGTCTGGACAATGTCCAGGCCGGCGAGATGGTCGAGTTCGCCAATGGCGTGCAGGGCATGGCGCTCAACCTCGAAGCCGACAATGTCGGCGTCGTGATCTTCGGCTCGGACGCCGAGATTCGCGAGGGCGACACCGTCAAGCGCACCGGCACCATCGTGGACGTTCCCGTCGGCAAGGGCCTGCTCGGCCGCGTCGTCGATGGCCTCGGCAACCCGATCGACGGCAAGGGCCCGATCGTTTCGGACCAGCGCTCGCGCGTCGAAGTGAAGGCGCCGGGCATCATCCCGCGCAAGTCGGTGCATGAGCCGGTGCAGACCGGTCTCAAGGCGATCGACGCCCTGGTCCCCGTCGGCCGTGGCCAGCGCGAGCTGATCATCGGCGACCGCCAGACCGGCAAGTCGGCCGTCGCGATCGACACCTTCATCAACCAGAAGACCGTCAACGCCGGCACCGACGAGAGCAAGAAGCTCTACTGCGTGTACGTCGCCGTCGGCCAGAAGCGCTCGACCGTCGCCCAGCTGGTGCGCACGCTCGAAGAGAATGGCGCGATGGAATATTCCATCGTCGTCGCCGCGACCGCTTCGGACCCCGCACCGCTGCAGTTCCTCGCGCCCTACACCGGCACCGCGATGGGCGAGTATTTCCGTGACAACGGCATGCACGCGCTGATCGTGTTCGACGATCTGTCGAAGCAGGCCGTCGCCTATCGCCAGATGTCGCTGCTGCTCCGCCGTCCGCCGGGCCGCGAAGCCTATCCGGGCGACGTGTTCTATCTCCACAGCCGCCTGCTTGAGCGCGCTGCCAAGCTCAATGACGCCAATGGCAACGGCTCGCTCACCGCGCTGCCGATCATCGAGACCCAGGCGGGCGACGTGTCGGCGTACATCCCGACCAACGTGATCTCGATCACCGACGGCCAGATCTTCCTCGAGACCGACCTGTTCTTCGCGGGCATCCGCCCGGCGATCAACGTGGGTCTGTCGGTGTCGCGCGTCGGCTCGTCGGCGCAGACCAAGGCGATGAAGAAGGTCGCCGGCTCGATCAAGCTCGAGCTCGCCCAGTATCGCGAAATGGCTGCGTTCGCGCAGTTCGGCTCGGACCTCGACGCCTCGACCCAGAAGCTGCTCAACCGCGGCGCGCGCCTGACCGAGCTGCTCAAGCAGCCGCAGTTCTCGCCGCTGCCGTTCGAGGAGCAGACCGCGTCGATCTACGCCGGCACCAACGGCTTCCTCGACACCATCCCGGTGCAGGACGTGGTGCGCTACGAAGCGGCGATGCTCGCCGACCTCCGCGCGAACCATGCCGACGTCCTCACCACGATCCGCGACACCAAGGATCTGGGCGACGAAGTGAAGGCGAAGCTGAAGGCCGCGCTCGAAGCATTCGCCAAGACCTTCGCCTGATCCGCAGCCGATGGCCGACCACTCCCTCCTCGCGTGGACGCTGCTGAGCGTCGGCCTTGTGCTGACGCCCGGCCCGGACACGATGCTCGTCGCGGGTCACGCGGCGCGCGGAGGCGTGCGGGCCGGCCTGGCAGCGGTTTCCGGGGTTGCCCTGGGCGGGCTGTGGTACATGGCGCTGTGCGGCTTCGGCTTCCTCGCCGTGCTCACCGTCTTCCCGGCGCTGTTCACGGTGGTGAAGACCGCCGGCGCGATCTACCTCGCCTGGCTCGGCTACAAGCTGATCCGCGGCGCGGTGCGCCCGGCACCGGCCGCCACCGCTGCGGCACCGGCGCTCGGCAAGCCCTTCTGGCAGGGCCTGCTCACCACCGCGCTCAACCCCAAGGTCGCCCTGTTCTTCCTCGCGATCCTGCCGCAGTTCGTCGGCACCGGTCCGGAGGCGCCGCTCAAGGGCGCGCTGCTGATCGCGGTGCCCTATGTGCTCGGCGCCTTCTGGCTCGCCGGTGTCGCATTCGTCGCTGCCCGCGCGGGCCGTGCCGCCAAGCAGAGCAGCGCGATGCGCTGGATCGAAGGCGTTCTCGGCGTCGCATTCGTTGGTCTCGCGGGCCGTCTGGCCCTTGCTCGGAATACCTAAATGGCAAGCCTCAAGGCACTCAAGATCCGGATCAACTCGGTCAAGTCGACCCAGAAGATCACCAAGGCGATGAAGATGGTCGCCGCCGCCAAGCTGCGCCGCGCGCAGGAAGCGGCCGAGGCCGGGCGTCCCTATGCCCAGCGCCTCGAGGGCGTCGTCGCCAGCCTCGCCTCGAAGGTGACGCTGAGCGAGAGCTCGCCCAAGCTGCTCGCCGGCACCGGCAAGGATGACGTCCACCTGCTCGTCGTCGCCACCAGCGACAAGGGCCTGGCCGGCGCGTTCAACACCAACATCGCCCGCCTCGCCCGCCGTCATGCCGAGAGCCTGATCGCGCAGGGCAAGACGGTGAAGATCTACACGATCGGCCGCAAGGGCCGCGCGCCGCTCAACCGCCTGTTCCCGAAGTACATCGTGCATTCGGTCGAGCCGGGCGATCTCGGCAAGCTGACCTTTGCCGATGCGCGCGCCTTCGCCAACGACATCATCGCCCGCTACGAGGCCGGCGAGTTCGATGTCGCGACGCTGTTCTACTCGAACTTCAAGTCGGTGCTCACCCAGGAGCCGACCGCGCAGCAGATCGTGCCCGTCGCGATCCCTGCTGGCGAGGGCGACCACGGCGTGGGCAACAACACCGCCGCCGTCACCTATGAGCCGGACGAGGAATCGATCCTCGCCGACCTGCTGCCGCGCAACGTCGCGATCCAGCTCTACCGCGCGATCCGCGAGAACGCCGCGTCGGAGCAGGGCTCGAAGATGACCGCGATGGACAACGCCACGCGCAACGCCGGCGACCTCATCAAGCGTCTGAACACCCAGTATAACCGCCAGCGCCAGGCCGCGATCACCACCGAGCTGGTCGAGATCATCTCGGGCGCCGAAGCCCTCTGATGCGCGTCGCGGCTCCCCTCCTGCTGATCGTGGCTGCGGCCCCGCTCGCGGGCTGCGGGGCTGCGCATGATCCGTCGCTCAACGAGCAGCAGGCTGCCGCCGCACAGAACCGCGCGCCGGACCGCGACAAGGTGATGGCCGATCGCTGGAACGGCATCTTCGCCAATCCGGCCGCCGTGGTCGCCGCCGCCAACGACTTCGGCTTCAAGGTCGAGGGCTACAAGGCGTCGGGCAAGGGCTATGCCGCCACCGGCAAGGTCACCTGGCCCGAAAAGCCCAACGGCATCGCCGTCGAGAGCGTCTTCGACGCGACCGGCCCCGCAGCCGACAGGATCGAGACCGTCCGCTTCACCTTCGACGTGAAGCATGACGAGAAGCCCGAGGAGCGCGCCCGCGATTCCTACGGCTATGTCCGTCGCATCGTGCTCGGCTTCCTGTCGCGCTTCGAAGTCGGCCCGGGCGACACGATCAACGGCGCGCTCCAGCGCCGCGAATCGGCGAAGGACGTCCAGCACGGCGTCTCGATCGTCGTCGATGCCAACCCGATCGGCGGCGGCAACGCCAAGGATCGCCACATCACCGTGACTTTCACCCGCGTCGGGGCTAGTGCCCCCGCCAATCAGACCCAAGGAAAGTAAGATGGCCACCGCAGCCCCGACCGCAGAGAAGCCCGCGCGCAAGCCGCGCGCCGCGAAGCCCAAGGCCGACGCTCCGGCCACTGCGCCGACGACGACCAACAGCGTTGGTCGCATCAGCCAGGTGATCGGCGCCGTCGTCGACGTCGCCTTCGAAGGCGAACTGCCGGCGATCCTCTCGGCGCTCGAGACCGACAACAACGGCAACAAGCTCGTCCTCGAGGTCGCCCAGCACCTCGGCGAGAACACTGTCCGCACGATCGCCATGGACGCGACCGAGGGCCTGACCCGCGGCCAGACCGTGGTCGACACCGGCGCGCAGATCTCGGTGCCGGTCGGCCCGGCGACGCTCGGCCGCATCCTCAACGTCGTCGGCGAGCCGATTGACGAGCGTGGCCCGGTCGCGACCGACCTGCGCGCGCCGATCCACGCCGAGGCTCCGCTGTTCGTCGACCAGTCGACCGAGAGCGCGATCCTCGTCACCGGCATCAAGGTCATCGATCTGCTCGCGCCCTACGCGAAGGGCGGCAAGATCGGCCTGTTCGGCGGCGCCGGCGTGGGCAAGACCGTGCTCATCCAGGAACTGATCAACAACATCGCCAAGGGCCATGGCGGCACCTCGGTGTTCGCCGGCGTGGGCGAGCGTACCCGCGAGGGCAACGATCTCTATCACGAGTTCCTCGACGCGAACGTGATCGCCAAGGACGCCGACGGCAACGCGATCAGCGAAGGTTCGAAGGTCGCGCTGGTGTATGGCCAGATGAACGAGCCGCCGGGCGCCCGTGCCCGCGTCGCGCTCTCGGGCCTGACGATCGCCGAGTATTTCCGCGACGTCGAAGGCCAGGACGTGCTGTTCTTCGTCGACAACATCTTCCGCTTCACCCAGGCGGGCGCGGAAGTGTCGGCACTGCTCGGCCGTATTCCTTCGGCGGTGGGCTACCAGCCGACCCTGTCGACCGACATGGGCGCGCTGCAGGAGCGCATCACCTCGACCAACAAGGGCTCGATCACCTCGGTGCAGGCCGTGTACGTCCCCGCGGACGATCTTACCGATCCGGCGCCGGCAACCTCGTTCGCCCACCTCGACGCGACGACCGTGCTTAACCGCGCGATCTCGGAGCTCGGCATCTATCCGGCGGTGGATCCGCTGGACTCGACCAGCCGCGTTCTCGAGCCGCGCGTCGTCGGCCAGGAGCATTACGAGACTGCCCGTGCGGTCCAGTCGATCCTGCAGAAGTACAAGTCGCTCCAGGACATCATCGCCATCCTCGGCATGGACGAGCTGAGCGAAGAAGATAAGCTGACCGTCTCGCGCGCCCGCAAGATCCAGCGCTTCCTCTCGCAGCCCTTCCACGTCGCCGAAGTGTTCACCGGCATCCCCGGCGCCTTCGTGCAGATCGAGGACACGATCCGCTCGTTCAAGGCGGTGGTGAACGGCGAATATGACCACCTGCCGGAAGCAGCCTTCTACATGGTCGGCGGCATCGACGACGCCATCGCCAAGGGCAAGAAGCTGGCCGAAGAGGCTTAACTTCACCTCTAGCCCCTCCCCTTCAGGGGAGGGGTTGGGGTGGGGGATGTCTCACCGAGGCCCGCCCTTGCCGCACTGCCCCACCCCAACCCCTCCCCCGAGGGGGAGGGGCTTAGGAAGAAGAAAATGAGCCTGCACTTCGAACTCGTGACCCCCGAAAAGCTCCTCCGCTCGGAGGAAGTGCACATGGTCGTCGTCCCCGGCACCGAGGGCGATTTCGGCGTGCTCGAAGGCCATGCCCCGCTGATGTCGACCATCCGCGACGGCAATCTCGAGATCTACAAGGCGGGTGCCACCACCCCCGAGACGATCCGCATCGAAGGCGGTTTCGCCGAAGTGAACGAGAAGGGCCTGACGGTCCTCGCCGAAAAGGCCGGCTGAGGCCGCCGCAAATCTCCCGCCCGTTCGGGCAGGGCTGGACAAGGCCGGGCATCACGCCCGGCCTTTTCTGTTTCGGCGTTGCCACACTTCCCGATGGGACGAGCTGGGGAAGCCATCCCTTTCCCCGGCGAAGGCCGGGGCCCAGCCCCTTAAATCACGCGCGGTAGCGCGTCTTCGCGCGCACGCTGAGTCTGGGGCCCGGCCCTTGCCGGGGAAAAGCGCATTTCCAATTCAGCGCTCAGTACCGCCCCCTGTCCTTCCCCCCTCCCCTCCGCTAACCCTTTCTTCGCGCGAGGCCGCCAGCCCGGCGCCGGGGGAGGAA
>JAEXLC010000301.1 GCA_023445495.1 Pseudomonadota bacterium | reverse complement strand
TCCCGGCTTTCGCCGGGATGACGGATGGAAGGCGTATGACGATGAAGGGCTTTCGCTTCGGGACAGCCACCCCTATCACTGTCCCATGCCCTGGAAGTCCGCGCTCGCCATCTATTTCCTGTTCTGGGCCTTTTCGGTGTTCCTCGTCCTGCCCTTCGGCGTGAAGACGAGCGAGGAGGCGGGTGTGGAGCTGGTCCCGGGCCAGTCGCCGAGCGCGCCGCATGAGTTCAACGCGAAGCGCATCGCCTTGCGCACCACGATCGTCGCGACGATCCTGTTCGCGCTCTTCTACCTCAACTACGTCAATGGCTGGGTGACCACCGAGATGCTCGACTGGTGGGCGCATATGCATCCGGAAAAGGCGTCCTAGGCCTTCTTGCCGCGCGGCGGCGTTCAGCGCGCCAAACTTCAGGGAAACCAAGCCTGCATTGCGGCCCGCACGTCATCCCGGCTTTCGCCAGGATGACGGCAATTGGCTTCAGGTCCGCAGGCGTTCGATCGCCTGGGCCAGCGCGACATAGAGCTTGCCCATGTCCGACGAGAGCAGCGTCACGCTCATCGAGGAGCCATCGCGCAGCGCCAGGATCTGGCGGAGCATCGCTTCGAAATCATGGATGTAGCGATTGACGTTGTCGCGGAAGCCCTCGTCGTCCTCGTAGAGCCGGTGGATCTCGCGGGTGTCCGACGGATCGAGCAGGCGTACCGCACGCCGGGTAAAGACGCCGCGATCGCCCTTGAGATAGGCGGACCAGGCGCTGTCGGTGACATCGGCCGAGAAGGCCTTGGTGATGTCGATCGAAGCCGAATTGAGCGCTTCGATCAGCAGCGAGACGCGGCGAGCGAAATTGTCGCTGTCCGACTCCTCGCGCTCCTTGCGGCCCTCGGCGATGCGCGCCTCGACCTGGGCGGTGGTGTCGGCGAGCGCGACCATCTGCTGGGTCAGGCGCTCCGATGCGCGGGTGGCGGCGACCACGGCGGCCTCGGTCGTCTCGGCAAGATCGGCGAGCTGGCGGCGGATCGAGGTGTCGACTGCGCGGCGCAGCGCATCGCCCGCAGCTTCCTCGATGGCGCGCTCGGCATGCGGCACGATCGCGGACAGGGTCTCGCGGGCATGGCCGGCAGCGGCGCTCGACGTCTCGCGGACGCTGAGCAGCGCATCGACCAGCTGCGGCGCGGCGCTCTCGGCGAAGCGGCGGGTGGTGGCGATGGTCTCGTCGACGATCGCGCTCAGCTGCTCGGCCTGCTCGCCGCCGGTCGACAGCGTCTCGAGCAGCGAGGCCTGGGTCTTGGCAAGCGTATCGCGCTGCTGGCTGACCACGTCGGCAATCGCCTCGATCGCGTCGTGGGTGCTCTCGGCGGCGGTGACCAGCGCAAGCAGCTCGGGCTTGGAGGCGGCGACGACCTGGCGGCTCGCCAGGATGCGGGCGTCGAGGCGGGCCAGTGCCTCGGGCAGGGTCTCGTCGATCTCGCGGGCGGAAGCGTCGAGCGCGGTGAGCAGTTCCTCGGAGGTGCCGATCACCTTCTGCGCGGTCTCGTCGCCGACGGTGAGGGCGATCGTCATCGCCTCGACCGAGCCGTGGAGCGCGCTCATCGAGGCGGCAAGGTTGCGGGTGCGTTCGGTGCCGGCGACATGCAGGTCGTCCATCGCACGGTCGAGCCGGTCGACGCCGCTCGCCAGCCCTTCGAACAGCTGGTCGCCGCGGCCCTGTTCCTCGGAGAGCCGGTTGCCGATGCGGCCGATCGCTTCCTCGATCGAGGCCATGCGTGCGCCCATCGCCTCGGCGCTGTCGCGGCCCGCACGATCGAGCGCGGCCTGGTTGGCGGAGAGCATGGCGAGGATCGCCTCGCCCTGGGTGGCGATGCCCTTGCGTGCCTCGTCCACGGCATTGGCGGCGCGATCGAGCACGGCATCGACCTGGACCGACATCTCGCCGGTGACCTGCTCAAGCCGGGCGCTGGCGGTCTCGCTGGTCGCTTCCATGCGGGCGATGTGCGCGGCGAGCCGGTCGGCGGCGCCGCCGGCGATCTGGTCGGCCTCGCGGCCCCGCTCGGCGAGCGCGGAGAGCTGGGTGTCGAGCGCGGCGGCGCGCTCGCTGGCGAGCAGCCCGGCGGCATCGACCCGGTCGGACAGGCCGCGCATTTCCTCATGCGCCTTGGGCAGCGAGGAGAGGATGACGGCCACGCGGTGCTCGGCATCGGCGGTCGCTTCGCCGAAATGGCGCGTGCTGGCGTCGATCGAGCGGGCATGCTGGGCGGCGCTGCCGGCGGCGCTTTCCAGCTTCTCGCTGGCGCGCTCGCCCATCGCGATCAGGATGTTGGTCTGCTCGGCAAGCGCGGCGCGGTTCTCCTCGATCTTGCGCGAGAGCGTGGCGACCACCCGCTCCAGGCTCGCGGCCTCGGCGCGCATCGCCCGGGCGGTGACGCCGAAGCGCTGGGCCTCGGCGCGGCTCGTGCGCAGCGCCAGCAGATAGAGGATGCCGATCAGGGCAGGGGGCACGCACAGCGCGGCGATCAGCTGGACAAGGGCAACCGGAGCCATCGGCGCGGCAAAGGCGCCGCGGAGCAGCCAGCCCATCGCACCGAGCCAGCCGAGCACGGCGAGGATCGCAAGCGCGGGCAGCACCCAGCCGGTGCGACGGGGCGTGTCCTCTTCTTCCGCAGCCTCATACCAGGCTTCGGGCTCCTCCGGCGCGGGTTCCGCGGCGGTGGTTTCGGACAGCACCAGCTCTTCCGCGTCATTGTGCGCGGGCAGCGGTTCGGCAGGTTTTCCCCCAATCATGACGCGCATTTACCACATTTCGGTGTGGGTCCAACAGCGACAAGGAAACGGGGCGTTAACGCTCGTTCGGCTATGACGCTGAACCATGGCGTATGATCCCGGTGCAATCGATGCGACTCTGGCGGCGGCGGTGGGCGACGAGCCCGCACTGATCGCCGAACTGCGCGAGGCGTTTCTCGACGGAGTGCAGCGCTGCCTCGAAGCGATGAAGTCCGCCGACAATCCGGATGGCTGGGCGGCGGCGGCCCTGCGGCTCAAGGGCCTGTCCGCCAGCTTCGGTGCGATCCGGCTGATGGCGCTGGCCAGCGAAGCGGCCAATGGACAGGCGAATGATGGCGCGATCCTTCGCCGCCTGCACCGGGCAGTCGACCGCCTCTGATTCCTGCAAATTCGGTCTCACTGCCCCGTGGACTTTCGCCGCTTCCCCGGCGAAGCTCCGGCGAAATTTGGGGAATCGACCGATGCACAAGATGGTTACGGGGCTGACTCTCGCGCTGGCGGGGTTGGCGGCGATGCCTGCCCAGGCGCAGGAGGCGCCTGCCGAGGGCCGTAATTCCGGGATCGTCGTCGAGGGGCGCAAGCAAGGCCCCCGCAAGGAAACGCGGACCTTTGTCCGGCAGGTCATGACCACGACCAAGGAACAGCTCTCGCGCTTCGAGGATCCGGTCTGCCCGGTCGTGCTCGGGCTTCCGCCGGCCTATGCCAAGGCCGTCGCCAAGCGGTTTCTGGAGGTTTCCACAGAAGCGGGCGCGCGGGTCGATCGCGACGAGAAATGCAATCCGAACATCTTCGTGATCGTTGCGGCGGATGCCAGCAAGTTCATCGCCGAGCTGCGCCAGAAATATCACGGCTTCTTCGACGACCTTGCCTATGACGACAAGCGCACGGCGCTCGACGAGGGGCCCGTGCGCGCCTGGCGGGTAGCCGAGGAGCTCGACCAGGACGGTCGCCGCGCGCTCGAGAGCGATGGGCCGCGCAGCTTCAACGGCGTTGCCCAGCCTTCGCGCATTTCGCTTTCGACCCAGCAGGCGACCTTTGGCGCGGTGGTGGTGCTCGATGCCAATGCGGTCGACAACAAGTCGGTGGGCCAGATCGCCGACTATGTCGCGATGCGCACGCTGGCCGGGGCGCGGCCGCCCAAGGCGAGCACCAGGCTCGACACGATATTGTCGCTCTTCGATCCCGATGGGGAGGCGCCGGAAGGCCTGACCGACGTGGACCGCAGCTTCCTCAAGGGCATTTACGAGATGCAGGCGAATGGCAGGAGCGGGAGCCAGATCGGCACGATCGCGGACCAGATCCTTCGGGACCGCGATAAGGCCGCGACGGGGAAGAAGCCCAACTAGGCGCAGCTAGCGGTATCGCGGCCGCGCTCGATGGACAGCGGCGGCGGGGCGCGATACGCCTTGGTTTCCATCGGGCTGTCGACCGACTCCAAGAAGGCGGCGCATGCGGGGTCCCGAAGAATGTGAGGGGATCGATCGTTATGCGCATGCGCTGCTGCCTGAATTCGCTTGTCCTGCTTTCCGCCTTCGCCTTCGTGCCGGTTGCACACGCCCAGGATGCCAGTGGCGCCAGGGACGGGGGCATCGTCGTCACCGGCAAGGCGCAGCCGCCGATCAAGAAGGCGCAGCGCTATATCCGCCAGGTGCTCGATACCGATGACGGGCAGCTCGCGCGCTTCGTCGATCCCGTCTGCCCGCTGGTGCTGGGCCTGCCGGCACGGTTCAAGGACGCGATCGAGGACCGGGTGCGCATCGTCGGCGCGGCGGCGTCGGTCCGCATGGGCAAGGACAAGTGCGAGCCGAACCTGATGATCGTCTTCGCCGACAATGCCGATTCGCTGCTCGAGACGATGCGCAAGCAGGGCAATGCCGCCTTCACCAACCTGGACGACAATGCCCTGCGCGATGCCTTTGCGGCGGGGCCAATCCATGCCTGGCGCCTGGTGGTGACCCGCGACGAGGTGGGGCATCTCTCCACCGGCAATGACGATCCCGATTATCCGCCGGTGATGGAGGGCGAGACCCAAGCGGTGACGATCAATGCCGTGGTGGTGATGGACCGCCATGTCGCGCTCGGCAAATCGGTGCGCCAGCTTGGCGACTATGTGGTGATGCGCACGCTGGTGGGCGCTCGCCCGCCCGCCAAGGGGTCGATCGCCTCCGCCTCGATCCTGTCGCTGTTCGATCCTAATGTCGCGCCGCCGCCCGCCGAGATCACCGACATGGACATCGGGTTGCTGGCCGGGCTCTACCGGATGCGAAATCCATATGAGCAGGGATCGGATCAGGCCTATCGTATCTCCAGGACCATGGTTGGCGGGAAACAGCATTGATGCGGACGGCCTTGCTCTCGTTAGCCCTGCTCGCCGGTCCCGCCCTTGCCCAGGACAGGCCGGCACAGGAAAAGCCCAAGGACGACAGCGACATCGTCGTGGTCGGCGCCCGGGAAGTGCCGCCCAGGGAAGCGAAGCGCTTTGTGCGGCAGATCAGCTCAAGCGTGGATGGCCAGCTCGCGCGGTTTGCAGAGCCGATCTGCCCGATTGTCGCCGGGCTGGGGCCGGATGCTTCAAAGGCGATCGAGGGACGATTGCGGGCGGTGGCGCTCGACGCCGGTGCCCCGGTCGGGCAGCCGGGCTGCCGCCCCAATATTGCGCTGATGATCGCGCATGATGCCGACGATTTCGTCAAGGCGCTGCGCAAGAGCTTCCCCGGCTTCTTCGGCAACCTCAAAACGATCAATCTGCGCAAGGCCCTGCGCGAAGGCCCGGTACATGCCTGGAGTACCATCGAAACACGCGATGAGCTGGGGAATGCGGCCGATAGCGATGATGACGGCGTAAAATATATCAACGTGATCAGCGCATCGCGGATCACCATGCCAACAACGCAGGTGACCGTAAAGTCGATCGTGGTGATCGATGACAGGGCAGTAGTCGGCAAGTCGGTTGTGCAGATTGCCGACTATGTCGCGATGCGCACGCTTGCCGGGGCGCGGCCGCCCAGGGACGGTGAGAATGTCGATTCAATCATCACGCTGTTCGACAAGGATTCGACCTTTACGGATCCTGAGCTGACCGCGCTCGACCAGGGGTTCCTGCAGGGACTCTACAACAGCCGCCCCGATATCAACGCGATCAAGCAAAAGGGCGAGGTTGCCCGGCGCATCATCCGCAATACCAGGGCAGAGGCGCCGTCAGGCAAGCCCTAGCGCTTGCGGCTGAGCTCGCGCATCGCTTCATCGAGGCCGCCCAGGGTCAGCGGGTACATGCGGTCGCTCATCAGCTCGCGGAGGATCTTCACCGACTGGGTATAGCCCCATTGCTCGCGCGGGATCGGGTTGATCCACACCGCCGCCGGATAGGTATTGAGCGCGCGCTGCATCCAGGCGGCACCCGCTTCCTCGTTGAAATGCTCGACCGAGCCGCCGGGATGGGTGATCTCGTACGCGCTCATCGACGCGTCGCCGACGAAGATCACCTTATAGTCATGGCCGTATTTGTGGAGGATGTCCCAGGTCGGCGTGCGCTCCTGGAAGCGGCGGCGATTGTCCTTCCACACACCCTCGTACAGGCAGTTGTGGAAGTAGAAGAATTCGAGGTTCTTGAACTCGCTGGTCGCCGCCGAGAACAGCTCCTCGCACAGCTTGATGAACGGATCCATCGAACCGCCGACATCGAGGAACAGCAGCAGCTTGACCGCATTGTGCCGCTCCGGGCGCATGCGGACGTCGAGCCAGCCCTGCTTGGCGGTGCCTTCGATCGTCGCGTCGATGTCGAGCTCGTCGGCGGCGCCTTCGCGGGCGAAGCGGCGCAGGCGGCGCAGCGCAACCTTGATGTTGCGGGTGCCGAGCTCGCGGGTGCTGTCGAGATTGCGGAACTCGCGCTGGTCCCACACCTTGATCGCGCGCTTGTGCTTGCCCTCGCCGCCGATACGGACGCCCTCGGGGTTGTAGCCGCCGTTGCCATAGGGCGAGGTGCCGCCGGTGCCGATCCACTTGCTGCCGCCCTGGTGGCGCTCCTGCTGCTCCTCGAGCCGCTTCTTGAGCGTCTCCATGATCTCTTCCCAGGAACCGAGCGACTGGATCTTCGCCATCTCCTCGGGGCTGAGATATTTCTCGGCGATCGCGCGCAGCCATTCCTCGGGGATCTCGGCGGGCGCGACGCCATAGCTGGTGGCGATCCCCTTGAAGACCTTGGCGAAGACCTGGTCGAACCGGTCGAGCAGCCCCTCGTCCTTCACGAAGGTGGCACGGGCGAGATAGTAGAAGGCCTCGGGCGTCTGCTCGATCACGTCGCGGTCGAGCGCTTCGAGCAGGATCAGATGTTCCTTCAGGCTGGCGGGGATGCCCGCGGCGCGCAGCTCGTCGAGGAAGGAGAGGAACATGGCCTTGTTCTAGGGCCGGACGCCCGGCAGCGTCCAGTGGCCTTAGCGGGCGTAGGCGTCGATCAGCGAGCCGACATAATCGGGCTGGCGCGAGGTCAGCTCGGTCGAGGGGCGGGCCTTGCGGACGCCCGCCGGGGCGTCGCGATCGGGCGTGCCGTAGATGAAGCCGTGCGCCGGGTAGATCGAGCTGCCCAACCCCTTGCGATCGCGGTACCAGACCTTGACTAGGCTCCAGTCGCCGCGCTCGGAGACGTCGAACAAGGTCACGTCCTGCTCGGCATGGCCGCGCTCGCCATCGAAGCGCGACCAGTTGGCATGGGTAATCATCAGCACGCGCTTCTCGACGATGCGGCTGACCACCGCGACATGGCCGAGGCGAAGCTGGGGACTTTTGGAGAAGGCGAGGACGGCGCCGACCTTGGGCACCTGACCACGCTGGTAGCGACCCTTGGCCTGATCCCACCAGGTCCAGGCATCGCCATAGATCTGGATGCCCGAGGCCTGGCGCGCAAAGGGCACGCACTCACCGACATATTCGAGAAGCGATTGCGCGCCGGCAGGCATCGCGGCGCACAGCGCGGCAGCCAGAAGGGCAGGGAACGCAAGACACGAACGCATACACGGGACCCATACAAGGTCCCCCCCAAGCACTGCGTATCCAGAGCTGGTTTAGAA
>JAEXLC010000298.1 GCA_023445495.1 Pseudomonadota bacterium | reverse complement strand
GGCTTCGCCTGCCGCTGTGTTGCCTTTGCGGCACACTCGCGCACGAAATGTTTCGTGATATTACCGAATATGTTTCTGCTTCTTTACAACCGAAGCGGAGTGAAACACCCTGCTCAAAGAGGGGCCTCTTGGGAGGAAGCCCGCTCAGAAACATTCCGGGCACGATCCGGGAGAGCGAAGGGTAAACAAACATGCTGTACAACAAGACGAAGTTGCACCGTCTTGCCCGCAGCGCAGCGCCTGTGGCGCTGGCGCTCGGCATGATCGCGACGCCTGCCTATGCGCAGACGAGCACGACGCCGCAGGACAAGCCTGCCGCAGCCGACGAAGGCGATTCGATCGTCGTCACCGGCTCGCTGCTCCGCCGCACCGACACCGAGACGCCGTCGCCGGTTACCGTGCTGACCTCGGACTCGCTGGCCAAGGCGGGCATCACCACGATGAGCGACGCCATCCGCTCGATCTCGGCGGACAGCGCCGGCTCGATCGGCACCGGCTTCCAGACCGGCTTCTCGGCGGGCGGCTCCGCCGTGTCGCTGCGCGGCCTGGGCGTCTCGTCGACGCTCGTTCTTGTCGACGGCCTGCGCTCGACCAACTTCCCGATCAACGATGACGGCCACAACGCCTATGTCGACTTGAACTCGCTTCCGTTCAGCCTGGTCGACCGCGTCGAAGTGCTGAAGGACGGCGCGTCCTCGACCTATGGCGCGGACGCGATCGGCGGCGTGGTCAACATCATCCTGAAGAAGCAGTTCAACGGCGTCGCGGGCACCGTCGAGGGCGGCGTGGCCGGGCGCGGAGACGCCGGCCATCTTCGCGCCGATCTCACGGTGGGCTTTGGCGACTATGAGAAGTCGGGCTTCAACTTCTACCTCAACGGGGAATATCAGCGCGACGATCGCGTCAGCAATCATGACCGCGGCTTCCCGTACAACACGCAGGATCTGACTGCGATCGGCGGCAACGACAACAACACCGCCGACAGCGGTCTCACCGTCAACACGCCGACTGCCTATGTCGTGCGCACGACGCAGAGCGATCTCAACAACCCGCTGAGCGGCGGCACTGCCGTCACCAACGATCCCGGCCAGACCTATGCGACCTACACCGCGCTGGGCATCGGCAATTGCGCGCGGCCGACCTACAGTGTCACCACCGGCGCGGCCCGCGGCGTCGGCTGCCCGTACGATCTCACCGACCTGTATCGCCAGATCCAGCCTCTGCAGGAGCGCTATTCGGTCAACGGCCGCCTGAGCGTCCGGCTGAGCGACAATATCGAAGGCTATGTCACCGGCAGCTTCAGCCGCAGCTATGTCTCGATCACCAGCGCCTTCCCGTCGGCCATCCGTCAGACCCAGCCGTTCGGCGGCAGCCCGCTCGTCGCGACGAGCAATCCGGGCGTTGTCCTCCCGTACTTCGTCTGCTCGGCGGGCACGAACTGCGCCACGGCGACGGATCGGCGCCTGAATCCGAACAACCCCTATGCCACCAACGCGGCGGCAACGCCGGCGATCGCGGCCGCCAACGCCGCTCGCATCTATTATCTGTTCGGCGACATCCCGGGCGGCAGCGAGCGTACCAACGATGTGTACCGCTTCACCGCGGGCCTCAATGGCAGCCTGGCCAACGACAGCTGGCGCTGGCGGGTCGAGGGCGTCTATGCCCGCGACAATCTGGAGATCACCCAGCACGGCCTGATCAACATCGCCGCGCTGCGCCAGGTGATCAACACGGGCGCGTACAACTTCGTCAATCCGAGCCAGAATACCCAGGCCGTTCGCAGCTTCCTGGCGCCGGACAAGACCACGCCGTCCTATTCGGAAATGTACTCGGCCGACGTCTCGCTCACCGGCGAGCTGGCGCAGCTGCCGGGCGGACCGTTGCAGCTCGCCGTGGGTGGCCAGGTGCGGCATGAGACGCTGGAGAACAACAACCAGAACGCCGCGCTCGATACCTATGGCCTGACCACCTCCTCGGCTTTCGGCTCGCATACCGTGTATGCCGCCTTCGCCGAGCTCGATGCGCCGATCCTGGACTCGCTCGATATCAACCTGTCCGGCCGCTACGACCATTATTCGGAAGGCTATGGCCGCTTCTCGCCCAAGATCGGCATCAAGTTCGCGCCGATCAAGGAATTCGCGATCCGCGGTACCTACTCGCAGGGCTTCCGCGCTCCGACCTTCGCCGAGGCCGGTCCCCGCAGCCAATATGCCGGCTTCGTGACGATCACGCCGCCGGGCGCGTTCTGCGCGCAGCATGGCGGCAGCAACAGCTCCGGCTCGTGCGTCAACGGCGGCAACCCGTACAACTTCCAGTATTCGGTGGGCCGCGGTTTCGCCGGCAACCCGAACCTCGAGCCTGAAAAGTCGCGCAGCTTCACCGCCGGCGTGATCTTCCAGCCGGCGAAGTGGTTCAGCGCCACGGTCGACTATTACAATGTGAAGAAGACCAACCTGGTGGCGAACGGTCCGCTCGCCGGGGCCGCGATCAACGCCTATTACTCGGTTGCCGGCAACAGCTATCCGTCGGCAGCCGCGGCGTCGGCGGCGGGCTGCGCCGCAGTGGCCGCGGTCGGTGCAGGCTATTCGTGCAACCTGATCGACGGCGTCGATCCGCTGTTCCCGAATGCGCTGCCGCGCGTGCTGATCGTCAACGCGCCGTTCGTGAACGTGAACTCGGACACGACGGAGGGTCTCGACTTCTCGGCGACCTTCTCGGCTCCGTTCGGCGGTGGGGTGAAGTTCACCAGCCGCGTCGAGGCGACCTATGTGCTGCGCTATGACCGCGACACCGCGGCCGGCATCCAGCGCTTTGCCGGCAGCTTCGGTCCCTACGACCTGTCGTCGGGCAACGGTACGCCGCGCATCCGCGGCAACTGGCAGAACACGCTCGACTTCGGCAACTACACGATCAGCGCGACGGCCTATTATGTCGGCCGGATCAAGGAAGTCTCGACCGACCAGGGCAACCTGTCCACGTCGTGCTCCGCGAACCTGTACAAGGTGCCGGCCTCGGCGCCGGGCTATGAGAAGTTCTGCTACGTCAATAGCTTCATCAACATTGACCTGAACCAGACCTTCCGCGTCAGCGACGACTTCACCTTCTTCCTGAACGTGAAGAACCTGCTCGACGCCCGCGCACCGATCGCTCCGGCGGCCTATGCGAGCGCGCCGAACTTCCTTACCACCTGGCACTATGCCGGCCTGATCGGTCGCCAGTTCCGGGCGGGCGCGACCTTCAAGTTCTGACAGCGGCTTGAAGATCGTTGAAACGGGGCGGCTTCCTTCGGGAGGCCGCCCTTTTTTATTCAGAAGCGGATGCCTACGCCGGTGGTGACGTTGTTGCTCACAACGCCGCGGGCATAGTCGGTATAGCGGTACTCGCTCTTCCAATAGGCGTTGGGGAGCAGCTTCACCTCGACGCCGGCACCGAGCAGCACGCCGTCCAGGTTGTTTCGCGCGCTGCTGGTGACGCCGGCCACGGTCTCGTCCTGGCGGAGCTGGAGATTGGCATAGCCGAGCTTGCCATAGAGCAGCGTGTTCGGCGTGATCGGGGTGCCGATCCGGCCGGCGAGCGTGATCTCGCGGCGCTTGCGCAACTCGCCGCCGTTGGTGGCATCGCCATAGCTATAGCCGGTGTCGGCGAGATTGAGGCCGACATCCACGCCGGCGATCAGCTTGGGCGCGACCGCGACATCATAGCCGATCGCCACCCCATAGCCGAGATCGCCCTGCTTCTCGCGGCCGTTGCTGGCAGTGGCGAGGTCGAAGCGGATCTGGTCGAAGCCGATCGTCGCTTCGGCCCGGGCACCGGTGAACTGGTCGGCCTCCTGCGCCAGCGCCGGCGTGGCTGCGCACGATGCGGCGGCGATAAGGGCGATATGCAGCTTGTTCATTCTCTACACCATGCACTGGCGCCGCGGGGGCAGCGGCGCGGGACCGGTGCTGGCGGCATGGAATCGCATGCGGGTTTCGGGCGATTGCAACGCGATCGGATTGCGTTGCGAGGACGCAATAAAAAGGGGCGGTACCGGAAGGTACCGCCCCGGAGATTGGCAAAGCCGGAGGTCAGAACTTGAAGTTCGCGCCTGCCCGGAACGTCCGGCCGATCAGCCCGGGCGCATGCCATGAGGTCAGCGTGTTCACCTGGCTCGGATAGGCGGTGTTGGCGAACAGCGGTGCGCGCGCGTTCGTGACGTTGCCGATCAGGCCGAAGAAGCTGAACTGGTCGTTGACCTTCACCGTCAGGTTCACATCCGTATAGATGAAGCTGTTGATATGGCAGAAGTCGGCCGAGCCGGTGGTCGGCTTGTAGATCGCGGACTTGCTGCAGGAGATGTCGGCATCCGCCCCCGAACTCGCCTGGTCGGCCGCAACAGCCTTCATGGAGCCGACGAGATAGGTCGTCGTGCTCAACGAGAACTGGTTATAAGTGAACGTGTTCTGCCAGTTGCCGCGCCAACGCGGGGTGCCACCGCCCGATGACAGATCTTCCGGTCCCACGGTGCCGGCGTAACGCTGCACCGCGCCGCCATTGCCTGGATGGAGATCGTACTTCAGCGTCTCCTGCACGTCGATGCGGCTCTCCCAGCGGAAGTCCTCGCTGAACTTGATCCGCGCATCGGCGGTGAACTCGAGGCCCGCAATGATCGAATAGGCCGTGTTCACATAGGGCGCGTTGAGCACCAGCAGGCGTGGCAGTGCATTGGGTGCGAACGGATCGGCACCGTCGATCACATTGCACGAATAGCCGGTGCCGACCGCGGCGACCTTCGCGCAGCCCGCAGCGGCGGCGGCCGCAGCGCTGGCGAAGGTCTGGCCGGCGACGGAGTAATAGGCGTTGATTGCCTCGGGCGTTTTCGGGCCGGTGACGATCAGGTTCGACTTCTTCACGTTGAAATAGTCGGCCGTGAAGCTCAGCCACGAAGTCGGCTCGAAGATTGCGCCGAGCGTGAGGCTGCGCGCGGTTTCAGGCTTGATCGCGGGATTGCCGACATAGCCGCGACCCAGGCTGTACGCCGCCGTGTAGCTCGGATTGGCGGCATGCGCGGTGAGGAAATCACCGACCGGCGTGTAGCCGACAAAGCCCGAATAGGAGCTGCGGGCATCCGATTCCGCGAAGGTCGGCGCGCGGAAGCCTTCCGAATAGGTGCCGCGAAGCGCGATCTGCTTGATCGGCTGGAATTTCACACCCGCCTTGGGCGAGAAGCGGCCGATGCCGGTCGAATAGTGATCGTACCGGCCGGACAGGTTGATATCGAGGATATCGAGCACCGGCGCGTCGATTTCGAAGAAGCCGGCCCATACCGAACGGTCGCCATAGGCCTGCGCGGTGGTGAGGCCGGGCACGTCGAGCTTCGGGTTCAGGCTGTTGTTGGTCAGCTTCTCCTTGCGATACTGTCCGCCAACCGCGAACTTCAGGTCGCCGCCCGGCAATGTGAAGAGGCTGCGGCTGAGCGACGCGTCCACCGTCAGCTCGCTCGAATAGGAGATCGCGGTGATCGCCGGTGCCACCAGGTCGCGAACCGCCTGGGAGTTGAGGCTCGGATTGACGAAGTTATAGGCGCCCGTGTTGATCGCCTTCACCAGGCCGTTGAGATTGGCCCAGCCATATTGGGTGAAGTTGAGCCGGGCGTGCGAATAGCCCGCCTCGACATTCCAGTCCCAGCTGTCGCCGACGGTGCCGTGCAGGCCGCCGGTGAAGCGGAACACTTCGTTGGTGCGCTTGCTGCCCGCAGGGATGTCGCCGAACAGATAATAGATGCGCGCGGCGCCCTGGCTCGGGTTGGCGGCATAGGCTGCCGCATAGGGGTTGTTCGGGTTGAGCTGGCGATCCGCGGCGGTCGCGCAGTTGACGCCCGAGGAGCAGATATAGACCGGCAGCACGATGCCCGGATTGGTGGTTGAGGTCGAAGGCGAGCCGCCGAATGCCTGAGTCTGGCGGATCGTACGCGGGGTGTTGATGAGGTCGACCTGGCTGTTGGCATAGCTGGCCGCAGCATAGCCCTCGATAGTGTCGCCGATGCGATAGCTCACCCGCGCGACGGCGTCATAGCGCTGCTGCTGCGGCGTGATCTGCCCATATTCCCTGGTGAGATCGTGCTTGCAGGCGGTTCCGACGCGCGTTCCGTTCTCCGAATAGGTGCCATAGGCGCAATTCGCGAGCGGCGTGAGCGAGGTGTAGATCGCCGGCGACGTTGCGTTCGTCACCGAGCCCGCGAGCGGATTGTTGAGATCGCTCTGGGTCGTGCGCGTCACGACCGCGTCGGTCGTCGGCGTTCCCAGCGTGTCGTCGGCGCGGTTGGTGTCGTTGCCGCCGACGCCGCGCAGATCGAGCGTGTTGAAGGGGAAACCGCGCGAGTCGGCCGAAATGCGACCGCCATATTCATAGTCGCCGCCGACATAGATGTTGAAGCCTTGCGTATCATAGTCGCCGAAGCCGAAGAGCAGCTTCGCGCGATATTTCGAACCGTCGCCCTTCTCGGTCGTGCCGCCCTCTACCGTGGCCTCGAGGCCGGTCATCTGCTTGCGGGTGATGATGTTGACCACGCCGCCGATCGCATCCGCGCCGTAGAGGGACGATGCGCCGTCCTTGAGGACCTGCACCTGCTGGACGTTGACCAGCGGGATGCTGTTGAGATCGACATAGGAGTTGTGGCCGTCGTCGCTCAGCGGGAAATTGGTCGAGCGCAGGCCGTCGACCAGGATCAGCGTGGACGAAACGCCGAGGTTGCGCAGCGAGACCGCGGCGCCGCCGGCGGAGAAGCCGCTGGTGAAGCCGTTGCCGATCGAGCCGGCACCGTCGGCGGAAGCGGAGCGGATCGCGTCGGTCACGTTGGTGATGCCGGCGCGCTCGAGATTCTCGGCGGTGATGACCGTCACCGGCGATGCGGTGTGGGTATCCGACTGGCGGAAGATCGAGCCGGTGACCACGATGGCGCCGTCGTTGGACGGGCTGTCCGTTTGCGTTGTGGTGGTTTCCGGGGTGGCGGGAGCGTCCTGGGCGGAGGCGGGCGCAGCAAGGAGCGAGCCCGCCAGCGCAACGGCGGACAGGGCCGCGCTTGCGCGCAGCCGTGCGTTGGTCGTCTTCATGTATTTGTCCTCAATCTCCCCGGCTCTGCTCTGGGCAGACCGGAGACCCCCCGCACTTCCTCGCCGGCGTCCCTGCAGCAACGGCGAAGCGGAGGAGAGGATGGGAGAGTGTTTTACTTGTGTAAAGCATCTCCGCGCCCGAAGGGATTGTTGCCGGGCCGTTTCCGGCTGCGTGTTTCCGAAATGCCACACCCGCGTGGCCTGGAGCGCTCGCTGCCTGGCCGGCGCGACTGGGCACAAAAAAAGGGAGGGCGTTGCCGCCCTCCCTCGATTTTTCCTGGCTCGGCCTATCAGGCGGCGAGCTTGCGCAGCACGTACTGGAGGATGCCGCCGTTGAGGAAATATTCCAGCTCGTTGACGGTATCGATCCGGCAACGGGTGAGGAAGGTTTCCTTGGTGCCGTCCTCGCGGGTGAGTTCGACTTCCACGTCCTGACGCGGGCGCAGGCCTGCGACGTTCTTGATCGTGAAGGTGTCGCTGCCCTTGAGCTTCAGCGTCTCGCGGGTCACGCCCTCGGCGAACTGCAGCGGCAGGATGCCCATGCCGACGAGGTTCGAGCGGTGGATGCGCTCGAAGCTCTCGGTGATGACGGCGCGGACGCCGAGCAGGTTGGTGCCCTTGGCCGCCCAGTCGCGCGACGAGCCGGTGCCATATTCCTTGCCAGCGACGATGACGAGCGGGGTGCCGTCGGCCTTGTGGCGTACGGCGGCGTCGTAGATCGGCATGACCTGACCGCCATAGCGCGTCATGCCGCCCTCGATGCCCGGGACCATCTCGTTCTTGATGCGGATATTGGCGAACGTGCCGCGCACCATGACTTCGTCATTACCGCGGCGCGCGCCGTAGCTGTTGAAGTCCTTCTTCGCGACCTGGTGCTCCTGCAGGAACGTGCCTGCGGGGCTGTCGGCCTTGATCGAGCCGGCGGGGCTGATGTGGTCGGTGGTGATCGAGTCGCCGAGGATCGCCAGCGGCTTCGCCTCGATGATGTCGGTGACCGGCGCCGGGGTCATCGTAAGGCCCTCGAAATAGGGCGGATTGTGGATGTAGGTCGAGCTGGTCGGCCAGTTGTAGGTGTCCGAGCCGGTGACGTCGATCTTTTGCCAGTGCGTGTCGCCCAGATAGACGTTGCCGTAGCGCGAGCGGAACATCGCATCGTCGATGTTTGCATTGATCAGCCCGGCGACTTCCTCGTTGGTCGGCCAGATGTCCTTGAGGAACACGTCCGTGCCGTCCGAGCCCTGGCCGATCGGCGTCTCGTACATGTCCTCGGTCACCGTGCCCTTGAGCGCATAGGCGACCACCAGCGGCGGCGAGGCGAGGAAGTTGGCGCGCACGTCCGGCGAGACGCGGCCCTCGAAGTTGCGGTTGCCCGACAGCACCGAGGCGGCGACGATGTCGTTGCCGTTGATCGCGGCCGAGATCGGCTCGGCGAGCGGGCCCGAATTGCCGATGCAGGTCGTGCAGCCATAACCGACCAGATTGAACCCGATCGCGTCGAGGTCCTCGCTGAGGCCGGCCTTGTTGAGATAGTCGGTCACCACCTGCGAGCCCGGCGCCAGCGAGGTCTTCACCCACGGCTTGCGGGTGAGGCCCAGCGCACGCGCCTTGCGGGCGACGAGGCCGGCCGCGATCAGCACCGAGGGGTTCGAGGTGTTGGTGCACGAGGTGATCGCGGCGATCACCACGTCGCCGTCGCGGATGCCGTGATCGGTGCCCGCCACTTCGGCGCGCTCGGCATGATCCTTCTTGTAGACCTTGGTCAGGTCGCCGTTGAACACTTCGTCGACGCTGTCGAGGCTGACGCGGTCCTGCGGGCGCTTCGGGCCGGCGAGCGACGGGCGCACCGTCGACATGTCGAGTTCGAGCGTGTCGGTGAAGATCGGCTCCGGACCATCGACCGAGTGCCAGAAGCCCTGCGCCTTGGCATAGGCTTCCACGAGCGCAACGGTCTCGTCCGGACGGCCGGTGAGGCGCATGTAATCGAGCGTCTTGTCGTCGATCGGGAAGAAGCCGCAGGTCGCGCCGTACTCGGGCGCCATGTTGGCGATCGTCGCGCGGTCCGCCAGCGTCATCGCGTGCAGGCCCGGGCCGTAGAACTCGACGAAGCGGCCCACCACGCCCTTGGCGCGCAGCATCTGGGTGACGGTCAGCACCAGGTCGGTCGCGGTGATGCCCTCGCCGAGCTTGCCGGTCAGCTTGAAGCCGACGACTTCCGGGATGAGCATCGACACCGGCTGGCCGAGCATCGCGGCCTCTGCCTCGATGCCGCCGACGCCCCAGCCGAGCACGCCGAGGCCGTTGACCATCGTGGTGTGGCTGTCGGTGCCGACCAGCGTATCCGGATAGGCGATCACGGCGCCGTCGGCGGTCTTGGACGACCAGATCGACTGCGAGATATATTCGAGGTTCACCTGGTGGCAGATGCCGGTGCCCGGCGGAACCACCGAGAAATTGTCGAGCGCCTTCGAGCCCCACTTGAGGAACTCGTAACGCTCCGCATTGCGCTCGTACTCGAGGGCAACGTTATCCTCGAACGCCTTGGGCGTGCCGAACTCGTCGACCATCACCGAGTGATCGATGACGAGGTGGACGGGGACCTGCGGATTGATCTTCTGCGCGTCGCCGCCGAGCTTGGTGATCGCATCGCGCATCGCGGCGAGATCGACCACGCAGGGCACGCCAGTGAAGTCCTGCATCAGCACGCGGGCCGGACGATACTGGATCTCGCGGTTCGAACGCGCGTCCTTCTGCCAGTCGACGATCGCCTGGGCATCGTCCTTGGTGACGGTGACGCCGTCCTCGAAGCGCAGCATGTTCTCGAGCAGCACCTTCATCGAGAAGGGCAGGCGGCTGATATCGCCGAGCTTCTTCGCGGCCTTGGGCAGCGAGAAGAAGTCATAGCTGGCGGTGCCGACAGTGAGCGTGTCGCGGGTGCCGAGGGTATCGTTGCCGATCGCGGTCATGAGGCGCGGGGTCCTTTCTTTTGTCCGGCCGGGCGCTCGGGGGACGTGGCACCTTTATAGAGCCGCGCGGGCGCACCGGAGTGCTGCGAATGCGAAGATTCGCGGGTGCCGCTAGCACGGGGAGGGGGCGGGGGGAAGGGGAGGTGCCTCGTTTCAGAGCAGTGAGAGTTGTGGTTCCTCATTGAGGCGTATGACGCCGTTGATGAGCCACTGATCTGCACGGTAGCGATGAGTTCCCATCGCAAGAGCCATTCCACGCCGCGGATACTCGTCTCCAAATTTATGGAGCATCCAGTCCAAGGCCGCCTGTTCGGATTCCTGATCCCTCAGCCTCGCAAAAAAGGTCTGCTCAGTTTCCCAATCTTGGCAGGTGCCGACGTGAATGTCGTCTTCGTCGCGATATCGATATTTGAAAAGGTACGGACACGTCCGACTTGGAATGAGAGCCGCAGGCGCAAAAAGATCATTTTGCCTTCGCAGATTGTCCAGTGCGGCCTCTCGCTTCTGGATTTCGGCCAGTGGCTGAGATTCGTACCAGAAGTCCAAAATCTCTACTCGGAGCAGGGCCAAGCTGCGGTTCTCTTCTCGCTCTTTCTGTAAGCTTGAGACTGCGCAGCGAGAGAGCAAGGGGTTGCGGTCGGATTGCCGCAATTGCTTGATTATCTCTATCGATTGCGGGTCAACGCGGCGAGATTCTGTCCGCGTGTCTTTTGATGCTTTGGGTTTCGACCAACGATATCGTACGACATCCCAGCGGCCGAAGCGCTGGGCATCCTCAAGTTGCCGAAAAGAAACTGGATATAATCGGACCCAATGGCCATCTCGATCTAGCGCCGCGCAACAGACGGTCTCGCCGTATGTCTGGCTGTGCCTAGGGGCTGCCTTTACGACAATAATGGCTTCGTCGTTGACTAGCTCCAAGCTGCCTTCAGGCTGCTGCCGCGATAGGGCGGTACTGAGTTCCAGCGCCATTCACCACTCCGAGATGGTTAATCTCGACAGCGTAATCAGCCTGTAAGCAGGCTGCAATGATGTTGCGGTGGCAATCTTGTGGATTGCGCTCATAGCACATTAGGGCTGTGGAACTGGATTTTACCGCTTCTGCCAATTCATTGAGCGCAATTCTTCCCTCCGGTCGATTTAGATGAGAATCATAAATCGTTCTAAATTTATGCATTTCACCGCTACGGGCTGCGTCACGACCTGGCTTCGGATCGCCGAGTGCCTTAAAATGTGTATAGGTAATCCCCTCTAGCGCCAATCTTTCGGCGAGCTTGTTCTTCGAGAAACCCGGGCGCCTCGATTGGGGAAGTTCTCGGACATCGGCCAGGTGTTTGACGCCCGCCAGTTGAAGTGTGGCGATGAAATCATCAATGGATGCGCCCTCATACCCGATGGTGTGTACACGCGTCATTTTGATTTTCCTCGTTAACTTCAGTGGCGAATGAATCGAAAAAGAGTCAAAATTGAGTCTGGCTCCGCTGAGGGCTGGCCTCACGTTGACTAACCTTGCGACAACACCGATATTCTCCACGGACGAAACAGGAGGAAATGATGGTTGCGCTCCGCAAGGCCAATGACCGCCCTGTTCGCAAGGTGCGGCCCACGGGCGAGAAGTTCGATCCGGCTGCGGCCGTGAAGCAGGCCGAGGAACTCTATCCCAAGGTGATGGCCAAGCTCGCCGAATGAGCGAGCCCGCCTGGGTCGAGGTTGATGAATTGGTCGAGTTCAATCGGCTCGCGGTCGGGTTGACCGGCGAGCCCTTTGGCTTGGCCGAGCCGGGGCTGCTCGAAAGCGCGGTGCATCGGCCCCGGCATGTCCTTCTCTATGAGCATGACGAAGACGTGGTGCGGCTCGGCTGCGCGCTGGCTGCCGGCGTGGCGCAGAACCATTGTTTCCGGCAGGGCAACAAGCGGACGGCGCATGCCGCGCTGTTCCGGTTCTTGTGGATCAATGGGTACACGTTTCGCGATCCGGATGATGTCGCGCTGGCCGAGCTGATGATCGCGCTGGTGGAGCATCGGATTTCGGAGGCCGAGTATTTCGAGGCGATCGATCGGCATGTGATTGCGCGGTGATAACGCCGCTTTGCGGCGGCCCCCGCCCCGCGCGCGCGCCGCGGCGCCGCCC
>JAEXLC010000135.1 GCA_023445495.1 Pseudomonadota bacterium | reverse complement strand
GAACGTATGCGTCCCGCCGGCCCTCGCATCAGTTCAGGTCCTGGCGCAGGAAGCGGAACTGGGTGAGCGCGCCCGCCGCGAGGATCCAGGCAGTGAGGATCCAGAGCGAGGCGCCCCAGTTGAACGCGACCACGTCGCCCGGGCCGAGCGGCAGGGTGAGCCCCGTGCCCTTCGCCCAGTTGGCGATATTGGTCAGGTGGTAGAAGGGCAGGAACTTGACGAGCGCGGTGACGAGCCCCGCGGCATATTGGTGCGCCCAGATCGCGATGAAGGGGAAGAGCCCCTCAATCACGACGATCGCGATCGACAGGATCACCGTCGCGAGGATCGACTGGGTGAGGATCGCGAACAGCGCGGCGAAGGCGATGGTGAAGACGATCGGCACCAGCGCGTTGCCCGCCGCCTGCCAATGCGCCTCGGCGACGGCGCCGAGCGTGACGCCGGCCGGGATCTTGTCGCCCTGGAACGAGCCCAGCCATTCGCCGAACAGCAGGATCAGGTCGGCGGCGATGAAGGCGATCATCACGAAGCCGAAGGCGACGACCCATTTCGCCGCGATCAGCTGCCAGCGGGCGCGGGCCGGGATGATGAGCTTCCAGGTGTTCCAGCCATATTCGCCGGCGAACACCACCGCCGAGAAACCGGCGATCAGGAAGCGGCCGGGGCCGGAGCCCGGCACCTTCCACAGCAGCGCGCTGTCGGCGATCCACTTGGCGGCGGAGCGTTCCTCGCCGGTCGTGTGTGCCGAGAAGGCGCCGTAGATCAGGATGCCGACCACGAGCAGCGTGGTGACGATCGGATAGAGCCAGACCATCATCCAGGTGGCCCGATGGCGGCGGAGCTTCAGCGCCTCGGCGCGGACGGCATCAAGCATCGGAATCCCTCGTCATGGTCAGGAAGATTTCCTCGAGGCTCTGCTCGTCAGGCCCCACGCGGAAGACATCGGCGCCGGCCTCGACCAGCTTGCGGACAATCGCCGGGGTATCGGCACGGCCGGCCTGGACGGTGAGCCCGCCATCGGCGATCTCGAACGGCCAACTGCCCTCGAGCGCGGCCGCCGCCTTGTCGAGCGGCTCGGCCTCGACGCGCAGCGCCTCGCCCTGGTCGAGCAGCTCGCGGATCGTCGCCTCGCGCAGCAGCTTGCCCTTGTGGACCACCGCCACCCGGTCGCAGATCTGCTCGACTTCGTGGAGGAGATGGCTGGAGAGGAACACCGCCTTGCCCTCCGCCGCCAGGCCGCGCAGCAGGGCGCGCATGTCCTGGATGCCGGCGGCATCGAGGCCGTTGGCCGGCTCGTCGAGGATCACCAGGTCGGGATCGTCGAGCAGCGCGGCGGCAACGCCGAGGCGCTGCTTCATGCCGGTGGAATAGCCCTTCACCTTGCGCTTCGCGTCGCGGCTGAGCTCGACCCGCTCGAGCACCGCATCGATCCGCGCGCCGTCATGCCCCTGGGTGCGGGCAAGCACGCGCAGATTGTCGCGGCCCGAGAGGAAGGGATAGAAGGTGCCGCCATCGACCAGCGAGCCGACCCGGCGCAGTGCCGTGCGGTCCGAGACCGGGCGGCCGAACAGCGAAACCTCGCCGTCGCTCGGGCGGATCAGGCCCAGCGCCATGCGGATCGTGGTGCTCTTGCCGGCGCCATTGGGGCCGAGAAAGCCATAGACTTCGCCACCATGCACGGTGAGCGACACATCATCGACCGCGCGCTTGGCCCCGGCCCCGCGGCCATAGGTCTTGCCGAGCGCGCGCAATTCCAGCGCGGGCGTCCCGCTGAGTTCGCTTGTGGACACTCTGATCCCCCTTCCGGCGCCTGGCTGGCGCCGTGACGGCAGACTGTGCATGAACGACTGCGTGTTAGCAAGATAATACACGAAGACCGATCCGCAGCGGCGCTAAATTCCGAGCCGCTCCCCACTGCCCTGACCGGCCGGGCGCGCTGCCGATGATCGGCCGCCATGCCGGCGCGGTACGGAAGGTCGAGGTCTCGCCCCGGGGCACGCCGCGCCATCGGGCGCTGCGCTGAGCGCAGCGTTCCGGATACCGGTGGCATAGCGCTACCGGTACCGATTCCCGGCGGAGCGACATGCCGCCCTGAATACTGCCCCTCATATTCTCGATAAAACTCAGCGACTTGATCCAAGTTACATGCGCGAATCTTCGCCTTGACTATCCCTGACACCGGTATCAAGATGAACACCGGGTTAGTCGATCAGCTAAAAAAGCTGACGACCCAAAGGGGAGAGGCAAATATGAAGCTGCGCGCTGCGTCGGCGAGCCTTGCGCTCGTCATGATCCTTGCCGGATGTAACAGTAACGATAGCGGATCGGTGGTGTCGCCCACGCCGACACCGGCTTCCACGCCGACGCCCGGCGCGTCGATAACTTCCGGATTGCTGCCCGCATCGGGCGAAACCGCCGCGTTCAAGGACACGCTGCTCAAGCTGACCTTCAACGGGCCGCCGGTGGCCACGGGCAGCGGCCAGATCCGCGTCTACAAGAGCGACGGCACGCTGGTCGACACGATCGACACTACCGGGGGCGTCACCGTCGCCGGCGGCGAAACGCAGGTCGCGCTGGGCAATGGCAACACCGAGATCGACAAGATCGGCAACGGCGTTTCCACGCTGACCCAGTATCGCTTCACCTATTACCGGCCGATCCGGATCAGCGGGAACACCGCGACGATCAAGCTGCACGACAATGTGCTGGCCTATGACACGTCCTACTATGTCCAGATCGACCAGTCGGTGTTCAACGGCCCGATCGCGGGGTTCAACAGCTTCCCGGGCATCAGCGGCACGACCGGCTGGACGTTCAAGACCAAATCGGCGCCGACCTCGACCACCGCGGTGACCGTCGATGATGACGGCGCGGCCGATTTCCGTTCGGTGCAGGGCGCGCTCAACTACATGATGACGGTGGGCTGCGCTTCGTGCGGCGCGGGCAACACCGCGGCCAAGACGATCACGATCAAAAACGGCACCTATGACGAGCAGTTGTTCCTGCGCAACGT
This sequence comes from Pseudomonadota bacterium, assembly GCA_023445495.1. Taxonomy (GTDB): domain Bacteria; phylum Pseudomonadota; class Alphaproteobacteria; order Sphingomonadales; family Sphingomonadaceae; genus Sphingomonas. The sequence continues at coordinate 35,028 of JAEXLC010000135.1, read as the reverse complement.
CAACAACCTGACGATCAACGGCGAGAGCCGCGCGGGCACCGTCGTCCAGAACAACAATTGGGAAGCGTTCAACCCCGGCGTGGGCGGCAGCCGCGCGACGCCGAACACGACGCTTACCAATATCGGCGGCAACTCGGCGCTGGGCAACCGGCTGACGCTGGGCGGCGGCCGCGCGGTGCTGCTGATCGAGGGCGGCGACCAGATCAAGGTCAACAACTTCACGATGCAGAACACGCATGTGAAGGACGCCACCCAGAACAGCCAGGCCGAGGTGATCTACTACAACTCGGCCAACCTCAACGGATCGCGCTTCATCGGCACCGACATGAACTTCATCGGCACGCAGGACACGCTGCAGATGAAGGGCTGGGTGTGGATCTACAACAGCCTGATCGCCGGCGATGTCGATTTCATCTGGGGCTATCCCTTTGCGATGGCGATCGAGAATTCGGAGCTGCGGACGGTCGTCGATCCCTCGGCGCCGACCTCGGGCGGCTATATCTTCCAGGCACGCTCGGCCAAGGGCTATCCGGGCTTCGTCGTGCTCGGCGGATCGCTGACCTATGCCAATGGCGTGCCGAGCGGATCGACCTATCTGGCGCGCTCGGGCGGCGTGTACCAGGCCGGCGGCTATTGCACCACGATGCAGGTGCTGGGCGGGGCGGCGAGCAACGCCACGCAATATTGCGACAATCTGGCGTTCATCGGCGTGAAGATGGACAGCCATGTCGCGGCGGCCGGCTGGTGGATCAATCCGATCCCGAACCTGCTGCCGAGCGCGACCGAAGGCTGGCGCGAGAGCGGTTCGCTGACCCCGACGGGCACGGCGCTGTCGATGACCGGGCGCAACACCACCTATGGCAGCAGCACCGCCAACCTGACCGGGCTCAACACCCGGGCCAAGGTGTTCGCCCAGTGGAACGGCAATGTCGGCTGGACCCCGGCGCCGTAACCATCGAAACCTCCGGGAGGGCGAACGCCCGTTCGCCCTCCCGATACCTTTGTCCACCGTCACCCTAAACCACCGTATGATACCCCCGGGCCGCCCGATGCGGGATTTCTGCTGCCAGAAGTTCCCGAGGAAGGACGGCCCCGATGCTCGACATGGCGAACACCGTTGCCGATGGCGGCGCGACGATCGAAATTCTGCCCGCCGCGCGGGTGAGCGATGCGGACGAGATGAATCACCGCATCGCCAACAGCCTGCAGCTGCTCTCGGCAATGGTCTCGGTCGAGGCGCGCGGGATCGCCGATCCGGTGGCGCAGGCCGCGCTCGACGTGACCCAGCGGCGCATCGCCGCGGTCGCCAGCGTCCACCGCCAGCTCTACCAGGTGCATGAGAGCAGCAGCGTAGACCTGCGCGCCTATCTGGAAAGCCTGGCCGCCGACCTGCAGGCCAGCGCGACCGGCCGGCCGGTGCTGGTCGATGCGGCGACGGTCTCGGTCCGCTCGGAAGATGCGACCGCGATCGGCATCATCGTCTCCGAGCTGGTCACCAACGCGTTCAAATATGCCTATGCTCCGGGCGCACCGGGCAATGTGCGGGTGATGCTGCGCAGCCTGCCGCTGGGCGGCTACATGATCGAAGTATCCGATCGCGGCCGCGGCCGGGTGGCCGAAGTGATCCAGGGCAGCGGCTTCGGCAGCCGGCTGATCGAGCTGATGGCCGCGCGGCTGGGCGCCGAGGGCAGCTATCGCGACGCTCAACCGGGTACCCGCTTCCTACTCTTTGTGGGTGGCCGCTGAACCCCATGTTGCGACCCATTCGTGAAGCGCTAGGCCTGCTGTATTGGTCCGATTCCGACGGACCGCTGCATGAGGGTGAGATGGCGCACGAAGTCGAGATGAAGCGGAGGCTGGCCGCGCAGGTGCAGGGCGTGGCGACGGTCGCGCTTGCGCTGGGCATCTTCGCGCTCGACGTGCTGAGCCCGCTGCAGGGCGCGGTTGCCGTGCTCTACACGATCGTCGTGCTGCTGACGACGCGGGCCAATGCGCGCGGGCTGACGCTCACTGCCGGCTTCGTCTGCGCGCTGCTGGCGATCGCGGGCTATTTCATCAGCCATGACCACGAGGCGCTGGGATCGGCGGCGGTGCGGCTTTCGGTCGCGCTGGTCGCGATCGGCGTGACCACGCTGCTTTCGGTGCGCCACATGGCCGCCGCCGAGCATCGCCGCATCGCCGACCGGCGCTACCGGGCGATCTTCAACGCCGCCGGCTTTCCGATCTGGGAAGGCGACTGGTCCGAAGCGTTCCGGCTGCTGCGCGGCAAGCGGGCGCCCGATGACGAGGCGATCGATATCGCCGCGCGCACCGCGACGATCTGCGACGCCAACCACGCGGCCGCCGCGCTGTTCGGCCTGGAGCGGCGCGAGGAGCTGGTCGGCGGCACGCTGGTCCGTTTCCATACCCCTGCCGCCGAGGCGACGCTGGGCCGCATCCTCCAGGCGATGATCGCGGGCGAGACGACGATCGAGGAGGAGACCCGCTTCATCGATGCGAAGGGCGAGCCGGTCGACGTGCTGCTGCGCGTGACCATTCCGCCCCAGCAGAGGGAATGGCGGCAGGTGCTCATCATGGGCCTGGACGTGACCGAGCGGAACCAGACCAATGCCCGGCTGGCCCAGGCGCAGGCCCAGCTCACCCACGTCTCGCGGATCACCACGCTCGGCCAGCTTGCCGCGTCGATCGCGCATGAAGTGAACCAGCCGCTGTCGGCGCTGATCACCTATGCCAAGTCGGGCAAGCGCTGGCTGGCGCGCGAGGCGCCGGATGCGGCCGAGGTTTCGGACTGCCTGGACCATGTCGTCTCGAACGGGACGCGCGCGGCGGACGTGATCGCCCGGATCCGGGCGCTGGCCAGGCGGGCCGACCCGCGCCAGGACGCGATCGACCTCGCTTCGCTGGTCCACGAGACGGTCGAGCTGCTGCGCCGCGACCTCAACACCCATGACGTGACCGTCGAAGTGAAGATGCCCGAAGGCCTGCCGCCGCTGGTGGGCGACCGGGTGCAGATGCAGCAGGTGCTGATGAATCTGATGCTCAACGCCGAGCAGGCGATGGCGCAGGTCGCGCCGGGCGCGCGGATGATGTGCGTCGAGGTGGTGGCCGAACCGGAGAGCGTCGCCGTGCTTGTCCGCGACAGCGGCAGCGGCATCGCGGTGGAGCCGGAGAGCCTGTTCAGCCCCTTCTTCACCACCAAGTCCGAAGGCATGGGCATGGGCCTGTCGATCTGCCGCTCGATCATCGAGAGCCATGGCGGTACGCTGGGCGCGGAAAATCACCCTGAGGGGGGTGCAGTGTTCAGCTTCCGCCTGCCGGTGGCGGGCGCGATGGAGAGTGCGGCATGAGTGAGATGTTCGAGGGTGGCTGCGTGTGCGTGGTCGATGACGATGACGGGATCCGCGGATCGCTGGGCAGCCTGTTCCGATCGGCGGGACTGGCCGTCGCGCTGCACGACAGCCCCGACGCGTTCCTGAAGGCGGGGCTGCCCAAGGGCCCGGCCTGCCTGGTGCTCGACGTGCGCCTGCCGGGGATCAACGGGCTCGACTTCCAGGAAGCGCTGGCGGCCAGGGGAATGGGCATTCCCGTCATCCTGATCACCGGGCATGGCGACATACCGATGACGGTGCGCGGCATGAAGATGGGCGCGGTCGACTTCCTGCCCAAGCCGTTCAGCGACGAGCAGATGCTCGCCGCCGTGGCCACCGCGCTCGAGCGCGACCGCGAGCGCCAGGCCGGTGCCGAGAGCGATGCCAAGCTCAACGAATGCTATGCCCGGCTGACGCCCCGCGAACGCGAGGTACTGGGGCTGGTCGTCGCCGGCCTGATGAACAAGCAGGTCGCAGCGAAGATGGAGCTTTCGGAGATCACCGTGAAGATCCACCGCGGCAATGTGATGCGCAAGATGGAGGCCCAGTCGCTCGCCGACCTGGTGCGCATGGCCGAGCAGCTGGGCGTGCGCGACGAGAGCGCGCACCGGTTTAACATCTGAGTATGATGGCGCGTGCGGGCGGACTAGCCCAAATGGGTAGTCTAGAACGCTATCCGAGTAACCAGAGTGACCGAATTGCCTCCCTCCCCACGCGTCGCGATCGTCGATGACGACCCTGGCATCCGGGGAAGCCTGAACAGCCTGCTGCGCTCGGCGGGCCTTGCCAGCGAATTGTTCGACAGCGCTGAGGCGCTGCTAGCCGGCAACCCCGCGCGCTTCGACTGGATCGTCACCGACCTGCACATGCCGGGCATGACCGGGCTCGAGCTGCAGGCCGAGATCGGCCGGCTGGGCTGCGACTGCGCGATGATCGTGATGACCGCCTTCCCCACCCCCGCCTCGCAGGCCCAGGCGCTCGGCGCCGGCGCCAGGGCGTTCCTGACCAAGCCGATCGATCCGGACCTGTTGCTGGATGCGATCGAGGGGGTGGCTTAAGTCCAATGGCGTCATCCCGGCGAAAGCCGGGATCTCGTGCGGCCCCTTACCTGCCATCGCCTGAGATCCCGGCTTTCGCCTAGATGACGGAAACGAACGCGAGGCGGGAGCGCGGACGCCCCCGCCCCGAACCTCACTTCACCGGATCGAGATCATTTACCCGCGGCACGATCAGCGGGTCGACCGGGGTCAGCGGCAGCGGCGGGACCGCGTCCGGCGCGACGCCGAAGGTCGCTGCCAGCACCTCCTTCGAGAAGGACGAAGTCGCCGCGCGATAGCCGACATCCTCCGGCATGGGCTGGTCGAAGAACACCAGGAAGTGGATGTCCTCCTCGCTCAGCACCTCGATCTGGTGCGGATAGGAGCGCGGGATGAAATAGGTGTCGCCCGGCTCGAGCAGATAGGTGTCGACGCTGCCGTCCGGGTCGAGGATAGACATGCGGGCGCGGCCCTTGTGGACATAGCCCATCTCCGCCGTGTCGGGATGCCAGTGCGGCTCGCGCATGCCGTTCTCGCGCACGTCGATCGAATACATCGAGAGATGCCGCAGCGCCGGCCAGAACTGGGCGCGGGCGAGCTGGGCGGTGCCATAGGGGAAGTCGATCGGCGGCGTCTGCCCGGCCACGCTGAACTTGTGCGGATCGGGATAGGCCGCCGATGCCGGCACTTCGGCCGGGCCGCTGCGCTGCACCAGATAGCGCGCGCTCGACGTGTCGCGGCGGATCGGCGCGAAATCCTGCGCCGGCAGGGTGAAGGTGTTGCCGAGCACCGCGTCGCTCATCGCGCCGAACGCGGCCTGGAGCGTGAAATCCTCGGGCCGCTCGTTGCTGAACACGATGATGAGCTCCGCTTCGCTGTCGCCGACATTCTCGATCGTGTGGAGCGAGCCGGTGGCGATGTGGAACATCTCGCCGGCCGAAATGGTGAAGCGGCCGAAGACATCGGCGGTGTCGAGCACCGAGACGAGCAGCTCGCCCGACAGGCAATAGGCCAGTTCGTCGGCATTGGCGTGCCAGTGCGGCTCGCGGATCGCGCCGGGGGCGATCACCAGCCGCTTGATCGCCATGCGGCGGAGCATCGGAAACTCGTCCGCGGTGATCCTGCGCACCGAGCCGAGCTCGCCCTGATAGACGGGCTCGGCGTGAAGCAGCGAACGTACGTGCCGGGATGCGGCCATGGTCTTTCCTCCTGAAGGTGCCGCGCGTCGCACGCAGCCGGTGCAGGGGAATTGGGCCTCTCAGGCGCCACGCCCACCCCTACCCAGATATGCCCCCAACCTTGGTTTGGATTGGTGCCGCCGGGCGCGCTCCCACTTCGAAGCGCGAAGGAGATGCCCCGATGCGAATCTTGCCCCTGTGCGTGCTGCTGCTGGCCGGCGGCTGCGCCACTGCCCCGAAAGCGCAGGTCCAGTGCCCCGCCTTCGCCGATGTCGCGCCGCCGGCCATCGGCTCCGACTATCTCGAAGGGCTGAGCCAGCGCCTGGCCGGCCCGGACCGGGCAAACACCGTCGCCACCGCCGTGGCGGACATGCGCACCCGCGCGCCGACGCTTACCGCCGACCAGATGACCGACATACTCATCGCCGCCGATTGCCCCAATGCAATCGCCCGGCCCAACCATGACCTGGCCGCCGATCGTGCCCGCATCGCGGCCTTCCGCGCGCAGGTGATGACGCTGATGACTCCACAACAATCGAACTAATACAATGGTTTATGCAAACCATCGTATTCTGAGAACCGGCTTCGAACTGCCCTAGATCGGTCCTGCCAATACCCCCCGACGCAAGGAGATGACTCATGAAGAAGATGATGATCGCTGCCGCCCTGATCGCCTTCGGAACCGGCATTGCCCAGGCACAGGACGTTCCCCAGGACGCCCGCATCTTCACCGACGCCAGCGGCTTCCGCGCCGAGGAAACCCCGGGCGGCTACCAGCCGGCCAATTCGCCCTTTTCGGGCCCGGTGACCCCGACCACCCAGGTGGTGTTCGTGCCGCAGACGCTCACCCCCAGCCAGGCCTATCCCGCCCCGGCGCCGCTCAAGGCCTATCCGGCGTGCAAGCCGGGCCGCGAGGACAATTGCCGCCAGCGCCAGTGACCTGACGCACAGGCGGAACGCGCGGCGCGCCGGCGGCCCCAGGGCTTCCGGCGCGCTTTCGTATCCGCCGGTCGCACGCCCCAAACTCCTGTATGATGGCGGTCACAAATCGGGTGCCCGATATCGATCCCAGCAGCCGGGGTTCCCCCGCTCCGGCCGCCCTCAACCAAGACGCTGGAGTATTCGACATGGCTACGATCACCACGCAGGACGGCACCGAGATCTTCTACAAGGACTGGGGCCCCAAGGATGCCCAGCCGATCGTCTTCCACCATGGCTGGCCGCTGTCGTCGGACGACTGGGACGGCCAGATGCTGTTCTTCCTGAACAACGGCTACCGCGTCGTGGCGCATGACCGCCGCGGCCATGGCCGCTCGGCCCAGGTGAGCGAAGGCCATGACATGGCGCATTATGCCGCCGATGCCTCGGCCGTCGCCGAGCATCTCGACCTGCGCAACGCCGTGCATATCGGCCACTCGACCGGCGGTGGCGAAGTCGCGGCCTATGTCGCGCGCTATGGCCAGCCGCAGGGCCGTGTCGCCAAGGCCGTGCTGGTCAGCGCCGTGCCGCCGATCATGCTCAAGACCGAAGCCTATCCCAACGGCCTGCCGATCGAAGTGTTCGACGGGATCCGCGCCGGCCTTGCCGCCAACCGCGCCCAGTTCTTCCTCGATTTCGCCTCGGGCCCCTTCTACGGCTTCAACCGTCCGGGTGCGGCCGTCTCGGAAGGCGTGATCCGCAACTGGTGGCGCCAGGGCATGACGGGCAGCGCGCAGGCCCATTATCTCGGCATCAAGGCCTTCTCGGAAACCGACCAGACCGAGGACCTGAAGGCGATCACCGTGCCGACGCTGGTGCTGCAGGGCGATGACGACCAGGTCGTGCCCTACAAGGAAGCGGCCGAGCTGCAGGCCAAGCTGATCCCGAACGCCGAGCTCAAGATCTATGCGGGCTATCCGCACGGCATGCTGACCACGCACGGCGATGTGATCAACGCCGACCTGCTGGCATTCGTGAAGGCCTGAGCTCCCGGCCTGCACGGGGAAGGGCTCGTCCTGCGGGACGGGCCCTTTTGCTTATCCGGCGCCGTGATCGCTGCTATGCCGGCGACATGTACCGCTTGCTCGCGCTTGTCGCTCTCACCCCGATCGCCCCGCTCCACCAGGATGCGCCGGACCCGTCGCGGATCAGCGAAGCCGACGCGATCGAGTGCCGGCTGTCGGTGCCCGACTATACCGGCTTCGCGCTTTCGGTGAGCGAGGCGGACGGCGTGGGCCAGGCGCGGGGCTGGAAGAAGATCGATTCCCCCAATCCCTTCCTCAGCGAATATGAACTGCCGAAGCCGATCACCGTGGCAGGCCGCTACCGCACCTCCCGGATCGCCTTCTCCGCCAATGCGATGCTGGCGATCCTCGATGTTGCCGATCCGGCGGAAGTCGCGCGCGGCCAGAATGTCGCGAACGCGATGGACCCCGATCCGATGATCGCCGACCTCGCCCGCTCCAGCGGCAAGAGCTATGCCGAGGTCGCGGCGGGGATGAAGTTCCGCAAGTTCCTGGGCGAGAAGATCGTCTCGGAGAAGACCGAACCCGCGGCGAACGCAGAGTCGTTCGGCAGCCATATGGTGGTCGCGCGCAGCATCTCCAACGCGACCAGCCATCCGGGCAAGACTCTCTATGGCTGCTCCTATCGGATGGAGATACTCGACAAGGACGGCAAGCCGCTCTGAGCGGTTCCGGCGCTTAGCGGCCCGTTGCACCGCCCGCATAGTCGCGCAGCCGATCGTGAAAGTCGGCAGCCGCCTCGCCGAGGCGCGTCAGCCTGAAGGCCCTGACCGAAGCGGCATTGCCGCACTTCAGCCGCGCCTGCCGGAGCCAGCCGGCCATGTCGGCCCGCAGGCGGATTTGGACCTCGCGGCGCGATTGGCGCATCCAGTCCTGGACGGGAACGGAATAGGAGGCCTCGAAATCCTCCTCGCCGGCGCATTTGTCGATGTCGATCGAGACCCAGACCGGGCCGCCCTGATCCCAGCTGACCTGCATGACATCGGGCTGGTCGCCCTGGACAAGGATCACGGAAGCATCGTCGTTGCCCGCGCCGGACGTGCTGGAGATGCTCACAACATGCCATGACCCATAGGTCCGCATCTCCGGCTGGGAGGGTCCGGCCGGCACGCTTGCCGCGATCAGCCCAAGGCAGAGAATTGCCCGCATCCATCGATGCTGGACCAAAGGCCGCCGGAGCGCAATCCGTCTCCAGCGGCCATTCCGGCTTGCGGGTTGCCGCCCATCGCGGGCGGCGGGGATCACACCATCTCGGGCGTGCGGCAGGCCTCGTAAAGGAACCAGGCGCGGCGCTCGCCCTCGTCGATCCACACTTCGATCAGGCTCGCGGTGGCGACGTCCGAATAGGCGTCGCACAGCTCGTGCACGCGGCGCAGCGCGGCGACGAGCTGCTTGTTATCGCCGTGCAGCTCGGCCAGCATGTCCTGCGGATCGACATAGTCGGCATTGTTGTCGAGGATGCGCTGCTTGCCGGCGATGTCCGAGATCGAGCGGATCGTGGTGCCGCCGATCTTGCGGGCACGCTCGGCGATCACATCGGTCATCGCGAAGATCTGGTCGCCCTGCTCGTCGAGCATCAGGTGATAGTCGCGGAAGTTCGGGCCGCTCATGTGCCAGTGGAAGTTCTTGGTCTTGAGGTAGAGCGCGAACACATCGGCGAGCAGCGCCTTGAGGCCGCCCGAAATGTCGCGGGTGGCGCTTTCGCCAAGGTCGGTGGGCGTGCCGAGCTTGCGCTGGGCGGGCGTGATGAGCGTCATCGGTTTCTCCTGGAGCGCGGCGCGGGGGATGCGCCAGACGGGAGCGCAGATCGTCGTCGAGCCCCGCCGCGCCAACCCAAACCAAGGTGTGGCCCCGGCCTACCCGGAAGGGGGCGACCGCCGGGCAACATCTTCGTATGATTGGCCCGCCGCCCCGTTCCATGCGAGGCGGAGCCGAACAGTGGAAAGGGCGCACCGATGGAATGCCGGCATGTGATGACCGTGAACGAAGTCACGCCCAGCGCGCGCGGTTGCGAGGAATGCCTGAAGATCGGCAGCCCCTGGGTGCATCTGCGGCTGTGCCGCGCCTGCGGCCATGTCGGCTGCTGCGACCAGAGCCCACACCGCCACGCCCGCGCCCATTTCAACGCCACCCGCCACCCGATCATCGAAGGCTATGACCCGCCCGAAGGCTGGGGCTGGTGCTATGTCGACGAGATCGAGGTTGATCTGCCCGACCAGACACCCCAGCTGGGGCCGATACCCCGCTTCTACTGATCCCCTCGGAGAACCCAAATGAGCAGCACCGCCCCCCAGGCCGCGCCCGCGGCACCGGATGCGCTTGGCCGCCCGCTGATCTTCGCCATGGCCGCCGCGGCGGGCATCGCGGTCGCCAATATCTATTACTGCCAGCCGATGCTGGGCGTGATGCAGCGCGACCTGCCCGGGGCGTTGACCGTGCTGGTGCCGACGGCGACGCAGATCGGCTATGCGCTGGGCCTGTTCCTGCTGGTGCCGCTGGGCGACCTGGTAGAGCGCAAGCGGCTGATCGCGATCCAGTTCGTCGTGCTGGCCGGCGCGCTGGCGCTGGCCGCCATCGCGCCGAGCGCGGCGATGATCATCGCCGCTTCGGTGGCGGTGGGCTTCGCCGCCACCGTGGCGCAGCAGGTGGTGCCGCTCGCCGCGCACCTCGCCCCGCCCGAGAAGCGCGGCGCGGTGGTGGGCACCGTCATGGCCGGGCTGCTCTGCGGCATCCTGCTCAGCCGGACGCTGGCGGGCTTCGTCGCCGCCCATGCCGGCTGGCGCGAGATGTTCTGGCTGGGCGTGCCGCTGGCGCTGGCCGCGGGCGGCGTGATGGCGCTGGCCTTGCCGCACAGCGCGCCGGATTCGGACCTGCGCTATCCGCAGCTGCTCCGCTCGCTCGGCGGGCTGTGGCGCGAGTTCGGCGCGCTGCGCCACGCCGCGATCACCCAGGGCCTGTTGTTCGCGGCGTTCAGCGGCTTCTGGACGATCCTGGCGCTGCGGCTGCAGGAGCCGGCCTTCGGCATGGGCGCCGAGGTGGCTGGCCTGTTCGGCGTGATCGGTGCGGTGGGCGTGCTTGCCGCCCCGATCGCCGGGCGGATCGCCGACAGAAAGGGGCCGCGGCCGGTGATCCTGCTCGGCGCGGTCTGCGTGCTGATCGGCTGGGCGTTCACCGGGCTCTGGGCCTCGATCGCCGGCATGGTGATCGGCGTGATCCTGCTCGATTTCGGCGTGCAAGGCGCGCTCGTCTCGCACCAGCATGTGGTGTTCGCGCTGCGGCCCGAGGCACGGGCACGGCTCAACACGATCTTCATGGGCGCGATGTTCGTCGGCGGTGCGACCGGATCGGGCGCGGCGACCTGGGCGTGGTCGGTCGGCGGCTGGACGGCAGTGTCGCTGCTGGGCGGAGCGTTTGCCGCCGTGGCGGTCGCGATCCAGTTCACCCATCCGCAGAAGGCGCACTGAAAGCCCTCTCCCCATCGGGGAGAGGGTTGGGAGAGGGGCAGTACGCTCGCCTCGTGCCTGCCGCTCTCGGATCAAGACACACAGCCCCTCTCCCCGGCCCTCTCCCCAAAGGGGAGAGGGAGTAGGTCAGACCTCCCGCACCCGCAGTGTCGCCAGCGCGGCTATTGCCATCACTACCGCCGCGATCGCCATCGTCCAGATCGGCTGGCCGGGGAACAGGTGGCGCATCACCGTGCCGATCACCGTCGCCACCAGCAGCTGGGGGATGACGATGAAGACGTTGAACAGGCCCATATAGACGCCGAGCTTGGCCTGGGGCAGCGACGAGGCGAGGATCGCATAAGGCATCGCCAGGATCGAGGCCCAGGCGATGCCGATGCCGATCTCGGCGAGCAGCAGCGCATTGGCATCGCGGATCAGCAGGAAGCTGGCATAGCCGAGCGCGCCTAGCGTGAGCGCGATCGCATGGGTGCGCGTCTTGCCGAAGCGGCGGGCGAGCGGACGCAGGAGGAACAACGCGGCTAGCGTGGCGACGGCGTTATAGGCGGCGAACAGGATGCCGACCCAGTTGCCCGCATCGTTATAGCCTTCGCTCGCCGGATCGGGGGCGAGGAAGACATACTGTGCCACCACCGGCGTGGTGTAGATCCACATGATGAACAGCGCGGACCAGCTGAAGAACTGAACCACGGCCAGCCGTTTCATCACCGGCGGCATGCCCGAGAAATCGGCCATCAGGTCGCCGAGCAGCCCGCCGCCCCTGGTCACGGCGGTGACGACCCGCGCCGCGCCATAGGCCGCGAGCAGGCCGGCGAGGAGGTAGAGTTCCTTCTCCAACTCGAGCGCGAAAACCGCAACACCGAGCGCCGCACCGGCGGCGAGCCAGGGCACGCCTGCCCCGGCGGAAGCGGGTGGAGGCGCCAGTGGCTCCGGTGCCGGACCATCGAACGCCGCGATCTCCTCGGGCGAATATTCGCGGGTGGTGAACACCGTCCACAGTACTGCGAGCAACAGCGCCGCGCCGCCGAGATAGAAGCTCCAGCGCACCGTATCGGGCAGGCCGCCATTCGCCGCGACGTTCGACACGCCGAGATGGTCGAGCAGGAACGGCGTCGCCGATCCGATCACCGCACCCGCGCCGATGAACGCGGTCTGGATCGCATAGCCGGCGGTGTGCTGCTCCTTGTCGAGCATATCGCCGACGAACGCGCGGAATGGCTCCATCGAGACGTTGAGCGAAGCGTCGAGCACCCAGAGCAGCAATGCCGCGACGAGCAGCACCGGGGCATTGGGCATGCCGAACAGCGCCAGCGTCGCCAGCACCGCGCCCGCCAGGAAATAGGGACGACGGCGGCCGAACCGGCCCCAGGTCCGGTCCGAATAGTGACCGATCACCGGCTGGACGAGCAGGCCGGTCAGGGGAGCGGCGATCCACAGCAGCGGGAGATTGTCGATACTCTCGCCCAGCGACTGGAAAACCCGGCTCATGTTCGCATTCTGCAACGCGAAGCCGATCTGGATACCGAGGAAACCGAAGCTGATATTCCACAGCCCGGCAAATCCCTGGCGCGGCCGCCCCCCTGGACCGCTCACCGGCGGCGGGCCTTCTTGGCCGGCGCGACGAAGCGGATCGCCTCGCCGCCGCCCGGCGCGAGCGCGATGGTCAGCGTGTCGCCCTTCTTCACCTGCCGAGTCTCGATCGTGATCGAGTGGCGGGCATCGGTGCGGTAATCGGCGCCCGGGCCGTCGCGATAGATCTCGGCGGTGTAGCTCTTGCCGGCATCGAGGAAATCGAGCGTCACGGTCGAGCTGCGCGCTTCCTCATCACCCACGGCGCCGAGATACCAGTCGTCGCTGCCCTTCGCCTTGCGGACGATCGTGGCATAGTCGCCGACTTCGCCATTCAGCACGCGCGTGTCGCTCCAGTCGGTCGGCACGTCGCGGATGAACTTCATCTCGCGCGGGTACTTCGCATAGTTCTCGGGCGTGTCCGCCGCCATCACCACCGGCGAATAGAGCACGACGTACAGGGCCAATTGCTTGGCGATGGTCGACTTGATCGCCGAACCGTTCGAGCCGCTCAGGCTAAGCACGCCCGGGGTGAAGTCCATCGGCCCGCCGAGCAGCTGGGTGAAGACCATGTTGGCCTCATGCTCGGGCGGGTTCTTGCCGCCTTCCCAGGCGTTGTACTCCATGCCGCGACCACCCTCGCGCGCCACCCAGTTCGGGTAGGTGCGGCGCAGGCCGGTGTCCTTGACCGGCTCATGACTGTCGATCGAGACGTGGTACTTAGCGGCGGTCTCCACGACGCGGAGATGGTGGTTCACCATCCACTGGCCCTCATGCCATTCGCGGTGCTGCGAGCCGTCCGGATCGGCGCGCTCGATCTGGCCGGCATCGGTGACATAGCCGGTCTTCACCACCGGGATGCCGTGATCCTGCGCATATTTGAACGCGCGATCGAGCTGGCTGTCGTAATGGCTGGCCGAGCCGCCGGTCTCGTTATGGCCGATCAGGTAGACGCCCTTGGCCTTGGCGTAGCGCGCCAGCTCGGCAGCATCGAAATCCTCGGTCGGCTGGTCGAAGTTCATGTCCTTGCCGTTGCCGAACCAGTTGCCGTCCCAACCGACATTCCAGCCCTCGACTAGCACGCCGGGGATGTGATTGGCGGCGGCGAAGTCGATATACTGCTTCACATGCGCGGTGGTGGCGCCGTGCTTGGGCCCACGCGACCAGGTCCACTCGCCCTTGATCATGTTCCACCACACGCCGACGAACTTGCCCGGCTTGATCCAGGAGACGTCGCCGAGCTTGTTCGGCTCGTTGAGGTTGAGCGTCATGCGGCTGGCGGCATAGAGGCCGGCCGCGTCATCGGCGACGGCGATGGTGCGCCAAGGCGTCGAGAAGCCGGCGTCGCGCGACACCTTGGGCGCGCCGGCACCGGGGGTGAGCGAGGCCTTGAAAGTGGTCCCCTCGGCGCGCTGCAGGTTCATCGCGGCATAATCGACCAGCGCCGCCTCGTGCAGCGCGACATGGGTGCCGTCGGCGAGCTTGACCGTCATCACCGTCTGCGCGGTGCCGACGGCATCGAGCGGGGTCTTGTTGTAGAGGTACTCCTCGCGGTTCCAGAGGTACGCCGGCTTCCACCAGGCGGTGCCAGGCCCGGCAAAGGCGAACTCGGTCAGCTCGTCGGCGATATTGGCGTGCTTGAGATTGGCCTGCGTGGGCAAAGTGTAGCGGAAGCCGACGCCGTCATCGAAGATCCGGAAAGTGACGTCCATCTCGCGCTTGAGATCGGCCTTTTCCCGGAGACGCACCGTCATCTCGGTATGGTTGTCGCGGATGTTCGACCATTCGCCGAAGGGCTGGTTCCAGCTCGTGTCCGACTTGTCGCGCTTCACCTCGATCACGCTCATGTTGCGGTCGAGCTTGGGCGCGTCGGTGAACAGGAAGCCGAGCCGGCTGTCGGTGAGCAGCGGCTTGCCGGCGCGCTGCACGGCGTAGCTGGCGCGGCCTTCATTATCGAGGCTGATCGTCACGGTGAGCTTGCCATCGGGCGAGGCGGCGCGGGCGACGACATTGCCGTCGGTCTTCTGCGACAGGTCGTCCTGCGCCAGCGCCGGGGCGGAGAAGGAAAAGGCGGCGAATGCCAGCGCGAGGGGGGCGAACTTCATGGATACTCCTCAGGCTTCGATGCGGGCGATCAACCCGGAATAAGGGGCAAAGGTCCAGTCGGCGATGCTGCCGGTCGAAAGCAGCGGGCGCCAGCGCGACGCATCGCCGGGGACGAATTGCTGCGCAGCATCGCCCAGGTTGAAGATGCAGAGCAAGCGCTCGCCCTCGCCTTCCCGCTCAAAGGCGAGCAGTTCGCTGGGCGCATCGAGGAAAGCGATTCCGCCGGTCCGCAGCGCGGGCGAGCCGTTGCGGAGCGCCAATACCTCACGGGTCCAGGCGAGCAGCGAGCCGCTATCGGCGTTCTGCACGTCGATCGCGAGCTTCGCATGATTGGGGCCGACGGGCAGCCACGGCTCGCCGCTGGTGAAGCCGAGCTGCGGCGCACCGGCCTCCCACGGCATCGGCGTACGGGCGCCATCGCGCGAGAGCGTGCGCGGCCAGTTGGCGATCGCCTCGGGATCCTGCAGGTCCTCGAACGGGATCTCGACCTGATCGAGCCCCAGCTCCTCGCCATAGTACAGGAAGATATTGCCGCGCAGCGCCGCGAGCAGCAGCATCTTCATCCGCGCGAACGCATCGGCATGCTCGGGCGCGGCCCAGCGCGATACGGCGCGCGGGGCGTCGTGGTTCTCGAACGCCCAGCTTGGCCAGCTGCTATCCGCCGGCCAGTTCTCCAGCGCCTCGCGTACCGCCGATGCGGTCAGCTGCGAGGCGTAGAGGAAGTCGAAGCCATAGGCGGTGTTCAGCCGGTTGTTGCCGGCGGTGAACAGCTTCATCTCGCGGTCCGCATCCGCACCGCCGACTTCGGCGACGGTGAAGCGATCGGGATATTCGTCGAACACCCCGCGCAGCCGCTCGAGGAACGGCGGGATGTCGGCGTGGCTCTGGTTGTAGATGTGGAGCTGGAAGTCGAACGGGCGGGTGCGCGGCGTGTTCGAATCCGGGGCCGGCGGATTGTCGCGGAATTCCAGGTCGTGCATCGAGAAGTTGATCGCATCGATGCGGAAGCCGTCGACGCCGCGATCCAGCCAGAAGCGGGTGATCGCCAGCAGCTCCTCCTGTACTTCGGGCAGGTGGCAGTTGAGCTGGGGCTGCTCCTTCAGGAAATTGTGCATGTAGTACTGGCCGCGCCGCGCGTCCCAGGTCCAGGCCGGGCCGCCGAAGACGGACTGCCAGTTGGTCGGCGGCGAACCTTCCGGCTTCGCGTCGTGCCAGACGTACCAGTTGGCCTTGGGGTTGTCGCGGCTGGCGCGGCTCTCGACGAACCAGGGATGCTCGTCCGAAGTGTGCGCCCAGACCTGGTCGATCAGCACGCGCAGGCCGAGCGCATGGGCACGGGCGATCAGCGCGTCGAAATCGGCGAGCGTGCCGAAGATCGGATCGACGTCGCGATAGTCGGCCACGTCATAGCCGAAATCGGCCATGGGCGACTTGAAGAAGGGCGAAAGCCAGATCGCATCGACGCCCAGGCTGGCGATATGCTCCAGCCGCGCGGTGATGCCCGGCAGGTCGCCGATGCCGTCGCCGTTCGAATCGAAGAAGCTGCGCGGATAGATCTGGTAGATGACGGCGCCCTTCCACCAGGGCTGGGCGTGTTGAAGTTCCGCTTTCGCGGCAAGCTGGGTCACTTTGGGGTCTCCGCCGCGCACACCGCATATCCAAGCGGCGGCAGGGTGATCGAAAGGGAGCCGGGCGCACTGGCCGTGGCGGCGCAGTTTCCGGCGAGCGAATGGAAACGAAGGGATCCGGTCTCAACCTCGACCTGGCGGGCGATCGGCGCGGTAGAGGTGTTGAAGGCGAGCAGTATTTCGGCGCCGTTTACGGGATCGAAGCGCGAAAAGGCGAGCAGGCCGGGCTTGTCCTCGCGGGCGCGCAGCAGCTGGCGGCCGCGGGTGAGCGCCGGATTGGCGATGCGCAACCGGGCAAGGCCGGCGATCTCGCGGAAGATCGGGTTGGCCTCGCCGAATTGCGGGGTGGCGGTGGTGCCTTCGCTGCCGACCAGCTTGCGGGCGTTGTACTGCGCGACCTTGCTGCCGAACTGGTCCTCGCGCGCATCGACATCGTTCGATCCGCCGGCAAAGCCCTGCTCGTCGCCGGCATAGATGGTCGGCACGCCGCGCAGGGTGAGCAGCAGGGCGTTGGAGAGCAGCACGCGCTGCAACACTTCCGCTTCGCTCGCCTGCGGGAACGCCTTGCGGACGAACCAGGCGAAGCGGCCATTGTCGTGATTGCCACTGAAGGTCGGCAAGGTGATCGCGGTGTCGAAGCCGTGCGCGTAAAGCACATCACCGTCGAACAGCTTTTCGAACACATCGGTGCCCTTGGTTCCGGCAACGCTGTCGAGCAGCGCCTGGCGGAAGGCAAAGTCGAGCACCGAGGGGAATTTCGCGGTGATCGTGTGCGCGGCCTGGGCGGCGGGGTCCGCCACTTCGCCGAAGATGTGGAAGTTGGGGATGCCCTTGGCATGCGCGCGGTCGAGCATGGCGGGGACGAAGGCCTGCCAGAATTCCGGGTTCACATGGCGCGCGGTGTCGATGCGGAAGCCGTCGACGCCGAACCGGTCGATCCAGCTGCCATAGATGTCGATCATCCCCGCGACGACGCGCGGGTTCTCGGTCATCAGGTCATCGAGCCCGACGAAATCGCCCATGGTCGAGCTCTCGCCGGCGAAGGTCGAGTCGCCGCGATTGTGGTAGTAGATCGGGTCGTTGAGCCAGGCGGGGAACTTGGCGTGCTTCTCGCCCTCGGGGACGAAGGGCGTGTAGGCGTAGCTCGGGTCGGTCAGCCTGGCGAAATTCCCGGCGGTCTGCACGGCGTCGCCCTGGAAGCCCGGGTTGATCGGGGCGCCGGTCACGCCGCCGCGGCGCTGGTAGGGATAGTCCGCCTTGTCGCGATAGGGGCAGGCCCTGGCGCCGACGCACTCGCGAAACTGGATCACGTCCGCCGTGTGATTGGCGACGATGTCCATATAGACCTTCATGCCGCGCGCATGGGCGGCGTCGATCAGCACCTTGAACTCGGCATCGGTGCCGAAATGCGGATCGACATGGGTGAAGTCGGTGATCCAGTAGCCGTGATAGCCGGCGCTCTGCTGGCCCGGACCGCCCTGGACGGGCTTGTTGACGAAGATCGGCGCGACCCAGATCGCGGTGATGCCGAGCTTCTGGAGATAGGGGAGCTTGCCCGCCAGCCCCTTGAGGTCGCCGCCATGATAGTAGCGGGCATCAGCGGGGTCGAAGCCGGTGGTGGTGCGATCGCCGGTGAAGCCGCCGCGATCGTTCGCCGGGTCTCCATTGGCGAAGCGATCGGGGAGGACGAAGTAGATCACTTCGTCCTGGGGCAGCCGGGCGCGATAGTCCTGGGCGGCGGCGGGGAGCGAAGCGAGCGTGGCCAGGAGTGCGAGCGCCAGCTTCATGTCGCGACTCCCGCGCAATGCTGGGCGATAAAGGCGGCGTGGTCCTGCATCTGGCCGACTTCGCGTGCGTTCAGCAGTTCGATCAGCTCGAGATATTCAGCGATCTCGTCATGCGAGGGCGCATCGGCGAGCGGGTGGTATCCGGTCGCAGCAATCCCCTGCCCCGCCAGTACCTGGAGCCAGGCGACTTCGCTGAACAGGTCCGCCTCGCCGCGCACGATCTGGCCCGCGGCGCGCCATAGCTCGATCTTGTGCATCAGGCTGTCGGGCAGCGCCGTCTCCCGCCGCTCGATCCAGAAGGGCTCGTCGCGGTCGTTCGCCCAATAGTGCAGCACCAGGAAGTCGCGGATCCGGTCATATTCCAGGTGGGTCTGGCGATCATATTCGTCGCGCTGGACCTGGCCGACCTGCTTGCCCGGCAACAGCTTGAGCACGCGCTCGATCGCCGACTGGATCATGTGGATGCTGGTCGATTCGAGCGGCTCGAGGAAGCCGCTGGCGAGCCCGAGCGCGATGACATTGTGCTTCCAGAAGCTGGTCCGCTTGCCGGCGGTGAAGCGCAGCGGGCGGGGATCGTCGAGCGGCTTCTCGTCGAGCCCGGCGAGCAGCCGCGACGCCGCCTCGTCGTCGGAGAGGTGCGCGCTCGAATAGACGATGCCGTTGCCGGTGCGATGCTGGAGCGGGATGCGCCACTGCCAGCCGGCACCGTGCGCGGTGGCGCGGGTATAGGGCGTGAAGTCGCGCGCACGCTCGGACGGAACCGCCATTGCACGGTCGCAGGGCAGCAGGTCGCTCCACGCCTCTAACCCGGTGCCGAGCGTCTCGCCGAGCAGCAGGGCGCGGAAGCCGGTGCAGTCGAGGAACAGGTCGCCGGAGATTTCGCGCTCGCCGTCGAGCTTCAAGGCAGTGACGTCCCCACTCTCGCCGTCGCGCTCGACGGAAAAGATCCTGCCCTCGATTCGCTCGACACCGCCGCTCTCGGCCAGGCCACGCAGGAAGCGCGCGTAGAGGCCGGCGTCGAAGTGAAAGGCATAGGGCATTTCGGGCAGCAGCTTCGCCGTCCGCGCCGGCCCGCGCTGGAACTTGTTGGCGAGTGCCGCCGCATTGTTGAGCGCATAAGGCGCCAGCGGCCTGGCGACGCCTTCGGCCAAACCGCGCAGCCAGCTGTGCTGGAAGGCGAGCAGGCCATTCTCGCGGCCGACATCGCCGAACGCGTGCATGTAGCGCCCGCCCTTCGTCCAGCCGACGAACTCGATCGCGAGCTTGAAGCTGGCCTGGGTGGCCGCGATGAACTGGTTCTCGTCGATCCCCAGGCTGGCGTTGAACAGCCGGATCTGGGGGATCGTCGCCTCGCCCACGCCGACCGTGCCGATCGCCTCGGACTCGACCAGGGTGATGCGGAAACGCTTGTCGAGGAACCGGGCGAAGGCGGCCGCGGCCATCCAGCCCGCGGTGCCGCCACCGGCGATCACGATGCGGATCGGCTGCTCAGTCTGCACGTCAGCGCCTCGACAAAAACAGGTGGCCCGGCGGGGAAGCCGGGCCACAGCTCGGGGGGATCAGAACTTGTAGGTCAGGCCGAGATAATAGTCGCGGCCATAGCGCTGATATTCGCGGACGAGGCGCTTGTCGGTCGCCTCGGTGGTGACGAAGGGCTGGTCGGTGATGTTCTTCGCCTGGGCGAGGATCGAGAGACCGGCCAGCGGCCCGCTCTTGAACTCATAGCCGATCTGCGCGTCGAGCACGCCTTCCGCACGGCCCAGGCGATATTCCGGATTGGCCGAGAGGCCGGCGAGCTCGGCCAGGAAGCTGTCGCGCCAGCGATAGGTGGCACGGGCCTGGAAGCCGCCCTTCTCGTAATAGGCGGTGGCGGTGGCGACCCACTTGGACTGGCCGGGCAGCGTGATCGGCGTGGCGCTGTTGCCGTAGCGGATCTTGCTGTCGACATAGGTGCCGCTGGCGAAGACGCCGAACCCGTCAAGCGCCGAGCTGAACACGGTGAACGGCAGCGACGCGGTCGCCTCGACACCCAGGATGTCGCCATTGCCGGTGTTGGCCGGCGAGCTGACCAGGCCGAACTGCGCGTTCTGGCCGCGGACGATCGCCTGCTGCGCCGGGGTGAGCGCCGCGAGCAGCGGGGTGAAGTCGTACAGCACCGAATTGTTCGGATCGACGAAGTCGGTCAGGTGCTTGAAGAAGCCGGTCAGCGCCAGATAGCCGCCGCTGTTGCCCAGATACTTCTCGAACGAGATGTCGATGTTGGTCGACTGATAGGGCCGCAGGCGCGGGTTGCCGCCATTCGAGCTGAACGGGCTGTTCTGCGGCAGGCTGCCCATGCCGATCTTCGAGATGTCGATCGACACCGCCTGGGTGACGCGCTCCTGGTCGAGGCGCGGGCGCACCATGGTCTGGGCAGCGCCCAGCTTGATGTAGAAGTTCGGCTCCAGCTCGAGGCTGAACGAGGCCGAGGGCAGGAAGTTGGTGTAGCTGGTCGATGCGTCCACCGGCGAGATCGTCACCGCGCCATTCAGCAGGCTGGCGATCTGGCCGTCGCCGCTCTGCTTGGTGTGCACCACCTGCACGCCGAGCGAACCCTTGAGCGCCTTGCCGCCCACGTCGCCGTCGATGGTCAGCTTGGCATAGCCGGTGATCACGTCTTCGGTGACGGTGTTGTCGCGCACCAGCGAGTCCGGGCGGTTGTCGAACACCGAGTTGAGCAGGCCGTAGATCTTCATCGGATCGACGGTCAGCATCTTGGGCACGCCCAGATAATCGAGGCTCACGCTCTCGCTGAGCACCGCATCGGCCGGCACCGCGACGCTGGTCGGCGTGCCGCTGGCGACGGTGCAGTTGGTGCCGCCGCCCTTGGGGCAGAGGAAGTAGCTGGTGTACTTGCTCTGCTTCTCGCGGCGGCTGTAGTTGCCGCCCACTTCCCAGCCGCTCAGCACGCTGCCGCTGATCTCGCCCTTGAAGCTGGCGCGCAGCGACTTGAGGTCGTCGGTGAAGTCCGGACGGTTGAGGAAGCCGGCCTGCACCACGGCGGTGGTGCCGTTATAGCCCCAGCCGCGCGGATCGGTCAGGCGAATGATGCTGGTGTTCGAATAGTCGAGCGTCGGCACGATGTCATAAGTGCCGTCGCGGTTCTGGGTGATGTGAACCGTGTCCTTCGCGCCGGTCGAGTTATAGCCGGTGCCCGAATAGGTCTCGAGCAGGAAGTCGGTGCGGGTCGCGCGGCTCCAGCTGGCGTCGACGTTGAAGTGGATCGTGTCGCTCAGCTTGAAATCATTGTTCCAGCCGATCGAGATGTTCTCGGCCTTGCGCTCGTTGAGGTCGTTGCGCTGGACGTTGACCAGGTTGCTGATCGTCGCGTCGGTGACCAGGCCGTTCTCGACCTTGTAGCCCGGCGCGATCACGCCGTTCGAGCCCCAGGTCGGCGCGGTGCCGAACTCGATGCCGCGCAGGTGCTGGGTTTCCTTGAAGTTCGAATAGAGAACGTCGAGGGTCGAGTGGAAATTGTCGCTGGGCGCCCATTCGATCGTGGCGACACCGCCATAGCGCTTCAGCAGGTTCGACTGGACGTACGGCTTGGCGCCGCCGAGGAACAGGTTGCCGCCGGCCGCCGGCTCGCTCGGGAAGCCCCAGGCGGCATAGCGCTCGATCTGGGTGGGCGTGCTCTGCGCCGAGACGCCAAGCGCGATGCCCAGCGTGTCGTTGGCGAACTTGCCGACATAGGTGGCCGACGCCTTGTAGCCGTAGCGGGTGCCGTCCGGATTGAGCTTGTCCTTCTCGTTCATCTGGCCGCGGGCCGAGACGACGAAGGTGTCCTTCTTCTGGTCGAGCGGGCGCAGCATGCGCAGGTCGACGGTGCCGGCGATGCCGGCCGCGATCAGCGACGCGTCGGCCGACTTGTAGACATTGACGTTCTTGAAGAATTCCGACGGGTACTGATCGTACTCGACGCCGCGATTGTCACCGACGGTGACCTGCTCGCGGCCGTTGAGCAGCGTGGTCGAGAAGTCGGGGCCGAGGCCGCGGATCGACAGGCGCTGGTCGCGGCCCTCGAGGCGCTGAGCGGTGACGCCCGGGATGCGGGCGAGCGAGTCGGCGATCGAGACGTCCGGCAGCTTGCCGATGTCTTCCGAGGAGACCGAGTCGACGATGGTGACGTTGTTGCGCTTGATGTTCGCCGACGAGGTCAGCGAGGCGCGGATGCCGGTGACGACCAGCTGGGCTTCGTCGCCGGCCGACTGATCGGCGGGTGCCGGAGCGGGATTGGTGTCCTGCGCAAAGGCCGGGGTCGCGCCCAGCAGCAACAGGGCAGCACCGAGCGTGCGGGTGCTGGCGCTCAGCGAAAGCGTGCGCAGAATCGCGGCGTGATTGGACAAAGCCATCTTCATTCCTCCCCAAGATCTTCGCCGCCTTCACTGGCGACGGTTTTTCTAACGTCTTCCCCAATCGTCCGAGCGGGCCGCCAAGTGAAGGCAAACGCATACGTATTCAGCGCTGCTTCCGATTCCGGCCCGGGCGCGCTACTTGGATAGGGCGCGCGACAACTTCGCGCTTCGGGAACAGGAAACGGCATGGCCTCGCCGGACAAGCCGACATCATTCGACATCGCGGCGCTGGCGGGTGTCTCGCAGCCGACGGTGAGCCGTGCCCTGCGCGGCGATCCCACGGTGAATGAAGGCACCCGCAAGCGGATCGAGGCGATCGCGACGCAGATCGGCTACAAGGTCGACAAGAACGCCTCGTCGCTGCGCCGCGGCCAGAGCAGCACGCTTGCGCTGCTGTTCTTCGAGGACCCGCTGCCCGACGGCACCGCGATCAACCCCTTCTTCCTGGCGATGCTCGGCTCGATCCTGCGCACCTGCGCCAAGCGCGGCTATGACCTGCTGACCTCGTTCCAGCAGCTCTCGTCGGACTGGCACAAGGATTATGAGGACACGCGCAAGGCTGATGGGCTGATCCTGCTCGGCTATGGCGACTACGAGCTCTACCGCGCCCGCCTGCAGGACCTGGTCCGCCAGCGCACCCATTTCGTCCGCTGGGGATCGGTCGAGCTCGACGGGCTCGGCACCACGATCGGCTGCGACAACATGCTGGGCGGCCGGCTCGCCGCCGAGCATCTACTGTCGCGGGGCCGGCGGCGCCTGGCGTTCATCGGCGAGGCGAGCAGCCATTATCCCGAGTTCCGCGATCGCTATCACGGCTTTTGCGACACCCAGCTCGAAGCCGGGATCGAGCCCGATCCGCGCCTGCAGATCGGCGCATTGTCGATCGAGGAATCGGGTTTCGAGGCGGCACGCCAGCTGCTCGCCAACAAGGTGCCGTTCGACGCGATCTTCGCCGCATCGGACCTGATCGCGATCGGCGCGCTCAGGGCATTGCAGGACGCCGGCAAGTCGGTGCCCGGCGACATATCGGTGGTCGGCTTCGACGACATCCCCGCCGCCAGCCTCACCCATCCGCCGCTGACCACCATCGCCCAGGACTATAACGCCGCCGGCGAGGCGCTGGTCGACACGCTGATCGGCGAGATCGGCAACCACAGCGCCGAGATCCGCCTGCTCCCGCCCCGGCTGATCGTGCGCAAGACGAGCTAAGGAATTTCGTTCGCTTCCCCTCCCTGCAAGGGAGGGGCCAGGGGTGGGTTAGAAAAGGTCGGGCTCGATGCCCGGCCTTTTCTGCTTTCGCCACCGGCCAGCCGGGCTCGCTGCGCTCGCAACCCACCCCCTACCCCTCCCTTGCAGGGAGGGGAGTAGAAGGGATGCCCCGCCCTAGTCCTGCTCGTCCGCCCGGCGCAGATATTCGTCGGCCATCTCGAAGCGGATGCGGCGCACGGTGGGATCGTCGCTGTCGGCCGCGCGGGCGCGCTCCTCGCGGGCGCGCCGCTCGAGATAGGCGCGCTCGGTCTCCGGTTCGTCGGGCAGATGACGGGCCTTGCTGGTAGGCGCGACGCCCTTGGGCTTCGCCTCGGTCGCCAGCGCTTCGTACATGGCGGCAAGGGTCAGATGTTGCTGGCGCGCAGCACCGTGGAGCTGATCCGCGATCTCACGCTGGCCCGCCGCGCGGGCCTGATAATAGTCGTGCTGCTTGTTCATCGACCCAGATCCCGCCTCTGCAGGTTATTCTAGGTAACGTTGAGCAATTGCGAAGGTTTCGCGAAAGCAACAGTCGCACGGCCGCGCCGTTCCGTCGCATATCCGCAACGGCTCGAGGGGCCCGAAGGCCCCTCTCCCCAATTTACCAGCTCAATACGACCTTGCCGGACTGGCCCGAGCGCATCGCGTCGAAGCCCTGCTGGAACTCCTCGGCGGCGAAGCGGTGGGTAATCAGCGGCTGGAGGTCGAGGCCGTTGCGGATCAGGCCGAACATCTTGCGCCAGGTGCCGAACATCTCGCGGCCATAGACACCGCGAATGTTGAGCGCCTTCAGGATGATATCGCCCCAGGCGACGTCCATCGACTGGCCGGGGATGCCGAGCATCGCCAGGTTGCCGCCCATCATCAGCACGTCCATCGCCTGGCGAATCGCCGGGATCGCGCCCGAGACTTCCAGCGCGGTGGCGAAGCCGCTGGTGATGCCTTCCTGCGCCATCACGTCGCGCAGGTCCTCGCGGCTGACATCGACCGGGCGGACATCGGCGATGCGCGCGGCGAGGTCGAGACGGTAGCGGTTTACGTCGGTGATGACGACCGAGCGGGCGCCGGCGCGGCGCGCGACGGCGGCGGCCATGATGCCGATCGGGCCGGCACCGGTGACCAGCACGTCCTCGCCCATCAGGTCGAACTGCTGGGCGGTGTGCACGGCGTTCCCGAACGGATCGAGCAGCGAGCCGACTTCGTCGCTGACGTCCTCGGGCAGCGGCACCACGTTGAACGCCGGGATCGCGAGATATTCGGCGAAGGCGCCCTGGCGGTTGA
Organism: Pseudomonadota bacterium; assembly: GCA_023445495.1. Classification (GTDB taxonomy): domain Bacteria; phylum Pseudomonadota; class Alphaproteobacteria; order Sphingomonadales; family Sphingomonadaceae; genus Sphingomonas. The sequence goes on along the minus strand of JAEXLC010000135.1, from coordinate 9,965 downwards.
CGCCCACGCCGACGGTGTTGGGATCGAGGTGGAAGCGCCCGGCGCGCGCTGCATCGCTGTTGAAGTCGATGACATGGCCCTCGCCCGACACGCGCTGGCCGATATGCAGGTCGCGGGTCACGCCCTTGCCGATCTCGACGATCTCGCCGGCGAATTCATGGCCGACGATCATCGGCACCGGAATCGTCTTCGCGGCCCATTCGTCCCAATTGTAGATATGGATGTCGGTGCCGCAGATCGCGGTCTTGCGCACGCGGATCAGCACTTCGTCCGGGCCGATCTCGGGGATCGGCGCGGTGGTGCTCCAGATGCCTTCGCGCGGCTCGAGCTTGGCGAGCGCCTGCATCGTGCCGGTGGCGGCCTCTGCACGGGTCTCGATCTTCACGTCCAGCATCAGATAATCCTCAATTCACGGCCGATTTCGGCAAAGATGTCGGCGACCCGCTCGACCTGGGCAGTGCTGAGCGCAGCCGACATCTGGGTGCGGATGCGCGCCTTGCCCTGCGGCACGACGGGGAAGGAGAAGCCGGTGGCGAGCACGCCCGCTTCGAGCAGCCGCGCCGAGAAGCGCTGGGCCAGCGCCGCCTCGTAGAGCATCACTGGGATGATCGCGTGCTCGCCGGGAACCAGGTCGAAGCCGGCAGCGGCCATGCGGGTGCGGAACACGCTCGCATTCGCCTGGATCTGCGCGCGGCGGGCATCGCCGTCGACCGAGCGGGCGATCTTGATCGCCGCCAGGCTGGCGCCACATACCGCCGGGGTGAGCGCGTTGGAGAACAGGTACGGCCGCGCGCGCTGGCGCAGCAGGTCGACCACGTGCTGGCGCGCGGCGATGAAGCCGCCCATCGCCCCGCCCAGCGCCTTGCCGAAGGTGCCGGTGACGATGTCGATCTTGCCCTCGACGCCGCGCAGCGCCGGGGTGCCGCGGCCCTGCTCGCCGATGAAGCCGGTCGCATGGCAATCATCGACCATGGTCAGCGCTTCGTACTTCTCGGCAAGCTGGGCGATCACGTCGAGCTGGGCGATCGTGCCGTCCATCGAGAAGACGCCGTCGGTGACGATCAGGATCGTCCGCGCGCCGTCCGCACGGGCCTGCTGGAGCACGCGCTCCAGATCGTCCATGTCGTTGGTGGCGTAGCGATAGCGCTTCGCCTTGGAGAGGCGCACGCCGTCGATGATCGAGGCGTGGTTGAGCGTGTCGGAGACGATCGCGTCCTCTTCGCCGAGCAGCGGCTCGAACACGCCGCCATTGGCGTCGAAAGCGGCGGCGAACAGGATCGAATCCTCGAAGCCGAGATAGTCGGCGATCGAACGCTCGAGCTGCTTGTGGATCTCCTGCGTGCCGCAGATGAACCGCACCGAAGCCAGGCCGGCGCCCCAGCGGCGAGTCGCCTCGATCGCGCCCTCGACGACGCGCGGATCGCTGGCGAGGCCGAGATAGTTGTTGGCGCACAGGTTGAGGACCGGCTTGCCGCCGATCGTCACTTCGCCGCCCTGGGCCGAGCCCAGCACGCGCTCGGGCTTCATCAGGCCGTCGCGCTCGAGCCCGGTAAGCGTCTCGGCGACGCGGGAATAGAATTGCGAGTCCATCGGTCCTCCTCGTGAGGCCGATGGGCTACATCATAGTGGAATTCCCGTCCAGTATCCCGGAAACAAGAAAATCAGCTGGTCATGACGAGCAGCGCCCGCGCCGCCCCGTCGCGCGCGCGCAGGCTGTGGGGCACGTCGGCGGGATAGCGCGCGGTGGCCCCCGCGGGGACCATCACCCGGTCATCGCCGGCGACCACTTCCACCGCACCCTCGAGCACGGTCAGATGCTCGCGCGTGCCCTTGGGATGGGGATCGGAGACCAGCGCCCCGCCCCGCTGAAACAGCAGTTCGTACCATTCATATTGCTCGGCATGGTCGGGCGGGCTGAGGATGCGGAGCGTGCAGGATCCGTCCTCGGTCTTGATCTCGGGCGTGAACGAGGCCGAGGAGATCTCGATCCGCACCTCATGCTCGGTCACCTTGCCGGCGATCAGTTCCGATATATCGACGCCGAGCGCGTTGGCGAGCGACCAGACGGTGGCGAGCGACGGGTTGGCCTGACCGCGCTCGATCTGCGACAGCATCGATCGCGACACGCCGGAAAGCCGGGCAAGATCGTCGAGCGTGAGCGAACGCGCCTTGCGATAGGTCTGGATATAGGGGCCGATCTGCGGCGCGCCGGCTTCGGACACGGGGTTCCTTCCATCAGTACGATGGCGCGGCATATCAACAGTGGCGGTAGATTGGCAAAGGGCATGGGGAACCGGCGCCCCCGCCGGCTCCCCGCCCCCTGGCTCAGAAAGCCGCGCTGACCGAGAAGACCACCCGGCCGCCGGCGATGGACGAGCCGTCCTTCACCCGCGAGAAGTTCGGCTGGATATAGGCCGAATCCGCCTTGGTGATGTTGGTGTCGACATAGGCGACGCCGAGCGTGAGCGGCCCGACCGCCGCATCGGCGCCGATCAGCCAGTCGAGATACTTGCCGGTCGGCGCGACGCTGGTGCCGTTCGGGCCCAGGCCCGGATTGCCGTCCGAATAGCCAAGATGCGCCTTGAGCGTGATCGGCGAGTTCGGGATGCCGCCGCTGACATCGCCCCAGATGTAGAAATTGTCTTCCTTGTCGCCGAGCTTGCTCTCGGGCGTGTTGCTCCAGTTGCCAAGCGCTTCCTGCGCCGGGGCATAGGCGACGCCGCCCAGCACCGTGACCGGGCCGAGCGAGCCGCTGAGCTTGACATAAGGCTCGGCGAAGTCGGTCTTGTCGGCGCCCGAGGGGTACATGTACCAGGTCACGCCGACATCGACCGCGACGCCGTTGCCGAGGTCCTTCTTGTAGCCCGCGATCAGGTCGAGCTCCATGTTGGCACCACCGAAGGTGCCCCAGCCCGAAAGGTTCGAGGCCCAGGTGCCGACATAGACGCCGCTTTCATGCGAAACGGTGATGCCGCCCTGGATGGCCGCGCCCTTGTCGCTCTGCGAGACGCCGCGGAAGCGATAGTCGGACACAAGCGCGACGTTGCCGGAAACCGTGACCGGCTTGGGCGGCGCTTCTTCCTGCGCGAAAGCCGGGAAAGCCGTGCAGCTCAGCACGGCGGCGATCAGATACTTCTTCATGCGGGCATTCCCCAATAGCCTGAGAATGTTCCCGCCTGCGCCGAAAAGCGCGGCCCTCTCATCCCGGAAGGGTGTGGGACGGGGGCCGCTGCTATCCGACCTTCAAAATGCCGGGGAAATCATGTCCGTGGGTTTCGCGATTGTAATAAACCATTGCCACACCCCGGGTGTGTTGCCGTTTCGACACGCCGGCCTGTCTTTCCTGCAAGCGAATGCGCCCCGGATGGCGACAAGCCCCGGAACGCCGAAGGGGCAGGCAAGCGACCCGACCGGTCCGCTCACCTGCCCCTCCCTGGGCTTGCCGAAGGTCGCTACGGCCTCAGGCCGGCTGCACCTTGCGGAGCTGGTCCGGGTGACCGCTCAGGTCGACCCGCAAGCCCCGCGCCCGGCGGCGCTGCACCCAGTCGCGCAGCGTCTCCGCGCTGGTGTGGTCGATCGCCGGCACCTTGTCGAAATCAAGGTGGACCGGCTTGTCGGCCGGCACCGCGTCGAGCGCGCTGTTCAGCTTGGGCAGCGTCACGAAGGTCGCGGCACCGTCGAGGTTGATACGGTGCGCGTCCTCACCATGCTCCGCGTCCACCTTCAGGCGCAGACGGCGGAAGTGCGGCAGCAGCTCCAGTACCGAGAGGCCCAGACCGACGAGCACGCCGGTCAGCAGGTCGGTTGCAACGACCAGCACGAAGGTGACTGCCCAGATCGCGGCCGGGAGCAGGCCGTAATGCTGGAACAGGTGACGGACATGGCTGACACTTACAAGCTTCCAGCCAGTGACGACGAGCACGCCGCCCAGCGCCGCCATCGGGATCTCGCGCAGCAGCCAGGGCAGCAGCGCGGCGAAGCCGAGCAGCCAGGCGCCGTGCAGCACCGCCGACATGCGGGTGATCGCACCCGCCTGGACGTTCGCCGAGCTGCGGACGATCACGCCGGTCATCGGCAGCGCGCCCGCGATACCGCAGAGCAGGTTGCCCACGCCCTGCGCACGCAGTTCCTTGTTATAGTCCGTGCGCACGCCGTCATGCATGCGATCGACCGCGGCGGCCGAGAGCAATGTCTCGGCGCTGGCGATGAACGCCACCGCAATCGCCGCGACGATGATCGTCGGGCTGAGGAACGAACCGAGGAAGTCCGCGCCCGGCAGCGTGACCGCCGAAACCAGCGAATCCGGCACCGCGACGCGAACCACGTCGAGCCCGAAGCCGAAGGCGACCAGGGTCGCGCCGACCACGCCGACCAGCGCGCCCGGGATCAGGCGCAGCGCGGTGGGCTTGAGCTTGTCCCAGCCAAGCATCAGCACGATCGTCAGCACGCCAAGGCCCAGCGCCATTTCGGTGCCGGTGACGTTGGTCGGATCGATGCCGAGCAGGCGGCCGGGAAGCGCGGCCAGATTGTCGACGCCGCTCGAGAGCGGCTTGGCGTCGAACAGCGTGTGGAACTGGCCGACCACGATCAGCGCGCCGATGCCGGCGAGCATGCCGTGCACCACCGCCGGCGAGATCGCCCGGAACCAGCCGCCGACCTTGGCGACGCCGGCCAGCACCTGGAGGATGCCGGCGAGCACGAGGATCGCGCCGAGCGCGGCCAGGCCATGCTCGCGCAGCAGCTCGAACACGATGACCGCGAGACCCGCCGCCGGGCCGCTCACCTGAAGCGGCGAACCGGCGATCAGGCCGACGACGAGGCCGCCGATGATGCCGGTCAGCAGGCCCTTTTCGGGCGGCATGCCCGATGCGACCGCGATGCCCATACAAAGGGGCATCGCGACGAGGAAGACTACGATCGAAGCCGTGAAATCACGGACGATCCAGCCCTTGGGAAGCGCGGAGGTCATTCGGCGGCTTCCACCAGATCGAAGTCGGCGGCGCGGCGGCGGGCCGGCTTCACCGCGACGGGCAGCGGGGTATCGTCACGCACGACGATAAAGCGATCGGTCTCGCCGTCCAGCGCCAGGATCTGGCCCGCATGGATATCGACGAACCAGCCGTGCAGCGCGATCTCGCCGCGCGCGATCCCCGAGGCGACAGAGGGGTGGGTGCGGAGATGCGCGATCTGCGCCACGACATTCTCCAGGCTGATGGCGCGGACGCGGGCAGCGTCGTCGAGGCCCGGATAGGCATCGGCGACGACCTGCTGCGCGGCGTCCGAATGGTTGAGCCACACCGCGACGTTCGGCATCTTCTCGACCATCTCGGGATGGGCGACAGCCTTCATCGCGCCGCAGTCCGAATGGCCGCAGACGATGATGTCGCGCACGCCGAGCGCCATCACGGCATATTCGACGGTGGCCGAGACGCCGCCGATCTTCTGGGCGAAGGGCGGGACGATGTTGCCGGCGTTGCGGCAGACGAACAGGTCACCCGGCTGCGCCTGCATGATGTGCTCGGGCACCACGCGCGAATCGGCGCAGGAGATCATCAGCGCCTTGGGGCTCTGGCCCTGGGTAGCGAGCTTGCCGTAGAGGTCGCTCTGATTCGGGAAGACGGTCTTCTCGAAGCTGAAGACCCGGCCAATCAACTCGTTCACGTTGAACACTCCTATTAACTCGGAGTGCAATCTAAGCGGTCAATCTTGCCGCGGCGCAGCGGGACTGTGAAGAAGTGTTGCCGTCAGCCGGGCAGCCGGATTTCCGCGATAAGTCCCGTGTTCGGGGGGCTTGCATTGGCGAGGCTGAGCCGCCCCTGCTCCAACGCAACTGCCTGCTGGACGATGGCAAGACCAAGCCCCATCCCCTTGGTATTACGGCCCCGCTCGACGTCGAGGCGGACGAAGGGCTGCAGCGCTTCCTCGATCTTCTCGTCCGGGATTCCCGGCCCGTCATCGGCCACGCACAGCACCAGCTCGCCTGCTTCCTCGCGCGCCGAGACCTGCACCGATTTGCCGTAGTGCAGCGCATTCTCGATCAGGTTGCTCAGCGCCCGGCGCAGCATCGAGGGGCGCACCCGCCATTCGAGATGCTCCGGCCCGGCATAGGTCGCATCGCGCCCGCGATCGGTGGCGTCCTCAACCAGAGTCGCCGCCATCACCGCCACGTCCACCGCCACCGCCGGCTCGGGATCGTCATCGCCCTTCAGGAAGGTGAGCAGCGAGGCGATCATGTCGTCCATCTCGCCGATATCATCCTGCATCGCGCGGCGGCTTTCCTCGTCGCCCACCCCTTCCAGCCGCAGCTGGAGCCGGGCGAGCGGCGTGCGCAGGTCGTGGCCGACCGCGGCCAGCGCCTGGGTACGGTTCTCGATCAGCTCGTGGATGCGGCGCTGCATGCCGTTGAAGGCGTGGATCAGCCCGCGGATCTCGGCGGTCCCCTCCTCCTCCACCGTCACGCGCTTGCCCGAGCCGACATGGCCGATCGCGTGGATGAGCTTGCGCAGCGGCAGCAGCGTGCCGCGGATCAGCAGCGCGCCCAGCGTCAGCAGCAGCAGCGCCGGCACCAGCGCGACCAGGGTACGTTCGATCGCGAACTGCCAGACCTGCACCGCCTCGCGCGTCTTGAAGACGATCCAGCTGCCATCGGGCATCCGCATCTCGCCGGCGACCACCTGGCCATGCGCGCTCGGCGCCAGGCGGAGCTGGAGGTGCGATTCGGCCAGCCCCTTCTCCCAGTTGGTCACCTGCGCCTCCATCCGCTTCTGGCGCGGCGGGAAGGCCGGGCGCACCGGAAGCGTGGGCGACCAGCGGACGATATAGCGGTCGGTGGTCAGTTCCCGCGCGGCGTCGGGCCGCTCGGCCACCGGCCGTTCGGACAGCAGCTTCTCCGCGATCACCAGATGCTCGGCGAGCCGGTGCGCGTCGCTTTCCTCGATCGAATAGCGCGAGGCGCGCTCATAGAGGAAAGTGCTGGCCCCGAACTCGACCGCGACGGTGAGCAGCAGGATGAGCAGGATCCTGCCGAGCAGCCCCAGCGGATGGCGCGGGAGCAGGCTCAGGACCGGGTGACCTCTGCCCGGAAGATATAGCCGATGCCGCGCACCGTGCCGATCGGCGGCTCATGGCCGGCGGCCGAGATCTTGCGGCGCAGGCGGCTGACCAGCACGTCGACGCTGCGATCCGAGCTGTCGCCCAGCCGGACGCGCGAAAGCTCGACCAGCCGCTCGCGCGCGATCACGCGCTGGGGCTGGCTGAGAAAGGCCGCGAGCAGATCGAATTCGGCACCGGTCAGCTCGACCACGGCGCCGCTCGGCGACTTCACTTCGCGGCGGGGGAAATTGACGGTCCAGCCGTCGAAATGGGCCTGGGTCTCGCGGTCGCCGCCTGCCATCCGCTCAAGCCCGCCGCGGCGGAGCACCGCGCGGATGCGGGCGATCAGCTCGCGGGTGCTGAACGGCTTGGCCAGATAATCGTCCGCACCGAGCTCGAGCCCGAGCACCCGGTCATGCTCATTGCCCTTGGCGCTGATGAAGATGATCGGCACGTCGCTCTTGCGCCGCACCTCGCGGCACAGGTCGATGCCGCTGGTGCCGGGCAGCATGATGTCGAGCAGGACCAGGTCGACCGGCCCATTGTCGAACGCCAGCCACATTTCCGGCGCGGTCGCCGCCTGGCGCACCGAATAGCCGTTTTCCTGGAGCGCCCGTGCGGTGAGGGTTCGCAGCGCGGGATCGTCTTCAACCAGAACGATGACGGGCGCGCTCATGCCATGGTCTCGCGAAAATTCATGGATGCGATCTAGGCCTGATGCCGGTTCTCCTCAAGATGGGGGGATTACGGCAATGCTTTGTCACGGATGGGCAGCGCTTCGTAACGCACGGGAAAACCTTCCTTACAGGCGCGCAAAACACGGTATCGGCGCCAGCGCTATCTCTGCGCAAACCTGAAGGAGATAGCATGAAACTCGCCCTTGCCGCCGTTGCGGCTTCCGTCCTCGCTCTCGCGCCGGCCGCCCAGGCCCAGTCGCTGCACGAGACCCACCAGCTCGTCTGGGCACCCTCGGGCAAGTCCACGGCCACCCATTGGCGGATGCGCGACAAGCCGGCCTGCCCGCAGGCCCAGACCCATCACCAGGCGGGCAAGTCCGCCCTGCCGGTGCGCACCAAGTGCGCGGTGCAGGTGGCGCAAAAGGCGCGCTGAACCGCACCGGCGACCAGCCGTCCGAACAAGGAACCCGCGCGGCGATGCCGTGCGGGTTTTTTCTTGTCTTGAATACAACCGCCTGCAGTCGATCCAGTCATTACGGACCGATGAGTCAATGGACAGCCCAAATGATCGATGCGACCATTTGAAAATATCGACCCCTCGATTTTCCAGATAATCGCCCGATGGGAGCAACGACCATGGTTCTTGCGGATCCTAAACTCGAAGTCTCGCAGTTCATTGGCTCCGCGAAGAAGGCAATGGGCACGCTCGAAGACGAACAGGGCCTGGCCTATGCCTTCGCAAGCCAGGCCGGCCGGTTCGCCCCGGAGATGGCATATCCCAATTTCTGGCAGGTCGGCTGCGTGTTCGACACGGTGCTCGATTATTTCCTCGCGCTGAAGGAAGCGGGCGCGCTGGACTCCGACAGCGCGAAGCTGATGGATACCCTCGTGACCAAGGCGGTCCATGGCTATCAATATGGCATCGTCGGCCTGATGGCGGCCTGGTATGACGACTGGTCCTGGTGGGGGATCGCGGCGTCCAAGGCGTTCGACCCGGACTATGCCGAGATCTTCGGCGACAAGCTGGAATTCTTCCAGACGGCGGCGATCGACCTTTGGAATCTGGTCGATGCCGGAGATTTCGCGACGATCGCCAACCGCATTCCGGATGCGATCTGGGCGAACAGCGCGCTCCAGAGCAACCGGGTCAAGTTCACCAGGGAAATCCTCAGCGCGCGCGGGGATATCCATATCGGCACGCGCAACAGCTGGGCGCTGATCGAGCGCGGCGCCCAGGATGGCGGCACGCCGCGCCAGAATGCGGACTATGCGACCTTCACCACCCAGACCGTCGGCGATTGGGCGGTGCCGCGATTCCCGGGCGGCTGCTGGCAATATGATTTCTCCACCCTGCCCTTCCCGGTCGATGACGGCCCCGACGCGAGCAATCCGAACCCGGCGTACAACACGCTCGGCGTGTTCCAGGTCACGCTGATGTCGGGGCTCTACCTCTCCTTCTGCTGCAGCCTGATCGCCGCCGCCAATCGCAAGGCGGCCGAGGGCCTGAGCGGCGGCGCCTGGGACCGGCTGCAACCGGTCGAGACCTATCGCCAGAAGGCAGACGAGGTGGCCGGCTTCCTGGCGGACTGGCTGAACCTGCCCGGCAGCGATTCGCTGGCGACCGACTTCGCGCACGGCAAGCTGGTCCATGAGCGCACGCCCACCTATGCGCCGTTCGACATCGGCGGCTGCCCGCCGGTCGAGGGCTATTTCTCCAATGCCTATTGGGGCGGCGACCAGGGGCTCATCATGGGTGCGCTCGCCCAGTATGCCCAGCTGCCCGGCGCCAATCTGCCCGACGCCGCCAGCTATCCCCCGGAACTGCTGCAAGGCGTGTTCTACAACATGTCGGCTTTCGGCTGGGGCCAGCCCAACATGGTCGGCCCCTATCTGGATCCCACCAACTCCTCGCCGATCAGCGGGGACTCGAACGACTATGGCTCGGGCTCGGGCATTTTCTGGCGCTATGTGATGCGCACCTGCCGCGCCGATCCCGCCTTCGGCAATCCGGCCCGGCAGGATCCGTATATCGTGAACATGGCCACCAATTCGGGCACGCTCGACAATGATTGGGGAAACAGCCTGTTTCAGCCGTTCAACACCGTCGCTGCCGCGATCGGTGCCTGGTATCTGCTGAAATAAGGCTGCCCGCCCCAGGGCGCGATCACCCAGCGCCCGGTGGCGGCCTCCGCGGGG
>JAEXLC010000172.1 GCA_023445495.1 Pseudomonadota bacterium | reverse complement strand
GGCGGGCGCCGCGGCGAGCGGCGGGGGGCCGGGGGCGAGCGCCGCGCTCGCGACCCCGTTCCTCACCATGTTCATGTGCTCGAACCAGGAGAAGCTGCTCGACGTCCAGGATCGCATGGGGATGTGCCACAAGCTCGGCCAATATTGCACCGACAAGGTGCTGGGCATCTGCACGTCCAAATCGACGGCCTATTGCTGCTTCGAGAGCAAGCTCTCGCGCATTCTTCAGGAACAGGGTCGCCCGCAGATCAACAAGCCATGGGGCAGCGCCAAGAAGGAAACCTGCAAGGGCTTCACCCTCGACGAATTCTCGCGGCTCGACCTTTCGAAGATGGATTTCACCGAAGTCTATGCCGAGTTCGTGGACGCAGCGAAGCTCCCCGACGAGATCGAAACCTCCAGGCAGATCCAGGAACGGATCAAGGCCTATTACGACAGCAAGGCGGGCAAATGAGCGTGATCGCCAATCTCGCGGACCATAGGCCGTTTCCCGATCTCTCGATCGCCGAGTTCGCGCTGCTTGTCGCGCTGCTGCGGGTAGGGCCGCATCCGGCGGCATTCCTCATTCCCACGCTCGACGCGTGGTTCGATACCCGATTGCGGGCGGCCGATCTGGAACCCACGATCGCCCGCCTCATTCGCGCCAACCTTGTCCTGCGGCGCGGCACGACGCTGTATCCCAGGCGCCACGCCCGCACGCTCGTCATCGCCGTCTACGGCAACCTGTTCCGCATCCTGGGCGAGGACATGGCCAAGCTGATCTCCGCCCGCGAGCCGTCCCTGCTCGGCATGCTGCGCGCCTATCTCGACAGGCGGGCAAGGGACGATCGCGAGAAGCACCACCAGAAGAAAGATGAGGATTGATATGCGCAACGCCCTGACCCTTGCCCTCATCCTGTCGCTCGCCACAGGCGGCATCGCCCCTGTGGCGGGCGCAAGCGCGCAGGAACTGACGCCGCTCCTCGATTCTGTATCCTCGTCCCGCGAAAGCGAGGCGCCGTCGTCTGCCGACCGGCAGGGCGACGAGGATCTTGGCGGGGCCGACCGGGTAGCCGCCCAGACAGGCGACGATTTCTACTGCCGCGAGCGGCGGCTCGGCACTTGGTTCTATTGCGACAAGCCCAAGCCCAAGCCGAGCGAGCAGCAGTCGGCGCAGCCCGCCCGCTCTTCGGCCGAACGGCTTGCGGCGATCGCCAAGGAACTGGAGGAATTGAAAGCGCGCGCGATCCTCGAACCGACGCCGGAGAATATCGCCCATTATATCGCGTTCCAGCGCGAGCAGCTCGACCGGGCGTCGTCCTTCGCCGACATGTGGCAGCGCACGATCTGGCAGAACCCCGACCTCGACTACACCCTCCAGCGTCCGGTCAACCAGTTGGGCAAGCGGACCTGGCTCGATACGCGCAACGCCGACCGCGAACGGGTGCTGTCGCAAATTTCGCAGCGCTACGGCGTCTTCTATTTCTATTCGTCGGCCTGCGCGGCGTGCGAGACCTTCGGCCCGATCATGCGCAGCATCTCGGATCGCTTCGGTCTCACCGTCATGGCGATCTCACTCGATGGCGGTCCGACCCGCGCCTTCCCGAACTACACGGTCGATACCGGTCAGTACAAGGCGATGGGCATGCGCGGACAGCAGGTCCCCGCACTCGTCCTCTTCGATACGGTCACCAAGCGGCCGATGCCGATCGGCTATGGCGTGATGGCGGCCGACGAGGTGATGAACCGCATCTTCACGCTCACCAGCATCAAACCCGGGAGTGACTTCTGATGGTCAGGCAGATCCTTCGCCTCTGCGCGGCGATCCTCGCGCAGGCCAGTATGATCCTTGCAGTCGGGGGGCTCGTGGCGACGCCGGCGATGGCCGACGTCCAGGGCGAGATGAACAGCTATTTCAACCAGTCGGGCGCGGCGGCGAACGTCACCGGCCCGACCGCTTTCCAGGGGCAGTCCGCGGGCTATTATTCGGGCGGATCACTCTGGAGCCGCTTCCCGCAAAAGTCGATCAATCCGGTCAATGTCGCGCTGCCGAGCGCGCGGGGCGGGTGCGGCGGTATCGACCTCTTTGCCGGCTCCTTCTCGTTCATCAACGCCGACGAAATCGTCGCGATGCTCAAGGCGACCGCGAACAACGCGATCGGCTTTGCCTTCCAGCTCGCGATCGATTCCATCTCCGCGCAGATCGGCGGGGTCATGAAGGACATGAGCCAGCGCGTGCAGCAGCTTAACGCGTTCAACATGTCGAGTTGCGAAGCGGCGCAGCAGGCGATCGGCTCGATCTGGCCGGCGATGGACGGGGCTTCGTCCACCATCTGCCAGCAGGTCGGTGGCGCGAAGGGCTTCTTTTCCGATGCGGCCGCGGCGCGGCATGGCTGCACCAACAAGGGCGAGCGTGAATCGACCCTCGCCAAGGCCGGCGACGACGGCGAACTGGTGCAGTCGAAGAATTACACCTGGTATGCGCTCAACGCCAAAAGCGCGACCAAGCCATCGCGAGAATATGCCGAATTCCTCATGACGATGGTCGGGACCATCATCTACGATGCGGCCAATACGAAGGACAGCATGGGGACGTTCCGGTTCATCGCGCCGGCGAGCTGGGACACCTATCAGGCGCTGCTCGACGGCACCGCTACGGCGCCGACCGATGTGTGGCGGTGCGACACCACCGACGACAAGGGGTGCCTCAAGCCCACGCCGACCAAATTGACGATCTCGACCAACGAGGCGCTGCGAACCCGCGTCCTCAAGGCGATGGACAGCATGTCGTCGAAGATCCGCTCGAACGCGCCCCTGTCGGGCGACGAGATTGCGCTGCTCGGGATCACCTCGATCCCGCTCTACAAGATCCTCGTCGTCAACGAGGCGGCGCATATGGGCCTGTCGGGCGGTGATCGCGCCACGCTCGCCGAGATGGTTTCGATCGACATGCTGATGTCGATGCTCGACCGCATGCTCGACACGATCTCGCAGGCGCAGGCGGGCGCGAAGTTCGTCTCCACCGATGAGTTCAAGGCGTGGCGCGCGCAGGTCGACACGGTCAAGACCGAGCTGTCGCGGCGCAACGAGAAGATGGCGGGCCAGATCTCCAACACTTACCGGGTAATTCAATATACCCAATTTATGGAATCGACCCTCAAGAACGCAATGAGCCCGCAGCTGTCCGCCTCGCTCCGCTTCGGGCGTGGTCTGTCGGCGCAGGGCGTCCGCTAAAGGGAGGGAACGGCACGATGGGCGCGCTCGAAGTCTTCACGATCGGCGGCGGCGAATATATCGTCAACGTCTTCAACGCGGTCGCGGCGTGGACGGGGGGAGGGGGCTATCGCTCGCTTCTCCAGGTCGTGATGGTGATGGGGTTCATCTACTCGCTGTTCATCGTGGCCTTCTCGCTCGACTGGCGGGCCTGGTTCAACTGGTTCCTCCAGTCGACGCTCATCTACATGATGCTGATGGTGCCGACCGTGACCGTGAAGGTCACCGACCGCATCAATCCGACACTGGCGCCGGCGGTGGTCGACAACGTCCCGCTGGGCCTTGGCGTGATGGCATCGTTCACGAGCCAGGTCGGTGACTGGATGACGCGCACGGCCGAGACGGTGTTCGTCATGCCGAACGCGCTTTCGCTCTCGACCAACGGCATGATCTACGGTGCGCGGCTGATGGACAAGGCGCGGACCTTCCAGATCACCGACAGCGTGTTCCGGGCGAACCTCGACGAGCATCTCAAGCAATGCACCTTCTATGACGTGCTGCTGGGCTTCAAGTCGATGGACGATCTCACCCGGTCGACCAATGTCTGGGAGGCGATCGGACCGGGCAGCCCGGCGCGCAGCCAGCGCTGGATCGCCTCGACGGGACCGGGCACCACCGAAAATACGATCATTCCCTGCAACGAGGCCTATTCGCGACTGGACGGACAGTGGCAGGCAGCGTTCGACAAGGATCTGATCCCCTTTGCCAAAAGCGCCTATCCTGGGCTTTCCGACGCGGTGGCGTCGCAGAAGATCCGCGACGACCTCCCCATTGTTGCCGCGCAGATGCACGGCACGCCGAGCGACGCCTATTCCTACCTGCGGCAGGTATCGATGATCGATGCGTTCCTCGCCGCGCGCGAAAGCTTCTCGGACGCGGGATGGGACGCCTATGCCGCCCAGCGCGCCGATGCGCAGGCGAAGAACACCTATACCTCGATCGCGACGCAGGCGATGACATGGGTGCCGTTGCTCGGGATCGTGTTGACCGTCGTCTTCTACGCGATGTTCCCGGTGCTGTTCCCGCTGTTCCTGTTCCCGCGAACGGGCATCCAGACCCTCAAGGGCTATGGGACGGGGTTCTTCTATCTTGCCTCCTGGGGCCCGCTCTACGTCATCCTCCACATGTTCGTGATGAGCCGCGCAGCGGCGCTCTATCATGGCGTGTCGCCCACAGGGCCGACGCTGCTGGTCAGCGACGGGATGGCGAACGTCAACGAGAGCATATCGACGCTCGCCGGTTTCCTCATGATGAGCGTGCCGTTCATCGCGGGGGGCATGGCGCGCGGCGCGATGGCGATCGCGGGACATGCGACCTCGATGTTGCAGCCGGCGCAAAGCGCGGCCGAGCAGGCGGCGACAGAGCGCACGACAGGCAATTATTCCTACGGGAATACCTCGTTCCAGAACCTGACCTCGGGCATGACGCAGTCGAACAAGTGGGACACGCAGCCCAAATATAATGACGGGTTCGCGGTCGGGTCGTTCACCAATGCCGATGGCGGGGTCACCTACGGGTTTGCCGACGGCAGCAACGCGTTCGACACCCGGCAGGGCATCTCGAACCTCTCCTTCACGCCGACGCGGACCTCCGGGTTCGACAGCCAGATGAGCCGCGCGCTGTCGGAAGGGCAATCGCATACCCAGTCGCTGCGCAACTCCGCGTCGCAATCCTGGAATGCGACCGCCACCACCGCGACCGACCTGCTTTCGGCCGCGGAACACCGCCGGAGCAGTTCGACCGAGACGGGGTCGGGGTTCAACAACAGCGTCGCAAAGATGACGGATGTTTCGCGTAGCCTGTCGAGCGGCCTGACTAGTAAGTTCGGCTTGAGCGAATCTGATGCGCAGCAGGTATCGCGGGCTAGCCAGACTACTGGCGATGCCAATGCCGGACTTGAGGTTTTGGGTAAACTATGGGGGGTGCAAGGCCGAGCTGGACTGGGATTGCGCCTACAATCGATAGCGTCTGAAACAACGAATAATATCTTGACGGCGGATAGCGCATACTCGGAATTAAAGGACTATTTGACCAAAGAAACGAACTCGAGCCAGTCTCGCGCTGCGCGCGACGAGTTCATGCGCGAAACCAGCACGAGTGGCGATAGCGAGGTGCGTTCTCTTTCCGAGAAGCTGGGGGTCAGTGTCGGGGAGTCGCGGTCGGCATCGCTCGAGGCGACACGAGCCGAGGAGACCTTCCAGCGCGTTAGCAACGACGTTCGCGAATCCTCTCAACGAGGGTGGTCGCTCAACCGCAACGAGAGCCAGGAATTCGTCGTGTACGCGCAGGAGCGTCTGTTGGACGATCCGACCTTGTCGCAATTCGGTTGGACGCCGGGCATGGTCATGCCGCGCACGCGAGAGCAGGAACAGGTCCGCGATATCCTTCTTGGCGAGTTCATGGAACGCCGCGTGGCTGCGGTCCGTGAGGAACTGGGAGTGAATATTCCCGGGCAGCTCGACAACTCGCTGCGCGGTCCTGCCTCCACCACATCGGGAGCGGTTCAACAGTGGGGCGAACGCCGCGCTGCTGGCGTTCGATCGCAAGGCCCCGATGTGTCGATCAGGGAGAGCTCGCGCGATACCGGTCTTGCAGGGGAGGTGGCCGATGCCATCCCCAATGCCTCGGTCCGGATCACCCATGGCGCCTTCGAGATCGGCAATGGCGTCGATGAAGCCAAGGGAACGGCCGCGCAGATCGGCAAGCATGCCCAGGAACGCAACGATGCCTGGATCACAACGACGTTGCCCGGCGTCGAGAGTATTCGCGATACGGCCCGCGATAGGCTTGGCATCGGTCAAGGCACCAGCCACGTCTATGAATTGCCGCGCGGCGAGCGGGCTACGCTGCCGATCTCCGGGCGATTGACCTCGAACATGGGGGGCAGGGTGGATCCGGTAACCGGACAGCCCGGACATCATCACCGGGGGGTCGATATCGCTCAGCGCGCCGGAACCCCGATCCCGGCTCCGGCCTCAGGCCGCGTGGTCAAGAACGACTTCCAGGCGAACGGCGCTGGAAATTACATCGTGCTCGAGCATGGCGATGGCTCACTGAGCAAATATTTTCACATGCAGGATCGTTCGCGCTTCCCGGTCGGAAGCACGATCCAGGAAGGCGAAATACTGGGGCGTGTGGGAAGTTCGGGGAAATCGACCGGCCCCCATCTCCACTATGAATTGTGGAAGGACGGAGCGCCGGTCGATCCTCGGCGCTTCCAGCTCAGGAATGCCCGGGGATGATGAAAAAGCCGATGAACATAATTGCTAGGATCGCCAGAAATAGAATTTTTGAGCCCCGCTCACCTAAAGGTTCGGATGCCGAAAATTCTCGGTCTTGACTTGGAACCCCGAGCAATTCCCGACCGACATGCGTCATGGGGTCATATAGATTTTGCGGATTAATATATCCGTTGGCGGGCGGGCCGATCTGATCTCGGTCCCAGTCCATCTGGCCCGTATCATGGTTTAACATGGCCGCTCCTTTCCCGCCGGTCCGACCTCGATGGTCGAATAACGCTTGCAAAGCGTATCACTTCGCAGTGGGATTGGCGAGCGACTTTCCGCATTTGTTCTCCGTGGCAGGAGAGGGCGTATGCAGGCTGAAGCTGGTCCCGAGGATGCCCGCACGATTGCGATGTACGAGCGGCTGCTTGCCCGGCATCTGAAGTTCTACGATGCGCGGCGGCGGCGGGAGCGCCGGCCCAGGAGCGCGGCCCAACGTCAGTTTCAGGACGTAGCGTGGGGCAAGGTCGAGCCGGTATCGGACCACGAGCGCGCCTATGTCTGGTATCTCAAGGCGCGAAAAATCGCGCCGTTCAATCGCCCCACGCCAGCGCCGCATATCGATGACGTGATGGCGGGTTACGATGTGGGGGCGAGGCCCGTTGCCGGCGAGGTCGGCACAAAATGGGATAATGCGTGGCGGGAATATCGGGGCGGTCGCGAGTTTTGGTGATGTTTGTGGGCTGAAGGAGAGGGACGATCTGCAACCGCTATCGACTGAGCGCCCGGCAGACGGCCGTGATGCAGGCATGCGGATATGAGGCGTTCGAGGAGGAAGGGCCGATCATCTCGATTCCGCTCGAAATTTTCCCGACCGGCAAGAAGACGGCGCGGCACGGGCTCGTCATCCGGCGATCGCCATCAGGCAATCGGCCGCTCGAGCCGGTTGCGATGGAATGGGGCTTCCCGACCAAGGTTGCGAGCAAGCGCGATCCGGCGGTCAAACTCGATAAATATGTGACCAACGCGCGCAACCTCGGTTCCTCGATGTGGAAGCCATCGATCTCCACTTGGAAAACCCCGGTGCGACCCCGAAAGGGCTATCCTTTGCTCGCCTCACTACAGAATGGCATGCGGGTATGACGGGCCGTCGAGACTTCGCGGTCCCCCAAATTTTGCGCTGCCCGTCCGCAATCGCTCCGCTCAGCGGACCGCCAGCACAAAATCGGCTCCCCCGCTCTCGAGCGTTGACCGGGATCCCTGCCTTCGCTGCGCTCGCCACGGCTTCCCGGTCAACGGCATCAACCGCCCTGAACACCGCATGCCGGACGGTTCGCGTCAGCAAAAGGAGAGTGACATGACCGACCCCATCTCGAACGACGACTACGCACTCTGGGCGGACGGAACATGCGCGACGATCGGCGAGGTTCGCAGTGGCCACTACACCCACATGTCGGACGACTATGAGATCATCTCGTGGACCGACACCGCACGCCTGATCGAAATTGACGCGGTCGATCCCTGACGGAGGATCGGTACGGCTCGCTCGCGCCAGGGCAATGCCGTCGCATTGCCACTGCCTGCTACGCCTCGCCGGTGCCGGGATCGATCTGTCACTCCGTCGCATCGCCTCGCTCGCATCGCGGCCACGCCTGCGCGTGTCACGCTCGCTACGCATCGACCGTCGCGGCTCAGCCGGCGTCTCGACTGCGGCATCGGCACGGCTCGCTGGCGGGCGCGGCGATGCCGTCGCATCGCCTGCGCTGCCGCTGCGCATCGCGCCGTGCCGATGCGATCGAGTATGGGCTGACCGGCACGGGTCGCTCGCTTCACGACGATCCCTTCGGATCGCCGGTTCGCTACGCCTCGCTCGTGCCGATCGCACCCGCTTATCGACCGCGCCCGTCTCGCTCGCATCGCGGCCCCGCCTGCGCGTGTCGCGCTCGCTACGCATCGACCGGCGCAGTCCGACCAATGCCCGGCTCGCTCGCGGTGCCGCAATGCCTGCGCATTGCGAGCACCAGCTACGCATCGCTCGGGCACCCGGTCCTGCGGACCGACCCATGACCCCGTGATCGGCCATGCCGATCCTGACGGATCGGAAGGGGAGGGGAACCGGGGATGATGGTTCCAATGGGAGACAGACCATGTCGATCACCTTCTTCCTCAGCGTCGATCGGAAAGCCGATGCCGCGCCCGCCGTCATCACCGCCCGCCAGCTCGCCGCGTTCCGCGCCTTCGCCCGGGAGCGTGGCCAGCTTCTCGAAGACGAGGACGATGACCCCTTGGTGTTGTGCTCGTTCGAAGCCCGCGTGTGCCCCTGGTCGCTCGCATCAATCTGCGCGATCTTCGATCACGACGTTGGTGTCATCTCCGTTGTCGAGGAAGCCCAGTGCCCAATTCCCTGCCGGACGCCGATTACGAACTCGGCATCATCGCGGGAAGCCTCTCGCTCAACCCGATCCTGTCGCCGTTCTTCACCGGGCCGAATGACGGCAAGGTCTCGGTCGAGAGCACGAAGCTGGAGGGCATGGCCGACCATATCACCCTGCCCGTGACGCACACCTTCATGATGAACAACCCGCTCGTCGTCGCGCAGGTCGTGACCTTCATCCGGACCGGGCGCTTCAACCACGGCCTGACGCTATCCGAGCTTACCCGGGATGTGGCGACCTATCTTCAGGAGCGGGTCGCTCGCTCCTGAAGACGCCTCATCCTCAGCCCCCGCGATTGTCGTAAGCGCCCTCTTCGCCATCGCGATCATCGCTGCCGCGCTGGGCGTGATCCCAGAGATGACGCTTCAACGCGGCCTGGGCCTCCGGCGACCAGCTCCCCGCCCCGGCCACCGCGACCCAGGCTTCGACATAGTGCTGCGGAGCGTAGACATGCCCGTAGCCCATCGGCGTCCTCGTCGCGAAGGCCATGTCGACGAGAAGCTGCAGGCCGGTCACGACGGGATACCAGCGGAACTGGGGCGAGACGTCGGGGCCGCGCGTCGGCTCGAGCCAGGCAGGCTTTCGGAAGAAGCTACGGCGATCGAAGAAGGTCACCGCGTCGCTGGCATATTGGAGATAGACGATCCGCATCACGCCCCAGGGCGTCGCAGGCGGAACGGTCGGTCCATTCTGGTTCATGAAACGGACGGCGCGGCCCTCCCGGTATTCCGGCAGCCAGGCCGGCGAACCCTCATTGCGCCGGTCTGTGATGTCGCGCCAGAAACGGTTACCGAAGGGCGGGCCGCTCCAGACGGCGCCATCGATCGGATCGCCGATCAATTCGAGCAACTCGATCGATCGCTCCGAATTCATCGAACCCAGGCTCAAGCCGTGCAGGTAGAGCCGCGGCCGGCGTTCCTTGGGCAGGCGCGTCCAGTGGCCATAGACCTCGCTGAACAGCGCTCGCGCCGCCTCGGAACCGTATTCCGGCTGAGCCAGCAGCGAGAGTGGGCTCGACAGATAGGAATATTGCAGCGCGACACTGGCGACATCGCCGTCGCCGAGATGCTCGATCGGGCTGATCGCCGAGGGATCGACCCAGCCGGTGCCGGTCGGCGTGATCACCACCAGAATCTTCCGGGCGAAGGCGCCCGAGCGCTTCAATTCCACCAGCGCCAGCCGCGCGCGCGCCTCCGCCGTCCCGGCCGCGCGCAACCCGACATAGGTGCGGATCGGCTGCATCGCCGGCCGGCCCGACAGGGCGGTGATATCGGCCGCGCTCGGGCGCGAGGCCACAAACTCGCGGCCCGCCCGCCCCAGCTCCCGCCATTTCACCAGCGAGGCCTGACTGCCGGATTGAAGCGGGTCCGTCGGCTGCGGACTGGCCGGCTCGATCAGGGCGTCGCGTTCGCGGAAGGAGGAATCCAGCACGCGGAAGCCGACGCGCACCAGGAAGCCGTTGGCGAGCGACCAGACCAGAACCGTCGTGATCGCGAGGCCGGCCACGAGCGCGACCCGCCGCGGCATGAAGCCCAGCGGCCGGCGCGCCAGGAAGAGGGCCATCAGCCTGAACAGACGCGCCAGGGTCAGCAGCACTGCGAAGGTGACGAGCGCGATCAGGCTGACCTTGAACGGATGGGCGCTCTCGATCGGCTCCATCGACATCACGCGGCGGATGGAATTCTGCCATTCCGCCGCATTCGCGAGGAAGATGCCGGCGACCAGCAGGCATATGCCGGCGACGACGATGTTGACGATGCGGCGCAGCCGCTCATTGGGCGCCGGCATCTCCAGATAGGTCCAGAGCCAGCGCCAGGCCGTGCCGAAGCCATAGCCTGCCGCGAAACAGACACCACCCAGAACGCCCTGGATCACGGCCGTGCGCGGCACGAGCGTGGGGGTGAGCGAGGCTGCGAACAGGAAGGTGCCGAGCGCCAGGCCGATGCCGGACAGGCCACGGCTCCAGCGCAGCGGAAGCAGGAGAGCTCTCGTGCCGAAGCTCATCATCGCACCTGCTGTCCGTCATGCCCGCCGATCGAGCTATTATATCCATCGATCACGCAGCGCCGGGGCTGCGTCCGATAGCTTCGGCCGGTGAAGCGGGTTCGGGCGAGTGCCCGGCAAGCACGAGGCGACATTCAGAAGCTCCAGACCATCGGAACGTAGAAAACGGATATGACGAAGAACCAGAGCATCAGCGGCAGCCCGAGCTTCCAGTAGCTGTTGAAGCTGTATCCGCCCGGACCTATCACCATCATGAAAGCTGCGCCAGCAGCCAGATGCAGAGCAGCTTCAGGCCGTCCGCGATGCTCGCCATCTGCGGCAGGAGGCCGAGTACGATCAGCCCGAGCCCGAGATTGTCCGCCTTGCTGATCGCATGCAGCCGGCTCAGCGTATCGGGAAAGCGCAGCAGGCCGAGCGCGCCGGCGAGGAAGAGCAGCGCGCCCGCGCTCACCAGAACGATGGTGGCGATATCGCCGAGGCCGCTCATGGCTGCTCCTTCGCCGGATCAAGTTCGGCGGCCGGCTCGGCCATGCCGAGCGCGAAGGCCACGCAGGCAAACGCCGCGAACAGGGCGAGCAGCAACGCGACATCGATCACGGCGGCAGAGCCGGAAGCGGCTCCCAGCAGCAGAAGCACCGCCGTGCCGCCGGTCCCGAGCAGTTGCAACGCCATCACGCGCTCGGCCAGGACGCGGGAACGGAGCACACGCAACAACGCGAGGACGGTCATCGCGAGGACGAGGAACGCCGCGGCGGCCAGAATGTCAGCCATCGCGGCGCTCCGCCCGGAATATCCGGCAAAAGGGCGCCTCGTCGGCAGCGACCTGCTCCGCGATGGGCTCGCGCAGGTCGAGGCAATGGATCAGCAGCATCCCGTCGGCCGCAACGGAAACGGGTAGCTTGCCGGGCTGCAGGCTCATCACGGCGCACGCAGAATCACGTGCCATGCCATCGGGAACGATCGAGCGGCAGGTCGCGAAACCCGGCCGCAGATCGGGATCACGCGCAAAGGCGCGCCGCGCCACATCGACGCCCGCGACAACGGATTGCGGCAGGAAACGGATCAGGAAACGGATCAGGCCGCGAAGAGAAAGCCCAGCGCCGACCGGCCACAGCACGGTACTGGCCCAAGCTCCGGCGGCGCTTGCGGCGATGCCGACCGGCAAATCCTTGAGCGCAGACCCCATCAGGATCACCCATAGCGCCAGCAGGCACAGCCCCCGGACGAGGAGCGCCGAAAACCGCCTGTCATCGGCCACGGCCGCCCCCTCCATCGCTTCCGCCCGCCTCCGGTCGATGCCTGCCAACGCTGCGATGCAGGGTAGCCATCGCCCGGACGGGCAGCATCAGCCGGGCGTCTCACCACTGTGCGCCACGTCCCATTCTCCCCGGAGCCGCGGGTCAGGCCGCCGGGCCGGATCCACCCGCGGCGCCTGCCTCCTTCGGCACCGCGCCGATCATCTCCGCCAGCCAGCGGCTCGACGGATGCAGGGCGCAGAAGGTGATGAGGGCGATCGTGATAGGGACGCCAATGAAGGCGCCGAAGACGCCCCAGAGATAGCTCCAGAAGAAGACCGAGAACAGGACGATCGGCGGCGAGATCGAGAGCGCACTGCCGGCGACCCGCGGCTCGATATAGCTGCCGACGATGAACTGGATCAGGTTCAGGCAGGCGAAGACCGCGATGACCGCCTGCCAGGAGCCGAACTGCGTCATCGCGAACAGGGTCGGGAAGACCGTGGCGACGAGCGGGCCCATGAAGGGGACATAGTTCAACAGGAAGGCGATGAAGCCCCATTCCTCGGCCAGCGGCAGGCCGACGGTCCGGGCGAAGACCCAGACCAGCAGGCCGGTGATGACGCTCATCGCCGTCCGGACCAGCATGTAGCGGCGGATCTTGGCGGCCGTCGCGATGCTGCCGCGCAGGATCAATTCGGCCATGTCGCGGTTGCGCATCACCTTGAGCCTGCGGCCGAAATCCTCGACCTCGAGCAGGCCGAGCAGCACGTAGACCAGCACCACCAGCCAGAAGCTCATCGTGCTGTTCAGCCGGCCGCTCACGGTCTGGACGGCGCGCAGCACCCAGGCCGAGCTGAAATTCTCCGACCACAGCGCCGCAACCGCGATGCCATGCCCTTCGAGCCAGAGCGTGATCTGCTCGTAGAAGGCCTGGAAGCGCGCGGCATCGCTGACGATCCAGCGGCCGACCCGGCCGAAGGCCCAGACGATCAGCGAGCCGAAGGCGAAGAAGGCGACGACCATGACGAACAGGCTCAGCGCCGGCGCCAGCAGCCGCGGCAGCGCGCCCTGCAAGGCCTTCTGCAAGGGCCAGACCAGCGCGATGATGAACAGCGCGAAGGCGACCGGCGCGAAGACGGAACTCGCGATCGACAGCGCGACCACGAACAGGATTACGGCGATGATGACCTGCGCGGCCTGGGAGGTCTTGGCGCTGGTCATAGGCCAGCTCGGCTCCGGGCGTAAAACCGCGTCGCAGCGGCAGTTCTCTTCAGCGCAGGCACCCGTCAGACCCCCTTGGTGAACTCGTCGAGATCGAGCGTCGAATGCTTGCCGATCTCGTCGCGATGCGCCCGGTAGAACGCTTCGGCGGAGCGCCTGCCCTCGTCATGGAGCATCGTGAAGAACTCCCACTCGGCATTGAGCTTCGAGGAATAGCCAAGTTCGATCATGGCGTCGCTGGTGATGCGGTGGAGGCGCATGCGCGCCCAGCGCGCGCCCTCGCCCGTGCCGGAGAGCGCCTCGCGCTGCAGCAGCGCCATCATCCGCAGCTCCTTCAGTAGCACCGCGTTGAAGGAGACCTCGTTGAGGCGGTTCAGGATGTCCCGAGCATTGCGCGGCGTGCCCGGCCGCTCGACCGGGTTGATCTGGATGAGAATGGTGTCGCTGGCCGTGCTCTCTTCGATCAGCGGGGTCATCGTCGGGTTGCCGGAATAGCCACCGTCCCAATAGCTCTCGCCGTCGATCTCGACCGCCTGAAACAGCGTCGGCAGGCAGGCCGAGGCGAGCAGCACGTCCGGCGTGATCTCGCCGTTCCGAAAGATGCGGTTGCGCCCCGTCCTGACATTCGTCGCGGAGATGAAGAGCTTGATCGGGCCCCTTGCGATAGCGTCGTAATCGATCGCCTCGGCGAGGATGTCCGTCAGCGGGTTCGTACCCGACGGGTTGAGGGTGTAGGGCGAGACGACGCGGGACATCATGTCCATCGCCACGAAGAGCGGCGAGGTGTCGAGCGTCCAGCGGCCGAGCAGCACATCGAGCGGCGAGCGCTGGAATGGGCTGAAGCGTGCCGCCTCGGACACCTTCCGCCAGTAGCGGTCCAATGCGTCGCGAGCGCCTGCACGCCCGCCCAGCGCATAGCCGGAGGCCAGCACGGCGGCATTCATGGCACCAGCCGAGGTGCCGGAGATCGCCTCGATCGTCAGCCAGTCCTCTTCGAGAATCCGGCTCAGCACGCCCCAGGTATACGCGCCATGGGCTCCGCCGCCCTGAAGAGCGAGGTCGATGTTCAGTGGAGCGCGCGCGTCGTTGCCGCGGCTGGGGGCGGAAGGCGTCTTGCTCACCGAAGTCCCTCTTTCGTCGGCGCGGCCCGGCCCGCCCCAAGCGCGCGGGGGGGGGCGGTGTGT
>JAEXLC010000171.1 GCA_023445495.1 Pseudomonadota bacterium | reverse complement strand
GGTTATAGGCGGGCAAGGCGCGGTTCCTTGACCCCGTGCCTTCGCGAACCCCATGCTGCCGCGAAATGCGGGATGCCGGGGAGAAGAAGATGGCCGCGACGGGACGATATTGGCCGCTGCTGGCCGCCGGCGCGCTGCTCCTGCCCGGTGCGGCAAATCCCGCGCCGCTCGTCCTTTCCCATGCCGCCGCGCGCCATGTGCAGCTGGCGCCTGCCTTTGCCGAAGTCGAGAGCTGGGTCGGCAAGGCCTTTCCCGGCGCGGTGCTCGCCGTCGGGCAGCACGGCAAGCTGCTGGCGGTGAGGGCGTTCGGCCATATCGACAGCGAAGCCGGCGCGCCGGCGATGCCGCGCAGTGCGATCTTCGATCTGGCTTCGCTCACCAAGGTGGTGGCGACGACCAGTGCGGCTGCACTGCTCTACGATCGCGGGCAGCTCGATCTCGATGCGCCGGTGCAGCGATACCTGCCCGAGTTCGCGGGGACGCCGGGGCATGAGGCGATCACCGTGCGGCATCTGCTCAGCCACAGTTCGGGGTTCAA
Source organism: Pseudomonadota bacterium (assembly GCA_023445495.1). Classification (GTDB taxonomy): domain Bacteria; phylum Pseudomonadota; class Alphaproteobacteria; order Sphingomonadales; family Sphingomonadaceae; genus Sphingomonas. The sequence continues at coordinate 15,134 of JAEXLC010000171.1, read as the reverse complement.
GGCGCCGGGCGGGCCGCTCTGGACGCATGCCAGCGACCGGGCGGGCATCCTGCGGCAGATCCATAGCATGCCGGTCGGCAGTGCGCCGGGGACGGTCTATGTCTATCAGGATTTCAATCTGATCCTGGTCGGCGAGATCGTTGAGCGTATCTCGGGCCAGCCTCTCGATGGGTTCCTGAAGAAGGAATTGTTCGGGCCGCTCGGCATGAAGGATACCGGGTTCAATCCTTCGCCAAAGCGGATGCCCCGGATCGTACCGACCGAGCAGGATGACATCTACCGCCACCGGATGATGCGCGGGCAGGTGCATGACGAGAATGCCTATATGATGGGCGGCGTGGCCGGCCATGCCGGGCTGTTCTCGACGGCGGCGGACCTGGCGAAGATCGCGCAGCTCTATCTGAACCGCGGCCGCTGGCACGGGCGGCAATTGCTCAAGCCCGACACGGTGACGCTGTTCATGCAGGCGCAGAACCTGCCCGCCGGGAGCAGCCGGGCGCTGGGCTGGGACATGCCATCCGAAAAGGGGTTCACCGGGCCGCGAGGCTCGCCGCGCGCGATCATCCATACCGGCTTTACCGGCACCTCGATCTATATCGATCCGGACCGTGATGCGTTCATTATCCTGCTTACCAACCGGGTGAATCCGACCCGCAACAATGCCGAGATCTTCAAGGCGCGGCCGGCGATCCACACCGCGGTGCTGACTGCGCTGGATGCGGCCAAGTGAGGCGGTTGCTCGTCCTGCTGGCGTTGCTGGTCGCGATGCCGGCGGCGGCGCAGGTGCGCACCGGGATCGATGTGTTGCAGCAGACCGGCTTCGCGCAGTTGCGGGACGTGGCGGCGCGGCATGGCGGCAAGCTTAGGCTCGCGATCCTTGCCAATCCGATCAGCGTCAACCGCGAGGGACGGCGGACGATCGACGTGCTGCGCACCGAGGGGCAGGCGGCGGTGCCGGGCATGGTGGTAGCCCGGCTGTTCAGCGGCGAGCATGGCATCAACGCGCTGACCGACGATATCGATATCGACGACAAGATCGATGCGGCAAGCGGGCTGGCGATCACCAGCCTCTACGGCCGCACCGATGCCGAGAAGCGGCCGAGCGCGGCGCAGCTCGCCGGGCTCGATGCGGTGGTGATCGACCTGCAGGATGCCGGGGTGCGCTACTGGACCTTCCAGACGCTGGCGAAATATTTCCTCCAGGCCTGCGCGGCGAACGGCGTCGAAGTGATCGTGCTCGACCGACCGAATCCGCTGGGCGGGCTCGCGGTGCAGGGGCCGGTCTCGACGCCGGGGCTTGAGGACTACACTAACGCCCATAGCGAGCCGATGCGGCCGGGCATGACGATGGGCGAGCTGGCGACGATGTTCAACGCCGAGGACCGGATCGGCGCGAAGCTCACCGTGGTGCGGATGACCGGCTGGAAGCGCGCCGACTGGTACGACCGGACCGGGCTGCTGTGGATCAACCCCTCGCCCAATCTGCGCAGCATCACCCAGGCGACGGCCTATGCCGGCACGGCGCTGCTCGAGGGCACCAATGTCAACATCAAGGGGCCGGGCGAGGCGCCGTTCCTTCGCTTCGGTGCGCCGTGGATCAAGGGGACCGAGCTGGCCGCCTATCTGAACGCGCGGGCTATCCCCGGCGTGCGCTTCTTGGCCGTGACCTATGTGCCGGCGAACGACCGGCTCTATCCCTTTGCCGGGCAGCGGGTGCAGGGCGTCGAAGTGCTGCTGCTCGATCGCGATCGGATCGATGCGCCGGCGCTGGGCGTCGAGGCGGTCGCCGCCTTGTGGAAGCTCTATGGCGCGACCTTCCAGATCGAGAAGGTCGACCGGCTGCTGCGCAACCGCGCGGTGCTCGACCAGATCAAGGCGGGTGTCGACCCGAAGAAGATCGCCGCCGGCTGGCAGGCCGATCTCAACCGCTTCAAGGCGCGGCGCGCGCGCTACCTGCTCTACTGAGGACCGCGATGCATCTGCCCTTCAGCCTGACCGACTGGGTCGTCATCCTCCTATACCTGACGGTGCTGATCGCCGGCGGCTGGCTGTTCACGCCGCGCCATACCGGCACGGCCAAGGAATATTTCCTCGCGGGCGGCAATGTGCCTGCCTGGCTCGCCGCGATCTCGGTGCTGTCCGCCACCCAATCGGCGGCGACGTTCCTGGGCGCGCCGGACTTCGGCTATCACGGCGACTTCACCTATCTCGGCACCAATCTGGGCGGGCTGATCGGTGCGATCTTCGTCGCGCATGTGCTGATCCCGCGCTTCTACGCGGCGCGGGTGACGACGGTGTACGAGCTGCTCGGCCAGCGCTTCGGGCCGCTGGCGACGCGCTGGGCGGGCGGCATGTTCCTGCTCGGCCGGGTGCTGGCGGGCGGCGCGCGCATCTATCTTGCCGCCATCGCCATCGCGATGGTGATGACCGGGACGGTGAGCGCGCAGGGTATCTTCATTGCCGCGACCGTGCTGGTTGCCGCGGCGTTCCTCTCGACCTTTGTCGGCGGGCTCAAATCGGTGCTGTGGATCGACCTGATCCAGTTCGTGATCTTCGTCGGATCGGCGATCGCGGTGCTGGTCTATCTGCGCGCGGGCATTCCGGCGACCAATGCCGAGATCCTCCAGGGCCTCGCCCATGCGCCGAACGGCGCCGACAAGCTGCGGCTGTTCGACCTGACCACCGATCTGTCCAAGCCCTTCTCGCTGCTGGCGATCGTGACCGGCATCGCGCTGCTCTACATCGCCTCCTCGGGGCTCGACCAGGACACCACCCAGCGCCTGCTGGCCTGCAAGGACGCCAAGACCGGCGCGCGCAGCCTCTACTGGTCGGTGATCGCGACGGTGCCGGTGGTGGCGCTGTTCATCACGATCGGGCTGCTGCTCCATGTCTTCTACGACCGGCCCGAGCTGATGGGCGGCGCGACGGCGGGAGCGAGCCTGGCCTTTGGCGGCGAGAAGATCAGCATCTTCATGCACTATATCCTCACCCAGTTGCCGCCGGGCCTGCGCGGGCTGGTGACCGCCGGGATCATCGCCGCCGCGGTGGCGACGACCAACTCCGCGCTCAACGCGATGTCGTCGGTCCTGATCGAGGATTTCTACCGGCCGTGGCGCGCGGGCCGGGCCGAGGTGCCCGAGCATCACTATGTCCAGGCCGGGCGCGCCGGCATGGGCGTGATCGGCGTGGCGATGCTGATCGTCGCGGTGCTGTCCTTCTACTGGCAGCATTATTCCAAGCAGGGGCTGCTCGAATTCGCGCTGTCGGTGATGGTGTTCGCCTATGCCGGGCTGATCGGGGTGTACATGACCGCGATCTTCACCAAGCGCGGGACTACCGAATCGGTGATCGCCGCGCTGATCGCCGGCTTTTTCGTGGTGCTGCTGCTCCAGCCGGGCATCGCGGACAGGGTCGGGCTGTCCGGCGCGCTGGCGCACCTCGCCTTTCCGTTCCAGCTCTGCATCGGCAGCGCGGTCGCGTTCCTTGTCGCGGTGGCGCCGCCGGGCAGGTCGGCTCAGTAGATCGCGGGGGAGTCGCTCGCGGGGAAGCTTTCCTCGAGCGCTTCGTCGAGTTCGCGATCGAGTTGCTGCGCGCGCTCGTCGATCGGCAACTCGCCGGCGAGCCAGAGCGCGAGGTTGCGCGTATAATTGCGGACCGAAAGCTGGGCTTCCTGCGACGCGGCGAGTGCATTGCCCGGGGCTTCGCTGACGAAGCTCGGGCAGCCCCTGGCCGGGTCCCAATTGTAATCGGCGAAATGGTGGAAGGTCGATTCCGCCCAGGCCGGACCGCCCTGGTCCGAAGGCTCGAAGGCGACCGCGATGTTGAACGCGTTGCCGCTGACCTTGCTGGTGCTGATCGCGACGACTCGCGCCGAGGGATCGTCCGCCGGGGCGCCGACCGCGCCTTCATGCGGGTGCGACGGCAGATAGCGGATCAGCCCGCCGGGGGCATCGTCGTCGCGCAGCACCGGATGGGCATCGCCGAGGATCGCGATCTCCTGGAAATCGCCGTTCGCGCCCGAATGATAGTTGGGCCAGGAGATATAGCTGGTCTCGCGATCGTCGATCACCCGGCGCGCTTCGTCCGGGTCGAGATGGTGCGAGTGGAAATAATGCGCCGCGCCGACGCCGCCGAGCGAGCAGACCGAGCAGCCCAGGTCCATATGATCGCGCGTGACCATCAGCCCGCGGCCCTTTTCGCGGAAGCGGCTGATCGCGGCGCAATCCTCCTCGGCCAGGCCGTCGCCGGTATCGACAGCGAACAGCCAGAGCTGGTCGAAATCGGAATCGTCGAGCGTCGAGAGCACCGGGTCTGGCGTGCCGGGGGGCGTGCGATCGCGGGCGGTCACCTCGAACAGCGGCGCGCCGTCCTCGCCGGTCAGGCCGGCAAGATGGGCGTGGAGCATCGAGAAGCGGCTGATGTTCCAGTCATCCTCGACCGGCGGGATCGTGGTCTGGAGCAGGATCTTGATCGGCGACGCCATGTTGAACTCCCCAAGCAGCATCCCTGGAATATCACGCCGCCCCGGAGCGCTCCAGCACTCCGAAAGGGTTACTTGACGCGCATCGGCAGGCCGGCGACCACCAGCATCACCTCGTCGGCGATCGCTGCCACGGCCTGGTTGATCCGCCCGGCAGCGTCACGGAAGCGGCGGGCGAGCGCATTGTCGGGGACGATGCCGAGGCCGACTTCATTGGCGACGAGGATCAGCTGGCCGTCGAAGCGGGCGATGGCGCCGGCGAGCGTATCGGATGCGGCGTCCATGTCCGCATCGGCGAGCAGCAAATTGCTGGCCCAGAGCGTGAGGCAATCGACCAGCACCACGGCGCCGGTGCCGCTCGCATCGTCGAGCGCGGCGACGAGATCGCGCGGGGCATCGACCGTCTGCCAGCGCGCATCGCGATCGGTGCGGTGGCGGGCGATGCGATCGGCCATCTCCTCGTCCCAGGCCTCGGCGGTGGCGATGAAGACATGGCGGCCGGCCAGCGCCTCGGCGCGCTGCTGGGCGTAGCGGCTCTTGCCCGAACGGGCGCCGCCAAGGACGAACAGCTTTGTCATCGGGCCTCCCGGGCAAGCTGGAGCAGCGCGTCGATATCGGCGTGGCGCTCGAGTTCGGCGGCGATCTCGTCGAGCGCGGCATCGACATCGGCCTGATAGTCGCGGCCAGCCCCGGCCACGCCGATCCGGGCGAGCAGCGCGGTGCGCATCTCGGGCGTGGCGAGCAGGCCGTGGAGATAGCTGCCCATCACCGAACCATCGCGGCTGACCGCACCCTCCGGGCCGAGCCCGTCGAGGTCGGCGAAGGGGCGAGTGGTATCGGGACCGGTGGTTTCGCCCATATGCATCTCATAGCCGGTGACCGGCGCGCCGAGCGCGGTGCCGCTGGCGTGGCGCAGCACCTTGGCGGGGGCGAGGCTGGTCTCGACATCGAGCAGGCCGAGCCCCGCGACTGCGCCGGGCGGTCCCTCTATCCCGAGCGGATCGGCGACGGTGCGCCCTAGCATCTGGTAGCCGCCGCACAGGCCCAGCACCGCGCCGCCGCGGCGATGATGCGCAAGGATGTCGACGTCCCAGCCCTGGGCGCGAAGGAAGGCGAGATCGGCGATCGTCGCCTTGGAACCGGGCAGGACGACCAGCGCGGCGTCGCCCGGGATCGGCGTGCCGGGCGGGATCATCGCCAGCTCGACGCCGGGTTCGAGCTTGAGCGGATCGAGATCGTCGAAATTGGCGATGCGCGGCAGGATCGGGCAGGCGACCAGCTTGCGGCCCTCCCTGTGCGCGGCGGCGCGTTCGAGGATAACCGCGTCCTCGCTCGGCAGGCGGACGGTGGCGGGGAGCCAGGGGATCACCCCGAAGCCGCGCCAGCCGGCGCGCTGCTCGATCGCGCGATAGCCATCCTCGAACAGCGCGGGATCGCCGCGGAACTTGTTGATCAGGAAGCCGCGGATCATTGCGGCGTCCTCGGGCTCGATCACCGCGCGGGTGCCGACGATCGCCGCGATCACGCCGCCCCGATCGATATCGCCGACCAGCACCACCGGCACGTTGGCGGCGCGGGCGAAGCCCATATTGGCGATGTCGCCGGCGCGCAGGTTGATCTCGGCGGGGGAGCCGGCACCCTCGACCACGACCAGGTCGCACTGGCCGCGCAGCCGATGGTAGCTCTCCAGCACCTCGCCGATCAGGCTGCCGCGCGCCTGGCGGAAATTGCCCGAGCCGAGCGTGCCGCGCACCTTGCCGTGGACGATCAGCTGCGAGGTGCGATCGGCCTGGGGCTTGAGCAGCACCGGGTTCATGTCGGTATGCGGGGCGACCCGGCAGGCGATTGCTTGCAGTGCTTGCGCGCGGCCGATCTCGCCACCGTCGCTGGTCACCGCGGCGTTGTTCGACATGTTCTGCGGCTTGAACGGGCGCACGGTCAGCCCGCGATTGGCGAAGGCGCGGCAGAGCCCGGCGACCAGCATCGACTTGCCGACATCGGAGCCGGTGCCCTGCAGCATCAGCGCACCCATGCGACGATCCCCGCGATGATCCAGAGCAGCAGGCAGGCGCGGACATAGAGGCTGAGCGCGCGGGCGATGTCGCCTGCGTTCGCGCCGCTGCGGCCATCGCCGATCCAGGGCTTGTCGTGCACCGCGCCGTCATAGGCAATCGGGCCGGCAAGGCGCAGCCCCAGCGCGCCCGCCATCGCCGCTTCGGGCCAGCCGGCATTGGGTGAGGCGTGCCTGTGCGAATCGCGCAGCAGCGTACGCCAGCCGCCCGGGGCGGCGAGGCAGAGCAGCAGGCCGGACAGGCGGGCGGGGATCAGGTTGAGCAGGTCGTCGCTGCGCGCCGCCGCCCAGCCGAAAGCACGCCAGCGGGGCTCGCGGTGGCCGATCATCGAGTCCGCGGTGTTGATCGCCTTGTAGGTCCACAGGCCGGGCAGGCCGAGCAGCAGCAGCCAGAAGGCGGGGGCGACAACCCCGTCGCAGAAGCTCTCGGCCAGGCTCTCGATCGCGGCGCGGGCGATGCCGGGTGCGTCGAGCTGCGCGGTATCGCGGCCGACGATCTTGCCGACCTCCTGCCGGCCTGCGGGCAGGTCGTTCGCGGACAAGGCCCGGGCGACGGGGCGGACATGGTCGAACAGGCTGCGCTGGGCGAGCGCCGGCCAGGCGAGCAGTGCGACGGCGAGCCAGCCCCAGCTGCCGAGATGGCGCAGCAACAGGCTCTGGAGGAGCCAGGCCGTGCCGCCGATCAGGATGACGAGCAGCAGCACCGTCAGGATGCCCAGCGCGCGCCGGGCAGCGAAGCCACGCTCGCGACGGTTCCACAGCTTCTCGCAGGTGCCGATGATCCGGGCGAACAGGCCGACGGGATGGCCGATCCGGCGGTAGAGCGCGGTCGGCCAGCCCAATGCCGCGTCCAGCGCGAGCGCGGCCAGGGCGATCGGCTCAGCCACGGAGCGCCGCTTCGAGCCGGGCGAATGCGTCGCCGGAAGGGGGCAGGCCGATGCGGAGCCAGTGCGGTTGCTCGGCAAAGGGGCGGGTGAGGATGGCGTGGCGTGCGAGCTGTTCGAACAGGGCCATGCCGCTGGGGGCTTCGATCAGGCGGAAGAGCGGGCAGGCACCGATCGCAACGTGTCCGGCCCGGGCAAGTGTCGCATCGAGCGTGGCGGCGTCGATCTTGAGCCGTTCGCGCGTCGTCTCGATCCAGGAGCGGTCGCGATAGGCAGCGGTGCCGATGGCGAGGGCGGCGGCGGAGACGGGCCAGGCGCCGAGCGTGGCGCGGATCGCGTCGAGCATCGGGGTGGGGCCGAGGACGAAGCCGAGCCGCACGCCGGCCAGCCCGAAGAACTTGCCGAACGAGCGGAAGATCATCAGCCGCCGGGCATCGTCGATCGCACCCGCCAGGCTCAGCGCGGGATCGGTATCGGCAAAGGCTTCGTCGAGCAGCAGCCAGGCGCCGGGGTCGCGGCGGTCGAGCAGGGCGAGGAGCTGGGCGGGCGGAAGCGCTCGGCCGTCGGGATTGTTGGGGTTGGCGAGGATCAGCGTGCCGGTGCCGGCTTCCTCAAGCGTGGTCGGGGTGGCGCCGGCGATCATCTCGCCATGGGTGCGATAGGTTGGCGCGGCATAGCGCGCGCTGCCGCCGATCAGGCCCCCCGCGAGCCGCAGCCCGATTTCCGTGCCCGGCACGGCGCAGACATGGCGCGGGTCGAGCCCGAAATAGTCGGCGGCGGCGGCTTCCAGCGCCGCGAGCGCGTGGCGCTCGGGCAGGCGTTGCCAGTCGATCGCCAGGGCTTCGGTGCCGGGCCAGGGGTGCGGGTTGATGCCGGTGGAGAGATCGATCCAGTCTTCGCCGCCGAAATACGCGCGGGCGGCTTCAACGCCGCCTCCATGCCAGGTCCAGCTGGGGCTCATGCGAAGCGGACCAGCAGCAGGGCGGCGAGCAGCAGGCCGGTCTCGGTCAGCTCGATCCCGGCGCCGTGCCCGTCCCCCGAAATGCCGCCAAGCTTGCGCCACAGCCAGGCCGCCCAGCCGAACCACAACAAGGGCGCGGCGATCAGGCTTGGCGAGAACCAGCAGGCAGCGAGCAGCGCCGCGCTCCAGATCGCGAGGTCGAGCGGGCGGACGGCGTCGCGGAAGCGCGAGGCGAGGCCGGCGTGCAGATCGGGCAACCAGCGCGTCCAGAACAGCGGCGCGATGCGCGCAGCAAAGGGGATCAGCACGATGGCCGGCCATGCGCTGACCGCGACCAGGCCGTGGAGCAGCACCAGCTTGGCGACGAGCTGCAGGCCGATCGCGACTGCGCCGAAGCTGCCGATATGCGGATCGGCGAGCACCGACAGCACTCGGTCGCGGTCCTTGTGGGCGGCGCCCGCCGCGTCCGCCACGTCGCCGAGCCCGTCGAGATGCAGCGCGCCGGTGACCGCTACCCACGAGGCCAGTCCGGCAAGCGCACCGCTCCAGGGATCGATCGCCGCGCCGAGCCAACATCCGCCGGCGACGATGGCGCCGAGGATCAGGCCGACAGCGGGGAACCAGCGCATCGATGCAGCAAACTCGGCGCCGCTCACCGTCAGGCGGGGTGTCGGCAGGCGGGTGAGGAACTGGATCGCGACGATCAGCCCCTTCATGTCACGAGCCCGGAAATCTGGGCGCTCGGCTTGTCGCCCGGCCATACCCGCAGCGAGACCAAGGCCGCATAGGGCAGGTCGAAAGCCCAGAGCTTGTGCTGGCCGAAGCCGCACAGCAGGTGCAGCGCCGCACGGATCGCGCCGCCATGGGTGACGACCAGCGTCGGCGAGGGCTCGAGCGCGGCAATCGCGGCGGAGACGCGCGCGACCAGCTCCGACCAGCGCTCGCCCCCTGGCGGCGGATTGGCGTCGGGATCTTCCCAGAAGCGGAGCATCGCGCCGGATTCGACCTCGTCCGGTGCCAGCCCGTCCCAGGCCCCGAAATCGAGCTCGCGCCAGCGTGGATCGATGCCGGGCCAGATCCGGCTCGTATCAGCGATCGCGGCGGCGGCATGACGCGCGCGCTGGAGATCGGAACTGACGATGCGCTCGACCTCCAGGCCGGCCACGCGCGTGACGCAGGCGGCGATGCCTTCCGGTGTCGAATCGCAATCGGTGCGCCCCATCAGTCGTCCGGGCAAGGCCGGGGCGCCGTGGCGCAGCAGATGGAGCGTCCAGGGCGTCACAGCTTGGCGGCGACCTGTGCCTCGGCGAAGGTCGCCATCTGGTTGTGCGCGGCCAGTGCGGAGCGGATCAGGTTCACGGCAAGCGCGCCGCCGCTGCCTTCGCCAAGCCGCATGCCGAGTTCGAGCAGCGGATCGAGGTCGAGCCTGGCGAGCAGCCGGACATGGCCGGGCTCCGCCGAGACATGGCCGGCGATGCAATGGTCGGTGATCTCGACATTGTCGGCCGCGAGCGGCGCCACGGCCGCGCTGCTGATGAAGCCGTCGAGCACGACGGGAATGCCGAGCTGCCGGGCGTGCAGCACCGCACCGGCGATTGCCGCGATCTCGCGTCCGCCGACGCGGCGCAGCGTCTCGAAGGCATCGGCCGGGCCATCCGCATGGAAGGCGCGTGCACGCTCCACGACTTCGGTCTTGCGGGCGATACCTTCGGCATCGACGCCGGTGCCTGGGCCGATCCACTCGGCCGCGGTGCCGCCAAAGGCGCGCAGGCAGAGCGCCGCGGCGGCGGTGGAGTTGCCGATGCCCATCTCGCCCACGGTGAGCAGGTCGAGGTCGCTGGCCACCACGGCAGCACCGGCGTTGAGCGCGGCAAGGCACTCCGCCTCGGTCATTGCCGGGGCGATGGTGAAGTCGGCGGTGGGGGTGTCGAGATCGAGCGCGGTCACTTCGAGCTCAAGGCCGGCCGCGCCGGACAGCGCGTTGATCGCGGCGCCGCCGGCTTCGAAATTGGCGACCATCTGGGCGGTGACGCTGGCGGGGAAAGCGCTGACGCCGTGGACGGTCATGCCGTGATTGCCGGCAAAGATCGCGGTGCGGGCACGCCCGATCCTGGGGCGCGGATCACCCTGCCAGCCGGCGATAAAGACCGCGAGATCCTCGAGCCGGCCGAGCGAGCCCGCCGGCTTGGTCAGCTCGGCCTGGCGGGCACGCGCCTCGGCGATGGCGCCTTCGTCCGGAACGCAAAGATCGGCGAGCGCGACACGGAAATCGGCGGGCGAGGCGAAAGTCATTCGGCGACGAATCCTGGAGGCGGGGTGCGCGTGATGAAATGGCCCTTAATTCCCTCGGGCCATGCGGAATAGGGGACGCGGCCATGCTCGCTGGCGGCATAGTGCACGGCGTAATCGAGAATGGCGCGGGCGCTGTCCTCGTCCGGCGTGAACCGGCCGAGGACATAGCCGACCTTGTCGGGCGCGCGCAGGTGAACCGTGCAATGATCGGTGCAGGCGAACAGGCAGGGCATTTCCTGCACCGCGACGCCGGCATAGCGCGGATTCTCCGCCTGCACCGCCCGGAGCGCCGCGACCAGCCGGGCGCCGCCGCGCACGCCCGCGCCATCCTCGCGGGAGTCCGCGGAATGGCGACAGGTGTTGCAGGCGACGACCGCCGGGCCGTCCGCGACGCGGGTAAGCATCAGGCGGTGGCCAGCTTGCCGCCCGGCGCCGGGACGCCGAGCGCGACCAGCAGCCGGTAAAAGGCATAGAGCCCGATCAGGATCGCGCCGTTGCGCAGGAACTGGTCGAGCGAATAGCCGGGGTGGAGAGTGATCGCCACGCCGCCCAATATTGCCGCCCAGCACAAGGTGACCAGCTTGCCGGCGACGAACGCAGCGACATAGGCGATGGCCAGCTTCGCGGCGGCCGACCGGACCTTGAGCCGGCCGAGCGCGGCATAGGCGCCGATCGCCGATCCGGCCGCCGCGGTACCGAGCCCGACGCCCCAGAGCAGCGTCTTCGGGTCATGCGGATAGTGGAGGACGAGGAAGCCCACCGCCTGATTGGCGCCCCAGGCGGCGAGCGCCAGCGCGATCCCGTCGCGCCGGCGCATATGCACTGCCGCCAGCGCGGCGAGCGCCGCGACCGGGGCCGTGCAGGCAAGGGCGAAGCTGGTCGCCATGCTCGCCAGGGTGAGCAGCATGATCCACAGCGTGGATGCGCGTGCCTGCGTCATAATGCCTTCTCCCATCAGAAGCGCCCGCGAATGCCGGCATAGATGCTGCGGCCCAGCGTGCCGTAGCGATAGGCGGTCATGTACTTCTCGTCGAACAGGTTCTCGGCGCGGGCGAACACGCTGAGATTGTCACCCGCCTTCAGCTCGGCGCGCAGGTCGACCAGCGTATAGTCGTCGAGCTTGGTGGTGTTTGCCGCATTGTCGAAGCTGTGGCCGGACCAGCGCACCGCGGCGCCGGTGGTCAGGCCGAACGGGAAGGCATAGCTGATCGAGCCGTTCGCGGTGTTCTGCGGGCGGCGCGGCAGCCACTTGCCGAAGGTCGCGGTGCCGGCCGAGCGGTCCTCGGCGACGGTCCAGCTGTAATTGCCGTCCAGGGTGAAGCCGCCCAGGTTGAGCGCGCCCGATGCTTCGATGCCGTGCGCTTCGGCGCGCGAGACGTTCGAATAATAGCCGAAGCGGCGCACCGTGGTGCTGCCCGGCACGAAGCAGAGCGGCGCGGTCGAGGTCGCGGTGCAGCTGTTGAAGATGATCTGGCTGGTGGTCTTGCGTTCGAAATAGGTCGCGCCGAGCACGAGCTTGCGGCCGAACAGCTGCTGCTCGACGCCGGCTTCCCAGCCCTTGGCCTGCTCCGGATCGAGCGCGGTGTTCCCGTACTCGCTGAACTGCTGGTAGAGCGAGGGCGCCTTGAAGCCTTCGCCATAGTTCGCGCGGACGATCGTGCCCCAGGACGAGCGCCACACGCCGCCGGCCTGGAACAGGGTCTGTCCGCCGAAGCGGCTGTGATCGTCGTAGCGGATGCCGCCATTCAGGGTCAGGCCGGTGATCGGTTCGACGCTCAGCTGGGCATAGGCGCTGGTCAGCTCGGCCTCGCCGCGCGCAAAGGCCGGCAGCGGAGTCGCCAGCGACGCGGCGGGCGAGCGGCTGCGGAAGTCCGAATTCTCGTTTTCCAGGCCGAACACGGCGGAGATCTGCTTGGTGAACGCGAAGCTGCCCTGGTACTCGAAGCGCTTGTTCTTGCCGTCGGACTCGAAGCTCAGCGCGCGCGCGCGGGTCGGGCCATAGCTGTCGCGATCGGTGTCGGTATAGGCATAGGCGAAGCGGTTGCGGAACCGGCCGTCGAGCAGCGACAGGTTGATGCCGGCATAGCCGACAAACTCTTCACTGGTCGAATAGTCGCTATTGTCGCCGCTGGTCGAATCGATCTCGGTGCGGCCGTTCGAATAATAGCCGCGAACCTCGACGCTGAGGGTGCTGGTCAGCGTCAGCTCGGCGCGGCCCGAGGCGCTGCTGTTGTTGTAGCCATCGGCTTCCTTGCCGCCGAACGCGGGCGCGATCGCCGAGATGCCGGCGGTGGTGAAGCGCTGGCCGCCGATGCGCCAGGCGAGCGGGCCGGTCTTGCCGCCGATCGCGGCGCGCGCGCTGACCGTCTCGCGCGAGCCGGCCTCGATGTCGAAGCTGCCCTCGAGCGGCTTTTCGGGCGTGGCGGTGACGATGTTGACCACGCCGCCGATCGCCTGGCTGCCCCACAGGATCGACTGCGGGCCACGCAGCACTTCGATGCGCGAACTGTCGCCGATCAGCATGTTGGCGAAATTGTAGCCGCCGCCGGTGGCCGCGGGATCGTTGAGCTTCACGCCGTCGATCACCACCACGGTCTGGTCGGACTCGGCGCCGCGGATGCGCAGCGAGGTCGAGGTACCATAGCCGCCGTTGCGCGAGATGCTGATGCCGGGCGTGCGGAGCAGAAGCTCGGTCGCGCCGACATCCTGGCTGCGATCGATCGCGGCCTTGTCGAGCACGGTGATCGAGGCGGGGACCTGATCGATGTTCACCGGCGCGCGGGTGGCGGTGACGACGATGTCGTCGTTGTTCTTGGTGGCGGCGGCGTCGGGCGCGGCAGCCTGCTGCGCGAAGGCGGCGGGGGCCGCGGCGAGCGCGAGGACGGAAACGGAAAGACGGAAAACGGACTTCAGCATTATTCGACCCAATCGACATGCCGGGCACGCGCGAACGCTGCCGGGGCCGATTGGGCGCGCGCGACAGCGTCCGCGCATGCGCGCGGCCAACCTTGTCGTCGCTCGGGTTCACCCCCGTCCGCCCGGCACACCCTGTCCGCACGAAAGACGACTGCGACGGGCAGGTCTCCTGGCTCGCGGGTCGATGCCGGTCGGCCGCCTTCTCGGGTTGCGACACCCAATGGCAAATGGCCGATGGCTCACCGCTTACAGTTGCAGGGGCAGCCGGAGTGCATCCGTTCCCTTTTCATCCCCGTTCCCGGGGAACCTGTCGCGCGGCTTCCCTAGTCGTTACGCACCCCGCTGGCAATCGCTGCGGTGCAGCGCAGGTTCAGGCCGCCTTGAACCACACCACCAGCGCGAAGCGTGCCTTGTTGGCGGGCAGCGTGCGGTGCGGCGTGAAGCGATCGAGGAACAGCGCCGTGCCGGCCGGGCATTCGGGCTCCAGGCGAGGCATGCCGGCGATCGCTTCCTCGGTTATGCGCAGGCCATTGTCGGTCACGCTGGCGAGCGGGGCGGGCTGGCGGCCGGGGATGATCTCCAGCCCGCCATTGCCGGGACCGGCATCGCACAAGGGAATCCAGGCGGTGGTCCAGACCTGGCCGCAGGCGACGCCGTCGTCGCGCGCGACGTCCGAATGCCAGGCGTGGCGATGCTCGGGGAAGCTGGCGATGCTGGCGCGGATGCGGACGACCTTGCCGGCGAGTTCGCGCTCGCTGATCCGCTCGGCCTCGGCGCGCAGGTGTGGATCGTTGGCGATTTCCTGCAGGCGGGGGCCGCGATGCGCATCGGTGCAGATCGCGACGCGCAGCAGGTTCGCCTGGCTGCGGTCGCTGGCATAGATCCGGTCGAGCCGGGCGGCGAGCGGCGCCTCGGGGCAGCTCTTGTCGAAGGGCAGGTACATCGCATGCGACAGCCGGTCGATATGCTCGGCGATATCGGCCTGGGCGGCTTCGACCAGCGCCCGATCGAACAGCGGCAGCGCGGCATAGCCCTGTTCGCGGTAGAAGTCGGGATCGCTCATCGGCTGCGGCCCAAGGTGGTGATCGTCGGCCAGTCGCCGCCGAGATCGACCTTGGCCTCGATGCCATAGACCGACTTGAGATTGGCGGGCGTCAGCACCTCGGCCGGCGTGCCGTCGGCGACGACGGTGCCGCCGTCGATCAGCACCAGCCGGTCGCAATAGCGCGCGGCCATGGTCAGGTCGTGGAGCACCGCGATCACCAGTCCGCCGGCGCGTGCCTCGGACTGGAGCAGTTCCATCACGTCGATCTGGTGGCCGGGGTCGAGGCTGGCGAGCGGTTCGTCGGCGATCAGCGCCGGGGCCTCGACCGCCAGGGCGCGGGCGAGCAGCACCCGGGCCCGCTCGCCGCCCGAAAGCTCGGTGGCGACGCGGTCGCGCAGCGAGACGATATCGGCGCGCGCCATCGCGCGCTCGATCGCGGCGGTGTCGGCCGCGCCGATCCGCGACATCGGCGCGAGGTGCGGCAG
>JAEXLC010000161.1 GCA_023445495.1 Pseudomonadota bacterium | reverse complement strand
GGTCGGGGGAGGGCCTGAAACGATGGCGCCGAACTCGATGACAGCCCCTCCCCTAACCCCTCCCGCAAGCGGAAGGGGAACGCTCTTGGCGAGGTTGGAACCATGACCGTCCGCGCCCGCGTCATTCCCTGCCTCGACGTCGCCAATGGCCGCGTGGTCAAGGGCGTCAACTTCGTCGACCTGATCGATGCCGGCGATCCGGTCGAGCAGGCGCGCGCCTATGACGCCGCCGGTGCCGATGAGCTCTGCTTCCTCGACATCACCGCCAGCCACGAGGCGCGCGGCACCATCCTCGACGTGGTGCGCCGCACCGCCGAGGTCTGCTTCATGCCGCTCACCGTCGGCGGCGGCGTGCGCAGCGTCGAGGATGCCCGCGCCCTCCTCCTCGCCGGGGCGGACAAGGTCGCGGTCAACTCCGCCGCCGTCTCGCGCCCCGAAGTCGTGGCGGAGATCGCCGAGAAGATGGGCAGCCAGTGCGTCGTCGCCTCGGTCGATGCCCGCCGCACCGCCAATGGCTGGGAAGTCTTCACCCATGGCGGCCGCAAGCCGACCGGCATCGACGCGGTGACCCACGCGATCGCCCTCGCCCATCTCGGCGCCGGCGAGCTGCTTATCACCTCGATGGACCGCGACGGCACCAAGGACGGCTATGACCTCGAGCTGATCCGCACGATCGCCGACCAGGTGACGGTACCCGTGGTCGCAAGCGGCGGCGTCGGCAATCTCCAGCATCTGGTCGACGGCATCACCCAAGGCCATGCCAGCGCCGTGCTCGCCGCCTCGATCTTCCATTTCGGCGAGGCCAGCATCGCCGACGCCCATGCCGCGCTCGCCGCCGCGGGCATCCCTGTCCGGTCGTAATTCGTTAGCATATCGCGCTACACTTGCACCGCCCGCCCCCCCGGGGCACGCGTCGAGGAGTAGCGCCATGCTCAAGCCCGTCCTGTTCGCCGCCGCCAGTCTTGCCCTGATCGCCCCCGCCACCGCCCAGAACGGCCAGCGCAGCGAGCGCGTCCAGTTCGCCCGCGGCACTTCGTCCAAGACCATCACCGGCGCGATCAAGGGCGATGCCGGCGTCCGCTATCTCGTCGGCGCCCGCGCCGGCCAGAAGCTGACCGTCACCTACAAGCCGAGCAACGCCTCCAGCTATTTCAACGTCACTGCCCCCGGCGCCGATGCCGCGATGTTCATCGGCTCGACCTCGGGCAACAGCTACACCACCACCATCCCCTCGACCGGCGACTATGCGATCGACGTCTATCTGATGCGCAATGCCGCCCGCCGGAACGAGACCGCGAAATACACGCTCACCGTGAGCGTGCGCTGATGCGGGCACGCATCCTCGCCGCCGCCCTGCCCCTGCTCTGGGCCGCCCCCGCGCTCGCCCAGGGCGCCAAGGCCAGTTCCCCGGTCGAGTTCGCCCGCGATGTCGCGCAGCTCAAGCCCGGCGAATGGGTCTGGGCGCCCGAAGTCGCGCCCGCCGGCCCGATCCTCGTCTATGTCGATCTCTCGTCGCAGCGCGCCACCGTCTACCGCAACGGCGTCCGCATCGCGGTGAGCACCGTCTCCTCGGGCAAGGCAGGGCACGAGACGCCCACCGGCGTGTTCACCGTGCTCCAGAAGGACGCCAAGCACCGCTCGAGCAAATACAACAACGCGCCGATGCCCTTCACCCAGCGCCTCACCTGGGACGGCATCGCGCTCCACGCCGGCGGCTTGCCCGGCTACCCCGAGAGCCATGGCTGCGTGCACCTGCCCTATGATTTCGCCAGGGCGCTGTTCGCCGAGACCAGCCTCGGCGTGACCGTGGTGGTCGAGGGCAACGCCGCCGACCATGTCGACACCACCGAGGCCAGCCTGCTCGCCCCGCTTGACGCCAAGGGCAAGCCCGCCACCCCCGCACCGCTGGAGGGCGAATATCGCTGGCAGCCCGAGCGCGCGCCCGCCGGCCCGCTCACCATCATCGTCTCGAAGAGCGACCAGCGCATCGTCGTGCTGCGCGGCGGCGTCGAGATCGGCCGCAGCGCCGCGCATATCGCCGACGACGATCCCGGCTCGCACGTCATCACCCTCACCCATGGCCCCGACGGCGCGGACTATTGGGTCTATGTCGGCCTGCCCGGGCATAGCGAGGATGCCGGCCGCACCCTCGACGAGGCGACGCGCAACCGCGTGCAGATGCCCCGCGCCTTTTACGAGGCGGTGAAGGCCGAGCTCGTCCCCGGCGCGACCATCCTCGTCACCCAGTCGCGCGTCGGCGCCTCGCCCGGCAAGCGGATCACGATCATGGACGCGGTGAATCCGGCGCCCTGATTAACATTCTGTCGGGACTTTTCTGCCACCATCGCCGCATGCGCATCGTTCTCCTGCCCCTGGCCCTGCTCGCCGCGATCCCGGCCCTCGCCGCCGACGAGCCGCCGCACACCGGCCGCGCCGGCACGCGCTCGATGCCCGAGCTTTCGGACCTCGCGCTCGCCGCCTGTGCCGCCGGCGGCATCTGGTTCGTCCGCCGCCAGCTGCGCGCCCGCTTCCGCAAGACATCGCCCAAGGATTGACGGCGCAGGATTGACAGCAGCGCCGGCCTCCCGCAGCCGGGGGCCATGGCCGATATGCTCGACACGCTGGAACAGACGATCCGCGCCCGCCGCGGCGCCGATCCCTCGACTTCCTATGTGGCCAAGCTCACCCACCGCGGCCGCGCCAAGATCGCGCAGAAGCTGGGCGAGGAAGCGACCGAGACGGTGATCGCCGCGATCCAGGACGATCGCGAGGAACTGACCAAGGAAGCCGCCGACCTCGTCTTCCACCTGATCGTCCTGCTCGCCGATGCCGGCCTCGGCCTCGACGACGTCCGCGCCGAACTCGCCCGCCGCGAAGGCGTGTCTGGGATTGAGGAAAAGGCCGGCCGTTCCACCTAGCCGTCATCCCGCCCCAATGACCGTCATCCCGGCGAAAGCCGGGATCTCATGCCGTATCGCGC
>JAEXLC010000159.1 GCA_023445495.1 Pseudomonadota bacterium | reverse complement strand
CCGGGGAACAGGGTAATCAGCGTCGGATGCGATCTCAGATCGCGTCCGGGCCTTCCTTGCCCGGGTGATTCTTCAGCTCGTCGCCGACCAAAGTCACCACGTGCAGCACATTGGTCGAGCCCGGCGTCTTGAACGGCACGCCGGCGCACAGCACCACGCGGTCGCCGGCGGCGGCGATGTGGTGGCGCAGCGCCATCCGCTTCGACTTGGCGACCATCTCCTCGAACGAATCGACGTCGCGGGTGTGCACCGCGTGCACGCCCCAGAGCAGGCCGAGCCGGCGCGCGGTGTCGATATGCGGGGTCAGCACCAGGATCGGCACCGCCGGGCGCTCGCGGGCGATGCGGCGCGCGGTCGAGCCCGAGCTGGTGAAGCAGGCGATGCCCGATGCCGACACCGTCTTGGCGATGTTCTTCGCCGCCTCGGCAAGGGCATCCGCGGTCGTGGGATCGGGGCGCAGCACGGTGAAGTGGACGCGGTCGCCATGCGCCGGGTCGCGTTCCACCGCATCGGCGATCGAATTCATCATCGCCACCGATTCGACCGGCCACTTGCCCGCGGCGCTCTCGGCCGAGAGCATGATCGCATCGGCACCGTCATAGACGGCGGTCGCGACGTCCGAGACCTCGGCGCGCGTCGGCGACGGGCTCTCGATCATCGATTCGAGCATCTGGGTGGCGACGATCACCGGGCGGCCCATGCGGCGCGCGGTCTCGACGATGCGCTTCTGCAGCGGCGGCACGGTCTGCGGCGGCAGCTCGACGCCCAGGTCGCCGCGGGCGACCATCACGCCGTCGCACTGCTCGACGATCTCGTCGAGCCGGGCGATTGCGCTCGGCTTCTCGATCTTGGCGAGCAAAGCCGCCTTGCCGCCGATCAGGCGACGGGCTTCCATCAGATCCTCGGGGCGCTGGACGAAGCTGAGCGCGATCCAGTCCGCGCCCTGCTCGACCGCGAAGGCGAGGTCGCTGCGGTCCTTCTCGGTGAGCGCGGCGAGCGGCAGCACCATGTCGGGCACGTTCAGGCCCTTGTTGTTCGATAGCGGGCCGCCGACCTCGACGATCGTGGTCAGCCGGTCGGGCGCGACCGAGAGCACGCGCAGCACCAGCTTGCCGTCGTCGAGCAGCAGGCGGGCATTCTCGTGCGCCGCCTCGAAGATCTCGCGGTGCGGCAGCTCGACGCGGGTGGCGTCGCCCGGGGTCTTGTCGCGGTCGAGGATGAACTCGTGGCCGGTGACCAGCTGGACCTTGCCGTCGGCGAACTTGCCGACGCGCAGCTTCGGGCCCTGCAGGTCGGCCAGGATCGTGGTCGGGCGGCCGAACTTCTTCTCGAGGCCGCGGATCGCCGCGAACAGCGGCACCTTCGATGCCTGGTCGCCATGGCTCATGTTGATGCGGAACGCGTCGGCGCCGGCTTCGAACAGCTTCGCGATCATCTCGGGAGTCGCGCTGGCCGGGCCAAGCGTCGCGAGGATGCGAACCTTGCGGGTACGGGGGCTGATTGCCTTTGTCATCGTTGTCATATCCTCGGCTTGTGCCTCGGTGCCTCTAACCTCATATCGCACAGGATCAACCGCCGAGGTGGGAAAATGGACGAACTCGATCATCTGGATGACGCTACTGCCGCCAGGGCGTTCCGCACGCTGGTGCGTCACCTGCGCCATCGCACCGACGCGCAGAACATCGATCTGATGGGTCTGGCGGGCTTCTGCCGCAACTGCCTGGCCGACTGGATCAGCGAAGCCGATCCGGAAATCGCGAAGGACGAGGCGCGCCGCATCATCTACGACATGCCCTTCTCCGAGTGGAAGGCGCAGCACCAGGGCGAGGCGACCCCCGAGCAGATCGCCCGGATGGAAGAGAGCCTGAAGAAGAACGAAGTCCGCGACGACGAGCTGGACGAAGCGCTCGACGAGAGCTTCCCGGCTAGCGACCCGCCTTCGATGACCGAACCGGGCCGCTGACCGGCTTTGCCGGCGCCTTGCCCGCGCCGTGTGCCGGCGGCTTGGGCAGGGCGCGCGCGGGCAGCGGCGCCAGCTTCCACTTGAGCGCCTTGCCCACCGCCGCGCGCCAGATGTCATAGCCGGTGCGGGTCATGTGCAGCCCGTCGCCGAGGAACAGCTCGGGGCGCGGCCTGCCGTCCGGCCCCAGCATCTGCGGCACGATATCGACATAGCCGAGCAGCGGATCGGTCGCGGTATAGTCGCGGACCAGCGCGTTGGTCGCGCGGATGCCGTCGATCAGCCGCCAGCGCGAGAGGCTGGGCTTGATCGAGACGAACAGGATGCGCGTGCCCGGCAGCTTCGCCCGGATCTTCGTCACCAGCGCCTGGAAATCGGCGAACACCTCGTCGGGGGTGTGCCCCGCCTCCAGGTCGTTGTCGCCGGCATAGAAGACCACCGTCTTCGGTGCATAGGGCGTGACGATGCGATCGACATAGCGGACGCTGTCGGGAATCGTCGAGCCGCCGAAGCCGCGGTTGAGGACGTTGTGGCCGGCAAAGTCCTTGGCCAGGTCGGTCCACATCCGGATGCTCGAGCTGCCGAGGAACAGCACCCCGCCCTTGGCCGGCCGGGCGATCGCGTCGCGCGCCTCGAACGCGGCGATCTCGGCGGCGAAGGGCTGGCGCTCGGCCGGGATCGGCACCGGGCGCACCGGCGCGGGGGCCGGCACGCGCATCGTCGGCGGCAGCACCACCGGGGCGGCGGGCCTGGTCTGCGCCAGCGCGGTGGCGGGCTGCAGGACAAGCGTCAGGGCGGCGAGAAGCGGGAGTCGGCGGAAAAACGGCATGGCACCTGCGATAGCGGCGCGGGCTTGCCGGGGCAACCGACCGGTGCGTCTGCATGGCGGTCAAGCGCTTGGGGGTTGAGCGGGCGCCCCGGCTCCGATAATCGCGCCCCTTTCCAGATTCCATTCTTCCAGGAGCTTTCCCTTGTCCGATTCGATTTCCGCCGAGCAGCTGCGCCTTTTCATCGAGCGGATCGAACGCCTCGAGGAAGAGAAGAAGGGCATCGCCGACGACATCAAGGACGTCTATGCCGAAGCCAAGTCGACCGGCTTCGACGTGAAGACGATGCGCAACATCGTCCGTCTGCGTAAGATGGAAAAGCATCACCGCGACGAGGCGGAGATGCTGCTCGAGACCTACAAGCAGGCGCTGGGTATCTGACGTTAACGTCATCCCGCCCCGGACTTGATCCGGGGCGGGATCTCAGGCGGCAAGCGAACGGCCTGTGGCACGAGATCCCGGCTTTCGCCGGGATGACGAAACGGGGCAGGCATTGCCCATCCCCCCGCGCCTGGCCTAAAGCCGCGCGACCAAATTCAAGAGAAGCGCAATGGCAGGCCATTCCAAATTCAAGAACATCATGCACCGCAAGGGCGCGCAGGATAAGAAGCGCTCGAGCATGTTCTCCAAGCTCAGCCGCGAAATCACTGTCGCGGCCAAGATGGGGATGCCCGATCCCGACATGAATCCGCGCCTGCGCGCCGCGATCGCCGCGGCCAAGGCGCAGTCGATGCCCAAGGACAATATCCAGCGCTCGATCGACAAGGCGAGCAAGGGCGACGCGGAGAATTACGAAGAGATCCGTTACGAGGGCTTCGGCCCGGGCGGCGTCAGCCTCATCATCGAGGCGCTGACCGACAATCGCAACCGCACCGCCACCAATGTGCGCACCGCGGTCTCGAAGAATGGCGGCAATCTCGGCACCGCCGGCTCGGTGAGCCATGGCTTCGACCGGATGGGCCTGATCAACTATCCGGCCAGCGCCGGCGACGCCGAAAAGATATTCGAAGCCGCGCTCGAAGCCGGCGCCGAGGACGTGACCTCGAGCGAGGACGGCCACGAGATCTGGACCGCCCAGGACGCGCTCCACGAAGTCGCCAAGGCGCTCGAGCCGGTGCTCGGCGAAGCCGAAGGCGCGAAGCTCGCCTGGCGCCCGCAGACCATGGTCGATGTGGGCGAGGACGACGCGACCAAGCTGTTCAAGCTGATCGACGCGCTCGACGACGACGACGACGTCCAGACGGTGTGGGGCAATTACGAAGTCTCCGACGCCGTGATGGAGAAGCTGGGTTGATCCCAACTCCCTCTCCCATTGGGAGAGGGAAGGGGCCCGCTGCCGAAGGCAGTGGGAAGGGTGAGGGCGGAAGCGCTTCTCATCTGTCGACCCTCACCCTTCCGGCGCTTCGCGCCTCCCTCCCTCTCCCAATGGGAGAGGGAAATTGATCATCCTCGGCCTCGATCCCGGCCTCGGCACCACCGGCTGGGGGCTGATCCGTGCCGAGGGCAATCGGCTGTCGCACCTCGCCAACGGCAAGCTGAAGACCGACACCAGGGCACCGCTGCCCCGCCGTCTCGCGCATCTCGACGCGATGCTCGCCGCGCTGATCGCCGATCATGCCCCGGAGGCTGCCGCGGTCGAGGAAGTGTTCGTCAACTCGAACGCGCAATCGACGCTCAAGCTCGGCCAGGCGCGCGGGGTGGTGCTGTGCGCCGCCGCGCGGATCGGCATCGATGTCGGCGAGTACAAGCCGAGCACGGTCAAGAAATCGGTGGTCGGCGTGGGCAATGCCGACAAGGAGCAGGTCCACGCCATGGTCTCGCGCCTGCTGCCCGGGGTGAAGATCGACGGCCCCGACGCCGCCGACGCGCTCGCCGTGGCGATCTGCCACGCCCACCACCTCGCCAGCGCGCGCCTGGGGCTGCGCTGAGGCTCCTACCTCGTCACCCCGGCCTTGAGCCGGGGTCCCGCTGTCTTGCGCCGCCGAAGAAGAAGCGGGATCCCGGCTCAAGCCTGTCCTGAGCGCCTGCCCTGCAGGCAGTCGAAGGGGCCGGGATGACGGTGGACCTAAGCGGCCAGCGCCAACCCGGCTCCGTCCTCGTCATCGTTCGAGGCTTTCCCTTCAACCGGCCGCACCCGCCGAGCCCGCGTCGCCCGGCGACCGATCGGCAATCGCGCCGCCAGCCACCTGCGCACCGCGCCCAGCCGCAGCGTCGAAGCGGCCATCACCGCCACCGCAAGGCCGTCGACCAGCGCGCCGATCTCGAACATCGAGACCCAGCCGGCAATCTCGGGCATCGCCCAGCCAAACAGGCGCAGCCCGTCTTCCTCCAGGAACCAGAAGCACAGCAGCCCGATCACCCCGAGCAGCGCCCAGGTCAGCACCGCCCCGCGCTCGATCCGCGCCAGCCCCGCCGCCGGCCATTCGACCAGCGCGCGTCGCAGCATCCGCCCGATCGGCGTGCCCTCCGCCAGCAACACCATGCACCAGAGCCCAAGCAACGCGACGAGCATCGAAAATCCCCCAATTCCCTGCCCGCGACTTGGGGAGGCGCAGCGGGTTTCGCCAGAGCAGCCGGGGTGATTTCGCTTTCCTACACCGCGTTGTTCCGCTTATGTACCAGCCATGCGCCAGCCGCTCCCTTGTCCATCGATCCCGCTTCCTGCGCGCATGCGTGGGGACTCAAGAGATTCAACATTTTTGCCCGGCCGGCCGGCTGGACAGGAGAGGAAGGCGGCATGATCGCGCATCTGAAGGGCCGCATCGAAGCCACCGGCATCGACAGCATCGTGATCGACGTGAACGGCGTCGGCTATCTCGCCGGCGCCTCGGCGCGCACCCTCGCGGCGCTCGGCGCGGTCGGCGAGTTCGCCACGCTGCATACCGAGATGCTGGTCAGCGAGGATTCGATCCGGCTGATGGGCTTCGCCACGGCGGCGGAGCGCGACTGGTTCCGCCATTTGACCAGCGTGCAGGGCGTCGGCGCCAAGGTGGCGCTGGCGATCCTCTCGATCCTCAGTCCCGAGGAAGTGCAGACCGCCGTCGCCCGCGCCGATGCGGCGATGATTGCCCGTGCCAATGGCGTCGGCCCCAAGCTCGCCCAGCGCATCGTCAACGAGCTCAAGGACAAGGCCGGCGGTGTCGCCCTGGCGGCGGCTGGCGGCGGTGCGGCCCCGGCCAGTGGCGCGGCGCAGGATGCGGTCTCGGCGATGCTCAACCTCGGCTTCAAGCCGGCCGAGGCGAGCGCCGCGGTCAATGCCGCCGCCGATGAGCTGGGCAGCGGCGCCACGCTCGACGCCCTGGTCCGCCTCGCCTTGCGCAAGGCTGCCAAGTGATGACCCGCACCGCCGCCTGCCGCTGCGGCCAGCTCCGCGCCGAATGCACCGGCGAGCCGACCCGCATCTCGGTCTGCCACTGCCTCAACTGCAAGCAGCGCAGCGGCTCGGCGTTCGCGGTGCAGGCGCGCTTCCCCACCGATCAGGTGACGATCACGGGCCAGTCGACCGAATGGCTCGCCCCTTCCGAAAGCGGCGGCGCGCCGGCCAGCTTCCACTTCTGCCCGGTCTGCGGCGGCAATGTCTGGTACAGCGGCGGCGGCATCGCCGACACCATCGCCATCCCCGTCGGCCATTTCGCCGATCCCGCCTTCCCGGCGCCGACCGTCTCGGTGTTCGAGGAGCGGCAATGCGCCTGGCTGGAGATCACCAGCGCCGTGGAACGCTATGATTGAGCGTTCAGCCCAGCGGCGTAAGCAGCGGCAGGCCCGCGAAATGCGCGCCGAGATTGGCGAGCACCAAATTGCGCATCTCGGTGCGGCCCTCTTCGGTGGCGCTGCCCTGATGCGGGGCAAGGACCACCTGCTGCATCGTCCTGAGCGCATCGGGCACCTGCGGCTCATGGGCGAACACGTCGAGCCCGGCGCCGGCGATGCGGCCCTGGGCCAGCGCGGCGACCAGCGCATCCTCATCGACCAGGCTGCCCCGGGCGATGTTGATCAGCACGCCCTCCGGCCCCAGCCGGTCGAGCACCGCGGCATCGACGATGTTACGCGTGTCGCTCCCGCCCGGCGCGGCGATGACCAGCACGTCGCTCGCTTCGGCCAGTGCAGCAATGTCCGGCACGAAGCGCCACGGAACGGCTTTCTCGCTGCGGGCCGTGTAGAGCAATTCGCCGGCAAAGGGCGCGGCGCGCAGGGCGATGGCATGGCCGATCCGGCCGAGCCCGAAAATGCCGATGCGCCGTCCGCTCGCCCGGCGGCCGAGCGGTGCGCTCCAGCCGCCGGCGCGCACCAGCGCGTCGTTCGCCGCGATGCGCCGGTGGACGGCGAGCATCAGCGCGATGGCAAGGTCGGCGACATCCTCGGTCAGCACATCCGGCGTCAGCGTCAGCGGAATGCCGCGGGCCCGCAGCGCCGCTATATCGATGCCGTCATGGCCGATGCCGTGGATCGCGACGATCTCCAGCTCGGGCAGCTGCTCGAGCAGCGCCGCGTCGAGCTTCGCCATGCCGCCGCCTACCACGGCGCGGATGCCGGGCACCGGGGCGCCTTCGTGCAGGGTGAAGCGTTCGGCCAGCGCCGCGCGGAGCGGGGCGGGCACGTTCGAGATCAGCAACAGGTCGGGGCGGGGCATGCGCCGGCCCTAGCTCCCCCGATGCAGGCAGGATAGGGCAGCGCGATGGAAATCGAAGTCAGCGCCGAGGCGAAGGACAAGTCGCTCAACCGCAAGGTGGCGATCACCGTGGTCGTGCTTTCGGTGTTCATGGGCCTGTGCGGGATCAAGGACGGCAATATCGTCCAGAACATGCAGCAGGCCCAGTCGGCCTCGGTCGACAAGTGGAACGAATATCAGGCGACCAAGACCAAGCAGCATGTCGCCGAGGCAAGCCGCGTCCAGATCGCCGCGCTCGCCGATCCCAAGCGCGCCGCGCCGGTCCTCGCCGGGCTCGATGCCGAGATCGCCAAGTACAAGGCCGAAGCCCCCCGCCTCGCCGCCGATGCGAAGGCGCAGAGCGACCAGTATGACGCGCTCAACGTCCATGACGACCAGTTCGACGCCAGCGACGCGGCGGTCTCCACCGCCATCTCGATCGCGGCGGTGGCGGCTTTGGTCGAGAGTGGCTGGCTGCTGTGGGCCGGCTGGGCGTTCGGCGGCTTCGGCCTGTTCATGGGGCTGTGCGGCTTCCTCGGCTGGGGCTTCCATCCGGCGCTGTTGAGCGGGGTGCTGGGGTGAGCGATGTCGCCATCGAGTTGGACGGGAATACCGACGGGCTTGCGTTACTCCATATCGGAGCGGCGCGCGCCAAAGCGCTGAGAATCTTTTCGTTCGCAAGTACCGTGTATCCCGGCGAATGGGCGGGCGCCTTTGTCGAGATGGTTTCTCAGGAACTTGTCGAGTTTGCGTTTCATGCCCGGCGAGTGAACAATCTTTTCGGGTTCGATCATCACGTGTTCCAGAGTATCCAGAAATTTCATGTGCAGTTCGATGGCGGGCCCGAACTCTGGGAGGACAGATATCAGGCAGCCCTGAACAGGTTGCTCCATGCGACGCATTTCGTGTTCGGAAGCGCGCATGCTGACCACCGGGTCATATTCACGAACGCACAAAGCAATATCATGCCGTTCTATGCCAAAGTTGCCTCCAGCCATCTGAAGGAGCCTGCGGCAATCAGCCTCGTTGGCATCAGTTTATGCTATCTGGATGAGGTGTTGACGCTGGTGAAGAATGCGCGACCGAATTGGACGATATGACCGACACTGATCGCCTCCTCTCCTCCACCCGTCGCGCCGATGACGTGGATGCAGCGCTGCGCCCGAAGAGCCTCGACGAGTTTGTCGGCCAGCGGGCAGCGCGCGAGAATCTGCGTGTGTTCATCGATGCCGCCAAGCAGCGCGGCGATGCGCTCGACCATGTCCTGTTCTTCGGCCCGCCGGGGCTCGGCAAGACCACGCTCGCCCAGATCATCGCCCGCGAAATGGGTGTCGGCTTCCGCTCGACCTCGGGCCCGGTCATCGCCAAGTCGGGCGACCTGGCTGCGCTGCTCACCAATCTCGAGGATGGCGACGTCCTGTTCATCGACGAGATCCACCGGCTGAATCCCGCGGTCGAGGAAGTCCTCTACCCGGCGATGGAGGACCGCGCGCTGGACCTGATGATCGGCGAGGGGCCGTCGGCGCGCAGCGTGCGGATCGACCTGCCGCGCTTTACCCTGGTCGGCGCCACCACCCGCCAGGGGCTGCTCACCCAGCCGCTCCGGGACCGCTTCGGCATCCCGGTCCGCCTCAATTTCTACGGGGTGGACGAGCTGGAAAAGGTCGTCACCCGCGCCGCGACGTTGCTCGATCTCCATGTCGCCCCCGATGGCGCGCACGAGATCGCGCGCCGCTCTCGGGGTACGCCGCGTATTGCCGGCCGGCTGCTGCGCCGGGTGCGCGACTTCGCCAATGTGCTGGGCGAGGCGGTGGTGCATGCGAAGGTGGCCGACCAGTCGCTGACCCGGCTGGAGGTCGATGCGCTCGGCCTCGATGCGATGGACCGGCGCTATCTCACCATGATCGCCGACATCTACAAGGGCGGCCCGGTCGGCGTCGAGACGCTGGCGGCGGGGCTCAGCGAGCCGCGCGACACGATCGAGGAAGTGATCGAGCCCTATCTGATCCAGATCGGGATGATCGCGCGGACGGCGCGCGGGCGCTGCCTCAATGCCGCCGGTTGGAAGCATCTCGGGCTCAATCCTCCGTCCACCGCGCAGGAAGGGCTGTTCGACTGAGGCTGGGGGTTTCCCCCGCGGAATTGCCGGGTTAGGGGCCGGGGCATGCATGCCGCCTTTGCCCCTGGCCGTTTCGAAGGCCTCGAGCATCATTTCGTCCTGCGTGTCTATTTCGAGGACACCGACCTGAGCGGCGTGGTCTATCACGCCAACTATCTCAGGTTCATGGAGCGGGCCCGCTCGGATATGCTGGCCCTGGCCGGCGTCGACCAGCGCGCCGTCCATGAGGCCGGCACCGGCGCCTATGCGCTGCGCGAGGCGAACATTCGATTCCGGGCGCCGGCGCGCCTGGGCGACGAACTGGTGGTGGTCAGCCGGCTGGTCCAGCTGCGCCCCGCCGCAGTGGATATTCATCAACGAGTCATGCGCGACGTTACCATAGTGGCCGAAGCGGAAGTCGAGGCGGTGTTCGTCTCCCCGTCCGGGCGGCCCCGCCGGCAGCCGGCGGAATGGATGGATCGATTCGCGCCGCTGGTCTGGAAGGGGAACTGAACCGATCATGGAATTTATCAGCACCGACGCCGCAACCATGTCGCCGATCGGCCTGTTCCTGCAGGCGGACTGGGTGGTGCGCGCCGTGATGATCGGCCTGCTGCTCGCGTCGCTCTGGACCTGGACGATCATTCTGAGCTTCGGCTTCCGAGTCAGCTCGGTGCGCAAGGCGATCGACAAGTTCGAGAGCGAATATCGCGAGGCCGACGACATCGACGAGTTCCACCGCCGCGCCGCCGGCCGCGAGCAGCCGATCGCGCGGGTCTTCGCCGCCGGCGTCACCGAATGGCGCCGCTCGACCTCGGGCAAGGCCATCGACCGCGAAGGCACCCGCGAGCGTCTTGCGACGGCGATGGGCGCGACGATCGCCAACGAGATCGACAAGCTGGCCGACCGGCTGAACTTCCTCGCCACCATCGCTTCGGCGGCGCCGTTCATCGGCCTGTTCGGCACGGTGTGGGGCATCATGCGCAGCTTCACCGGCATCGCCAAGGAGCAGAGCTCGTCGCTCGCCGTGGTCGCGCCGGGCATCGCCGAGGCCTTGTTCGCCACCGCGATCGGCCTGTTCGCCGCCATCCCGGCGCTGATCGCGTACAACCGCTATTCGCACGCCGTGAACCGCGTCGAGGCGCGGCTCAACCGTTTCGCCGACGGTTTCCACGCGACGCTCAGCCGTCGCCTGGAGATGGAGGCGTGAAGGTTCCGTTCTTCTTGTTCCCCTTCCGCTTGCGGGAGGGGCTAGGGGAGGGGCTGTCCTCCTCAACTGAAACCGGCGGGATGCGTCACGCCCTCCCCCGACC
>JAEXLC010000151.1 GCA_023445495.1 Pseudomonadota bacterium | reverse complement strand
GGTCGGGGGAGGGGCTGCAATTATCGAGGTGGAAGGCCCATCCCCTCCCCTAGCCCCTCCCGCAAGCGGAAGGGGAATTTGCTATTTCGCCCGGTGGAACAGCCAGCTGACATTGGCGCCGCCGGCGAGCGATTCGCCGGTGATGACCAGCTGCCGGGTCGCGACCGGCCTGCCGGCGCCGTCGATCCAGATCGAATCCTCGAACGCCAGCGCGCCGCCCTTGCAGCGGAACTGCCAGAGATGGCCGCTCGGCAGGCGCAGGATCGCGGCCTGGCCGTCCGCCGTCGGCGAGATCTCGACCTGCGGGGCGAGGTGGAAGCGAATCGCGAAGGGCGTGTTGGCCTTGCGCTTGCGCTTGTCGGCGGGGAGCAGCATGTCCTCACCGCGCACGTCGCGCCCGTCGCCGCCCAGCGCGATCAGCCGGCGATGGGTGAAACCGAGGCGACGGACATAACCGTCATGGCTCGCCTCGATCCGGCTGCCATTCTCGCTTTCGGTGCGCGACAGCTCGACTTCGACGACGCCGCGGCCGAGCGAACCATCGGGGTGGATCGCCGTCGAGTTGCTGTCCGCCAGCACCAGGGTGGAATGCGCCGCGGTGGTGCGCAGCCCCTCGGTGAGCGCGTTCGGCAACGAAGCGACCGCCATGTTCGCGCCGCCGCAATTGACCACGATCCGGTGCGGACCGTCGGAAAGCTCGAAGGCGAGCGTCGAGGCGCAGCCGCCGGCGGCCAGCCGGGCAAGCGGCGGCGGGGCGGCATCGATGATCAGCACGGTGCTGCCGGCGTTCAGCCGCTGATAGCCCCATTCGCGCGCCTGCTTGAGCGGACGGGTGCGCACGCCGGTCGCCTCCACCGCCTGCTCGATCACCGCGCCTGGCACCGGCGCGCAGCCCTGCCAGCTGCCCAGCCCCTTGTCGCCATGGCAGACGCCGAGCAGCGCGGTGACCATGCGGTTGAGCGCCGAGGACACGAAGGCGGGCGGTTCGAGCCGGCGCGCTTCATAGGCGTTGGACAAGATCGTCAGCAGCTGGATCGCGTCGAGCTGGCCCCAGGGCGAGCGGCCGACGGTGCCGCCGTCGTCGAACATCGATTGCTCGAGCGCGCGCTTGAGCCCGGTCTCGCCGAAGGAACGGCGCGGATCGCCGCCCGGGATCATCAGGCCGGCGACGAGCACGCCCGACCATGCCGCGATCCGCCCCGGTCCCGCCGCCACGCGATCGGCAGCGCGCTCCAGATGCCGCGCGCCCTTGGCGAGGGCGTGGAGCACCGAGGAGCGATAGACCAGGTCGTTGGCCGACAGGATCAGCGGCGCGTGCGCGGTCCAGGCGAGCGTGCGCCGGCCGACCAGATCGGCGCGCCAGGCAGGCTCGGAGACCTTGTCGCCATGCGCGGACAGCCAGCGCTGCATCAGTGCCTCGGCGATCGGCGCGGCCGTCACCCGGGTGGTGACGCTCGACAGGTCGCGCAGCCAGCCAAAGCCGTGGAGATACTCGCCCATCGCCACCGACCAGTCCGGCCGGGCAAAATCGAGGCTGGCGATCGAGCGCTGCTCGCCGCGGAAGCAGACGGCGCCGTCGAGCAGCGCATTGCCGCGCTCGACATCGCCGAAGAACGGGTCTTCGCCGACCGCGATCAGCTTGAGGGGGTGCCGGCCCTTCAGGCGCATATTGTGAAGCGGGCTCCGCCAGGCGAGGCGCTGGAAATGCTCGGACAGGCGCTCGGCGAGGCTGAGGCCGCGTTCGCCGCCGGTGCGGATGAGCCGCTTGCCCTGCTCGACTCCGTCGGCCCCGGAGTCGATCGGCTGGTCATTCACCCGCCTCGCAGCGCGGCGATGTTCGCCGCATATTGGCCGGGCCCGCCGGTGAAGGTGGCGGTGCCGGCGACCAGCGCGTCCGCACCTGCCGCGATCGCGCGCGGCGCGGTCTCGCGATCGATGCCGCCATCGACCTCCAGGTCGATCGGGCGACCGCTGGCGTCGATCCGCTTGCGCAGCTCGGCAATCTTGCCGAGCTGGCTCTCGATGAACTTCTGCCCGCCGAAACCGGGGTTCACGCTCATCACCAGGACCAGGTCGATCAGGTCCATGACATAGTCGATCGATTCGACCGGCGTCGCAGGGTTGAGCACCACGCCGGCGCGCTTGCCGAGACCCTTGATCGTCTGGAGCGTGCGGTGGAGGTGCGGGCCTGACTCGGGATGCACCGAGATGCAGTCGGCGCCGGCATCGGCGAAGGCCTGGAGCAGCGGATCGACCGGCGCGATCATCAGGTGGACGTCGAACGGCTTGGCGGTGTGCGGGCGCAGCGCCTTGATCACCGCCGGGCCGATCGTGATGTTGGGCACGAAGTGCCCGTCCATCACGTCGACATGGATCCAGTCGGCGCCGGCGGCGTCGATGGCGCGGACTTCCTCGCCCAGTTTGGCGAAATCGGCGGAGAGGATCGAAGGTGCGATGCGGACGGCCATGCCGAATCCTTAGGCACCCGGCGATTCCTGCGCAACCGGGCTTCTGGGCATTCAGGCCGTGCGCGCCAGCCTTGCGATGAAGAACCCGTCCAGCCCGCCGCTTTCCGCCAGCATTCCCGGCAACAGACGGAGCGTTCCGTCGGCGCGCGGCGCAATGCCCTCGGGCAACTCCTCGGCCTTTACCGGTACGATCGCATAGTCCGGGCGTGCCTTCAGGAAAGCCGCAAGCTGATCCTCGCCCTCCGATGGTTCGAGCGAGCAGGTCGCATAGACCAGCGTGCCGCCGGGCCTGACCCAATCGGCGGCGCGGGCAAGCAACTTGCCCTGCAGCTCGGCCATCTCGCGGATCAGGCTGGGCCGTACGCGATGGAGCACATCGGGGTGGCGGCGGAAGATGCCCGTCGCGCTGCACGGCGCATCGAGCAGGATCGCATCGACCGGCGCCACCGGCTGCCATTTGAGCAGGTCGGTCTCGACCACTATGGCTTCAAGCCCGGTGCGCTCCAGATTCTCGTGAAGTCGCGCGAGACGACTTTCCGAGACGTCCACCGAGGTGACCTGCCAGCCGGCCGCGGCGAGCTGGAGCGTCTTGCCGCCCGGCGCCGCGCACAGGTCGAGCACCGTGCCCGCGCCCTTGCCGAGCAGCCGCGCCGGTATCGAGGCGGCGAGATCCTGTACCCACCAATCCCCCTCGGCATAGCCCGGCAGCATCGCCACCGGCCCCTTCTCGTCGAGACGGAGCTGGCCGGGGATCAGGCTGGTGCCGGGGAGATCGGGCACCACCGACGGATCGCGCAGGGTGAGGTCGAGCGGCGGCGGCACGGCGATCGCGCGCTCGGCATCCTCAATCATCTGGTCGCCCCAGGCTTCATGCCAGCGCAGCGCCACCGCATCGGGCAGCGCCGGCGGCTCGGGCAAGGTCACGCCCTGGCGGATCAGCGTGCCGAACACGCCGTGGACCAGCTTGCGCGGCCCGCCATCGACCAGAGGCAGCACGGTGGAGATCGCGGCATGGCCCGGCGTGCCGAGCGCCAGCGCCTGGACCAAAGCGATGCGCAAGGCGAAGCGCGCCTTGGCATCCTCTGGCAGGGTCTGCTTGGTCGCCGAATCGATCAGCGCATCGAGATCGGGCAAGCGGCGCAGCACTTCGGCGGCGATCGCATGGGCAAGGCCGCGATCATTGGGGGCAAGGCCATGCGCCGCCGAATCGAGCGCCTGCTCCAGCGCGAGCCCACGCCGGAGCACCGCATCGAGCAGCTTCAGCGCGGCGCGACGGGTGGGAACGCCGGGGCCATCGGGCGCGGACTGGCGGGAATTGGGGCGACGTGGGGGCTTCACTTGACCTCGTGGATTGGAAGGACGATCTGCAGCCTATGGCCCAGCGCCCCGAAAATGTGAAACCGCCGGCGTATCTGACGCCCAGCCCGCCCGTGCCCAAGCCCGCACCGGCGGAGAAGGAACCGGATGCGCTCGACCCGACTCGGTACGGGGATTGGGAGCGCAAGGGCGTGGCGGTGGATTTCTAGGGACTCACCGCTTCGTTTTTCGCGTCATCCCCGCGAAGGCGGGGATCCAGGGTAACCG
>JAEXLC010000125.1 GCA_023445495.1 Pseudomonadota bacterium | reverse complement strand
GGTCGGGGGTGTCCTCGGGATCGGGGATGTCGCGGGGATCGGGAGCTTCGGGCTCCTCGATGCGGAAGCTCTGGGGGAACTGGTCGGCGATCCAGCGCTTGGCGGGGTCGTCGCTCGATCCGCCCGTCGAGGCGAAGCCGTCGAGGGACTGGGAGACGCCGCGGACCAGCTCGACATATTGCTGGAGCTGCTGCTGGTTGGTGTCGACCATCGCGCGGAAAATGCCGTTGATCAGCTCGGCGACGAATCGCGGAAAGCTGATTGCCCGCAGCACCGCATGGGTGGTGCCGGCCACGCCGGCGACCGCGGTGCCGGAATAATGCTCCCCGGCATTCATGCCGGTGGCGACAGGAGCGCGTTTCTCCGGCGCAGAATCGGCCTCGAAGAGCTGTGCGGCGTGCGCGATCCGCACCAGCGCATTGGCAATCTCGCGCCGGTCGCCGTCGCCAAGGCTGTCAAAGCCCTGTGCGGCCGTGAGCGAATCACGAATCGCGCCGCGTACCGCCGCCGGTGGGTTGGCCAGCGCCGGCGTCATTGTTCAGCTCCCCAGATCGCGCCAGCTGGTGCTCGCGCCGCCGGAAGCGGAAGGGGGAGGCGAAACGGCGGCACCACTCTGGCCGCGGACGATCGACAGCGTCTCATCGACCCAGTCGACCGCCGAATCGACCACCGGATCATTGGGCTGGACCAGAACGCCGCCCGACGTTTCGATGGTGTCGACATGCTCCGCCAGCCAGGCGAGCACCGCCATCCCGGCCCGGCCCCGCCGAAGCAGGGTCAGCGTCGGCCGCGGGGTGCGGCGGAACTTGCGATCGATCGCCGCCACCGCATCCCACAAGGTCCGGGCATGCAGCAGCGTGCGCACCTGTGCATTATTCAGGATCGCGATCGCCTGCGACAAGGTGTCGAGGATCTGCCGCGCGAGCATCAGCACCATGCCGCTGGCCGCGCCCGAGACATTCTCGGCGACCTGGATCGATGCCTGGCGCGCCCGCCCCTGGCTGCCGCCATCCGCTGCCTTCATGATCGAATCGCACAGGTTGAGCAGCAGCTCCTCGAACTCGCCATTGGCGCGTGCGCTGACATCCTCCGGCCCGGTCGGCGCGCCGAACAGCCGGCCGAACAGCGACAGCCGCTCGGCTTCGTTCGGCCGCTCGTCGCGGCTCTGCCAGAAGCGCTCGACCGCCGGCGCGGCATCGCCGATCTCGCCGTCGAGCGCACCGGTGCGCATCAACCGGGTGAAATCGTCCGCCGCCTGGATCAGCCCCGCCATCTCCAGCGTCGAGGCGAGATAGAGGCTGGCGATCGCGCGCACCTGCGTTGCATCGGCGCGCGCCGCCGGCGGCAGCTCGATATCGCCCAGCTCGGCAAGCATCGTCGCATGGGCATGCGCCGAGAGCAGCAGCCGCTCGGCATCGTCGACTGCGCGGACCAGCCCGAGCGGGACCGAGGTCTCGGCTTCGAGCGCAAGGGCAAGGGCATTGGTGTGCAGCATCGCTCAGGGTCCTGCCGGGGCGGGGTTGGGTGTCGCGGCGGCGGGCGTCGCCGGCCGGGCGGCACCGCGCGGCGGCGGCGGGACCGAATTGCCCTGGATCGCGCCGATCATCTCGGGCGAGGCCATCTTCTCGAGCGGCAGATAGTCCGACTTGAAGTTGACCCGCACTTCGCCCTGCATCTTGGCGGCAAGCTCGAGCTGCGATTCGCTCGTCTCGTTGACCGCGGTGCTGACGGTGGCGACGTGCGACTGCTCGCTGGTGCTCACCTGGCCGCCGCCAAAGCCGAGGAAGCTGCCGCCGAACGCGCTTACCTTGCGGTTGCGGCTCGACTGGCGGTCATAGGCGGAGGCGCGATAGTCGCGCTTGGCCTGATCGGTGGCGCGCATGTCGAACTTCACCTTGGCGGTGATCGAGCCGTCGGTGACGACGATGCGGTTGATTCCCAGCATCACCATCGAGGCAAGCAGCTGCTGGCGCGACTTTGCCATGACGATGCGCGCGGCGTTGACGAATCCGGCCTCCACCTCGTCCTCGCTGAGATCGGTGGGCGCGGGACCGGCCATGGCGAGCGTGCTGTGGATCTCGGCGAGCGCGGATTCCTCGTCCTCGCCGGTTACGCGCAGCTTCGACTTGCCGCTGTCCTCATCGACGTCGATCGCCAGCAGATCGGGGAAGCGATCGACCATGTAATCGCGGCCCTGACCCATGCCGATATTCTCGGCCATATATTCCTCCGCGGTCTTGGCGACGGCGGAGATCAGCTCGGCATAGGCGCGCATCTGCTCGATCGTGGTCTCGACGATCGACTTGAAGACATTGTTGATGAGCCCGCCGACAAAGGCAGGAAAATCAACATTATGGACGAGATTGGTGAACTGCTCCGTACCTTGCGCGGCGGCACCGGCGACGAAGTCCTTGCCCGCGAAGCCGGGCGACTTGGAGAGGTTCTGGCGGGTCTGCTCATTGGCATCGGCGAGCCCGCGCACGGGTGCGGCCATCGCCTTGGTTGCGGAAGCCGTCGTCGCCCGGTTCGCGGGCGGCGGCGCACCGAGCGCCGTGTCCTCGACCACTCCGGCTGGATCGTCGATATAGGCGAGCACCTTGACCATGTCGTTGGCGAGCTTCGACTGCTCGGCCGAGCTCAGCATCGCGAAGGCCGGGATGCCGGTGAGCATCGCCTGCACCTTGGGGCGGACCCGGGCGATCGCGGCAGGGGTCAGGCCGCCGGGGCCGCCATAGAGCGGCGGCGCCTGCGGATCGGGCTCTGAGGCGAGGGCCTGTGCCATGGCTCAGGCGTGCGCCGGTGCGGGAGCGGGCGTCGGGGCCGGGGCAGGTGCCGCCGGGGCTGGGCCGGGCGTATATTGCGGCTTGTTGTGATCGACCGGCTTGGAGCGCATCTGGATCGCCGCGATCATCTCGGGCGTCGCCATCTTCTCGAGCGGCAGATAGTCGCTCTTGAAATTGACATCGACCACGCCGGCCAGGCTCGCCTTGGCGCTGATCTGGTCGACCGACTGGTCGCTCGCCACCGCCTGGGCGGTCATCACCGGCTTCTGCGAATATTTGTATTTGCCCTTGGTGTAATAGTCGGAATCATAGTTGCCGCTGTAGCTCGACTTCCCGCTCTGATAGCTACCGCTGTAATCGCCCTTGCTGGTGCCGCCGCGCTCGCTCTCGCCTTCGCCGTCGGTGGTGACGGCGAGGTTGCCCGAAGCGTCGCGGGCATAGTCGCGGGCCATGGCGGTGCGCGACAGGGTGCGCTGGCTCGATGCGTTGAAATCGTAGAGGATCTTCGCCTGGATCTTGCCGTTGGTGACGACGATGCGCGACAGGCCCATCATCACCATGGTGGCGAGCAGTTGCTGGCGCGACGTGGCGATCTGGCCGCGTGCCGCCTTGATGAGGGTTTCCTGCACCTCGGGATCGGTGACGTCGATCGAATCGATGTCCTTGTCGGCATGGCTGCCCAGCGTATCGCGGACGCGCTGGAGCCCGGCATCGAGATCGGCGCCGTCCTTGACCCGCAGCTGCGGGCCACCGCCGGAAAAGGCATCGGCGCCGACATCGAACAGATCGGGGAACTGCTCGCAGAGCTGGTCCTTGCCGTCATCCGAGGTGGTGTTGTCGTCGCGGAACTGGTTGAGCGACTTCGACACGTCGGAGACCATCTTCGAATAGGCCTCCATCTGCTGGATGTTCGAGCTGATGATCGAGTTGAACACGCCGTCGATCAGGCCGGAGACGAACTCGACGAAATTGACCTGCCGCATGAATTCGCCGGCGGCCTGGGCGCCGGCCACCAGCGACCCGGCGGAGAATTCCTCCTTGCCGATATCGTCGACCGCCTGCTTGTTCGATTCCCACTGGCTCTTCTCCGCCATCGGCTGGGCGGTGACCGACTGGGTGCCGGCTTCGGCCTGGCCGACCAGCGCATCGGCGATCATCGCGGTGTCGCGCGCCACCTGCATCTGCGTGTCCGGCGGCAGCTGGTGGAAGGACGGGGTGGCGGCGAGCATCTCGCGCACCTTGGCGCGCACCTCGGGCCGGGGTGTCGCCTCGGCGGCGATATTGGCGGGAGCGTTCATCTCTTCGATCCTCGACTGGCCGGCCGAAGCCGGCACATCCTGTCTCAGGCGGCGGCAGGCATCGGCGCGCCGACCAGCGACGCCGCCGGGCTGATCTCGAACTCCACCGGGCGGAGATAGAGCTTCACCTTGGGCGGGCCGCTGGGGCCGATGCGGATGCCCAG
The DNA here is from genome assembly GCA_023445495.1 of Pseudomonadota bacterium. GTDB lineage: Bacteria > Pseudomonadota > Alphaproteobacteria > Sphingomonadales > Sphingomonadaceae > Sphingomonas. The sequence goes on along the minus strand of JAEXLC010000125.1, from coordinate 5,336 downwards.
GATGGTGAAGCGCCCCGGCCAGACGTCATCGGCGGGCGTGAAGGCTTCGAGGAAGCGCTCCAGCGCCGCCAGCTCGCGCGGCCGCTCGCGCAGGTTCATTGTCAGCAGCTGGAGGAAATTGGGCGGCACGTCCGGGATCGCATCGAGCATGATCTGCAGGTCGAGCTCCACGCCCTGCGGACTGCGTCCGAAGGCGACCAGGGCCGCGCCGTCGGGCACGTCGAAGCGGCCGCCGAGTGCGACGCCGACGATCTGGAGGATGCTGCCCAGCCGCTCGCCAAGGCCCAGCTCGTCGAGCATCGGGCGCATGTCGGTGATGCGGAAGCGGTTGGTGAGCAGGAAGGTCACCCATTGGCTGCCATAGTCGCGGCCCGCCACCAGGGTGGTGAACACCGGGCGCATGCCGGGCATTGCCGCCATCGCCTGGCCGATTAGCCGGGCGAGCGCCGGATTGACCTCGTTCATCGGATTGCCGTTGCCGCCTTCATAGGTGACGGTGGCGCTTTCCAGCCCGCCCTGGTCGAAGCTCGATCCGAAAAAGGCGCCGTAGCGCAGCCCGCCGGCGCGGGTGAGGCCACGCTGGCTCTCGCTGGCACCGTCGAACCAGTGCAGCGCCTCGCGCCCGAAATTGTCGCCGACCAGCCGCCGCATCTCGCGGCTGGCCATGTCGCGCCGCTCGCAGCCCGATGCCTCGGGTCCGAGCGGCTCCATGTGGAAGGCGAGCGCGCGGCTCTGGTTCGATCCGAACACCGGCTCGATCGGTGCCGCGCCGGGGACCAGCGCATTGGCGGCATAGCGCGGATCGCCCATCGGCAGGTCGAAGCTGTCCTCGAGCATGCGGCCGACAAAGCTGAGCGGGTTGGCGGTGCGCAGGGTGCGCGAGGCGCTGAACAGCCGCCCCTTCACCTGCGTGCTGAGTGGTTCATAGCCCATGGCGATGCTCCTTCCGCCGGGGGTCAATAGCCGTAGCCGCCACGGGCATGGCCGTTAGACTGGGCCGATTGGGCATAGCCCATGCCCATGCCGAGCCCGGCGCTGTCGAGCAGGTCGCGCGCGATCGACGGGATCTGGATCGGCCGGCTCGTCATGTTCGGGGCTTCGCGCGGCTGCGACATCTGCTCGATGCGGCCTTCGTCCATCGCCGAATCGGCGAGCCACATCTCGCAGGCATTGACCAGGTCATAGTCGTTCGGGTGCGATACCGCCGACTGGCCGCGCGGCCGGGTGGGTGGATTGCCGACCATGCCGAGATCGACCATCGGCGAAGTGGGATCGCGCAGCCGATCGGTATTCTGGGCGATCCACGAGGTGATGATCGCGCCGCTGGTCGCCAGCATCCGGTATTTCGAGCTGTTGCGCGCGCCGCCGAGCTCGGTCTGGGCGACCTGGTCGATCACGCCCCACATGTCGTTCGAGCCGAAGGCGGAGAGCAGCTCCTTGTCCTGGAGCAGTGCGATCATGTCGTTGATCTGCTTCTGCAGATCGGCGGCGGCATAGAAGGCCATGCCATAGCCGTGCAGCGACATGTTGGTGGCAAGGTCGCGCGCGGCCTTCTTCACCTGCTGCTGGTTGACCGCCATCGGAGTGGCCGAGCGGATCAGCGCATCGACCCGGGCCTCGCGGATCAGGGTGGAGACCGAGGAGACGAAGCGCAGCCACAGGTCCTGGAACTCGGTGTTGACCTTCACCCCGGGCTGGCCGGTCGGCAGGCCGAGCATCATCGCGTAGAAGCCCTGGCGCTCGCTCTCGCTCATCCGGTTCGGCGCCTCGCGCCAATAGCTGTAGAGCTGGGTGCCGGCGGGGCCCTTGACCAGCGCGAGATCGCCGCGCTGCGACATCTCGACGAGCTTGTCGACGACCTGGAAGGCCTTCAGCTCCTCGAACGCCGAAGCGAAGATGAACGAGCCCATCAGCTTGCAATGGCTGGCGACGACTTCGAAGGCGGTGGTCGCCTCGAGATCGGGCAGGTCGATGACGATATCGTGCAGCGCCTGGTCGTCGCCGAGCGCCTGGACCTTGTCGAACTGGTCCTCGACCAGCCGCTTGAGGTTGACGTCGGTGGCGGTGACGCCGCGGCCGACCAGTCCCTCGAACACCTTGGCATATTCGGCGCTGGAGACGCCGGGTTCCTTGCGGTCGCCCTGGATGTTCACCGCGGCGGCGACCTGCTTGAGGGTGCGCTCGGCCAGCTCGATCCGCCCGGCGATGCGGCCGACCGCGCGGAACAGGCCCTCGCCGAACTCGGCGGTGTTGGGATCGTCGGGATCGGGCTGCGGCACCTTGCCCGAGACGACCAGCCGGGGCAGCGCGGTGCCGTTATACTGGAGCAGGCCGAGGATCAGGCCGACCCGGGCAACTTCGGCGTCGCGCTCGGCCTCGGTCGACTTGTCGCCGACCATCTCGGGGAATTGCAGCACGCCGAGCTCATGCTCGACAGTGCGCGGGCGCAGGCCGCTCTCGGCGGACTTGAGCGCGGCGCGGGCGGTGGCGAAGAGCGGGTCGAAATAGAATTTGCCCTTCTCGTCGCCCTTGAGCAGCGCGTGCAGCGCGGTGACGCGCGCCAGCTCGGCGGCATCGGCCTGGCTGAGCTGGCCCAGCTTGGCGAGACGGGCGGTAAGGTTGTCGAAGCTGCTGGTGATCGCTTCGCGGGCGGCCTTTTCACGGGCGGCGATGTCGACGAAGCGGATGGTCGGGATCTGGATGTCGGCCATTTGAGGGTTCCTTTCGAAGATCTTGGTCCAGCGTGGGGAGGGCGCGGGGCGCCTAGGGAGCGGGGCGGGCTCTAGCCGTCATCGGCGCCTCCCAGTTCGGTGGTGTCGTCGGCGTCGATCGCGCGATCGAGCAGTTCGAGCGCGCGGGCGGCGTCCAGGATGCCGGCGCCATTGCCGGCGGCGAGATCGGGGCGGTGCGGCTGAGCACTGGCGATGAGGAGCTTCTTGATCGTCTCCGGATCGACCGCGGCGGCGCGCTCCTGGGCGCGGGCGACGAGCAGGGCGGCGGCGCCGGCGACGAAGGGCGCGGCGAAGCTGGTGCCGGTGGCGCGCTGATAGCCGTCGAGATCGGCGGTGCGGATGTTCACGCCGGGGGCGCAGAGCGCGACATGGTCGCCGCTGGTCGAGAAGCTGGCCATGCGCCGCTCGGCATCGACCGCGCCGACCGCGACGACCTGGGGGAAGGCGGCGGGCCAGTAGACGCGCTGGTCGCCGCTGTTGCCCGAGGCGGCGACCAGGGTGCAGCCGCGCTCGGTGGCATAGGCGACGGCTTCGCTGTGCGGCTTGGGCATGCCGGGCTCGATCGCCTCGTCATCGGTGCCGAAGCTGCAGTTGATGACATGCGCGCCGAGCTGGGCGGCCATGACCAGCCCCATGTCGAGGTCGCTGATCGCGCCGATGCCGACGGGCTTGTGGTCGGGCGGCTGGGCGGCGCCGAGCGAGCGGATCGGCAGCAGGCGGCAGGCACCGGCGAGGCCGGGCGGGATGCCCGCGCCGCTGCCGCCGATGATCGCCGCGCACGCGGTGCCGTGGCCGACATAGCGGTCGGTCGGGTCGGTGTCGGCGCCGCGATTGTCGCCGAGCAGCTTGATGCCGGTGGCGAGCTGGCCCTCGCTGAGCTGGACGGTGTCGTAGCCGCGGCGCAGCCGGTCGCCGGTGTCGAGCGCCTGGCTGGAGAATTCGGGGTGGCGCAGGTTGATGCCGCTGTCGACCACCGCGACGATCACTCCGCCGTCGCCGGCGCAATAGGAAAGCGCGCGGCGGGCGTTGACCATGTCGCGCGGGTCCCAGCCCGCATTGTCGTCGTCCTCGTCGCGGCGAGGATGCCGGTCGGGGCCGTCCAGGCCGATCGTGCAGAGGTAATTGGGCATGGCGGACTCGACGATGTCGAGCTGCATCAGCGACACGGCGAGCGAGCCGATATGGGTGTCGGGCTCGACGTCGAAGCGGAGCACCCGGGCGATGCCGCTGATCTCCTCGGCCTCGCTATAGCCGCGGTTGCGCGCGCCGATCGTGTGGAGCGCCTGGGCGGCGGCGTGGAGGCGCGAGACGCGGACCGCGCCGCCGAACGACTTCACCACCCGGTCGAGGATCTGGTGCTGCGTCGTTTCCGCCGGGGTCGCGGCCTTGCGGCGGATGTCGAGCGCGGCGGGGATACCGGCGGGCACTTCGCCGAGCTTCAGCCGCACGAGCAGGCTGCCCGGCGCGGCATAGGCGCCGGCGCGGTGCGCCCAGGGCTGGACGAGGCGGCCGAGCCGGGCGGTCATGGCTGGACTCCGTCGAAGCCGTTTGCCGGCGGCGTGGCGGGGAAAGGCCGGCGCGGCTGCTGGTCGAACCACAGCTCGGTCGGCGCGCGGGGATCGTGGGTGAGGCTCATCTGGCCGGCGAGCTGGTCATGGTCGGGCGCAAGGACGAGCTCATTGTCATGCGCCTGCACCACGTTGACCGGGCGCCCGGCGATCATCACCTGGGGCGGCATCCCGCCGCGCAGCAGGTTGCGGCCCTTGACCCGCAGCCGCTGGCGCAACTCGTCGGTCTGGTCGGCATCGTCCGAGCCGTCGCGGCTGACATCGTCGACCATCGGGCGCGAGGCACGGGCGAGCACCTGCTCGAGCTTGTCGGGCGCCAGCCGGGTGATCCGGCCGACCGAGCCCGAGATGCCGCGCCGCTCCATCTCGTTGAGCTTCTCGACGGTGCGCACGCCGATGCCCTCCAGTCGCCGGCGCTCGGCAGGATCGAACTCGTCGCCCAGCGCGGAAAGCGGCACTTCGTTCTTGTCGTCGACCGACAGCGGCACCGCATTCTCCTCGATCATCGGCTTGGTGATCGCGGTGAAGACGAGGTGGAGGACGGTGGGGTCCTTGTCGCTCGGTCCGGCCGGGCGGATGCGCAGCTCGCCTTGGTTGAGCTCCAGATGCGCCTTCAGGTCCATCGAGATGTCCCGGATCGCGAAGGTGAGCGGCAGCCGGTCGTTCTGCGCCTTCAGCGTCATCCGCGCCTGGGCGGTATCGAGCTGCGACTGCACCGCCTGGATGAAGTCCTCGAGCGCCACCGCTTCGCCGGTATCGCCGTTCATTGCACCTCCTCCACCGGCAGCGTGCCGATATGCAGCGAGAGGCGGCCGACCGGCCGGTCGAACCAGGTGCGCGTGCGGGTGCGCGGAACATCGGCGCGGACCATCGGCCCCTCGGGCCCGGCCTCGACCGTGGCCTCGATCGGCAGGTCGAACGCGACGCTGGTCGCGCGCAGCCCCGCCGCCGGCAGCGCGGTGACGCCGTCGAGCAGTTCGCCGATCAGGTCCTCGAGCGGGCGGCGGGGAGCGTCGGTCATGCGATGCCTCCGGGG
>JAEXLC010000010.1 GCA_023445495.1 Pseudomonadota bacterium | reverse complement strand
GGGTTGATCAGGGGATGATCTCGCCGGTTTCTGGATCGGCGTTGTCTGGGGTGGCCTGGTTTTGCTCCGCCGCGGCGGTGGCGCGCCGGCGGCCAGCGGATTGCCTGAGGCGGTAGCTATCGCCGTTCATGGCCAGGATGCTGACGTGGTGGGTGAGCCGGTCAAGCAGCGCGCCAGTCAGCCGCTCCGATCCCAGGACCGAGGTCCAGTCCTCGAAGGGCAGGTTCGAGGTGACGATGGTCGAGCCGCGCTCGTAGCGCTGCGAGAAGACCTCGAACAGGAGCTCGGCGCCGGTCGGTGACAGCGGCACATAACCAAGCTCGTCGACGATCAGCAGCTTGACCGCCTGCAACTCGCGCTGGAGCCGGAGCAGGCGCTTCTCGTCACGGGCCTCAAGGAGCTGGCTGACCAGCGAAGCCGCCGTGGTGAAGGCGACAGAGAAGCCCTTCTGGCAAGCGGCCAGCCCGAGCGCGAGAGCGACATGGGTCTTGCCCGTGCCGCTGTTGCCGAGCGCGATGATGTTCTCCCGGCGCAGGATGTAGCCGCAGCGCGCCAGCTCCAGCACGAGCATCTTGTTGAGGCTCGGGATCGCGGTGAAGTCGAAGGTGTCGAAGCTCTTCACCGCCGGGAAGCGCGCCGCCCGGATCCGCCGCTCGACCATGCGCCGTTCCCGGTCGATCAGTTCGAGTTCGACCAGCCGCAGCAGATAGCGGGGATGATCGACGCCGTCCCGGGCGCATTCCCGCGCCACCTTGTCGTATTCGCGCAGCACGGTCGGCAGCTTCAGATGCTTGAGGTGGTGCGCCAGCAGGATCTGCGGCGTTCCCGCGGTGGTCCCCGCCGGCATCGACTCCTTCGCCGCGCCCGTCATGCTGCCGCTCCTGGCAGGAGCACGGCATAATCGGCGGCCGAGGTCGTCTTCACCGACGTCTTCGGCAAGTGCGGATAGGCCGCCAGGTCGAGGCGGGCCGGGCGCCGTTCCAGACGCGCCAGCGCGATCAGCTTCACCGCGTCGAAGCCGATCGCACCGAGCCGGATTGCCTCGCCGACGGCCAAGCTCACGACCTCGCGCGGAAGGGCTTCCATCAGCCGCAGCACCTGGATGAACTCGCGCTTGCCGCGATTGCCCATTCGCGCCTCCAGCAGATGGCGAAGGTGCTGGAAGGTCTCGGGCAGGTCCCAGCCCTGCAACGCCGCCGCCTGGTCGAGCGCGTTCGGCTTGACCTCGATCAGCGCCAGATAGTGCAGCGGATCGGCGACGAACACGCCGGTCCCGTAGCTGCGCGGATGCCGGGCGATCTCCTCGCCCCGGCACAGGACCACGACCTCCTCGACGAAGCCCTTCACCATCACGTCCTGGAAGCCATAGGCTGTCGGCACCGAGTAGTCGTTGGAGCGATAACGGACCAGCGCCGTCGATGAGACCCGCCCGCCACGCTTCTCGCACGGCTCCAGCGGCACCGCCGGCAAGGGGCGCAGGGCCTCACAATCGGCAGCGAGACGCTCGCCGATCGTCTGCGCGTGACGACCAGCGCGCTCGTCCTGCCGCCGGCGGCAACGCTCGGCCAACATCGCGTTCAGCTCGGCCAAGCTCGCCGCCACAGGGATCGGCGTCATGAAGTTCGAGCGGGCATACTTCACCAGCCCCTCGACCTTGCCCTTGTCGTTGCCCTTGCCCGGGCGGCCGAACCGATCCCGGAACAGATAGTGGCTCACCAGCTCGGTGAACGCCCGTGTCCGCTCGCGCCGGCCATCGCCGCAGATCTTCGCCACCGCGATGCGCGTGTTGTCATAGAGCACCGACAGCGGGACGCCGCCAAAGAAGCCGAAGGCCGAGACGTGCCCGTCCAGGAACGCCTCCGTCGTCTCGCGCGGATAGGCCTTCACGAAGCAGGCGTCCGACTGCGGCAGGTCCAGGCAGAAGAAGTGAATCTTCTGCCGCACCCCGCCGATCACCGCGATCGCCTCGCCGAAGTCCACCTGAGCGTGACCGGGCGGATGCGCCAGCGGCACGAAGGTCTCCCGGCCCCGCGCCCGGCAGAGCCGCACATGGTCCTTCACCACCGTGTAGCCGCCGGCAAAGCCGTGCTCGTCACGAAGGCGCTCGAAGATCCGCTTCGCCGTATGACGCTGCTTCACCGGTGACGTCCGATCCGCCTCCAGGATCGCATCGATCACCGGCAGAAGCGGACCCAGCTTCGGCTTCTCGACCGGCTTCTTGCGCGTGTAGCCCGGCGGCAGCGAGAACCGGCACATCTTCGCAACCGTCTCGCGGCTCAGCCCGAACACGCGAGCCGCTTCCCGCCGGCTCTTCTCCTGGTTGAAAACGAAATCGCGAACCGCCGCGTAAATCTCCACAGCGAACATCCCCGCCAACCCCGAAAGGGGTCAGCCTATCCAATGGCCGACTTTTACGCCGCCCGCGCCGGCACAAACGCAGGCGCTCCACTGGATGGTTTTCTCACCGCCGTGCACATGCCTTCCTCGATCTTGGCCGCAGGCATGATCCGATCTGCTGTGAAGGTGTCGGAGACAGGCTTCGTCATAGGCATGTGAACCTCTTGAATTGTCTCGGTCAGCTGAACTGGAACAGCCGGGAGTTTCCTTGGAGCAGGCAAGCCGGTCCTTGACAC
>JAEXLC010000345.1 GCA_023445495.1 Pseudomonadota bacterium | reverse complement strand
CGCTTCTCCCGCTGGCATCCGGCAGCGGGACTCCGGCGCAAGGCCGAGGTGACGAGGGAGTGTGCCTGGTGCGCGACGAACCGTGCCCCTCGAACTCCTTTATTGCGATTGACTATTAATTGCACCTGCGCAAGATTTCCGATCACAGTGATCGGAGTCCCCATGACCGTCAGCGCAACGCTTACCGCCCTGCCCGAACTCCAGCCCGAGGATCCCGGCGCGCGGCTGCTGCTGTTCGGCGTCCGCCAGATGGGCGCGCACGGCATTCACGACGCCTGCACGGCGCACGCTTTCGTCACCGCGTTCGGCAAGAGCTTCCAGCGCCCGCTGGTGCTGCTGCGCGCGCTGATGCAGGAGATGTCGGCGCTCTCCGCCGGGCCGATCCAGATCGCGCCCTGGTGCTGCGCCCGGATGACCGGCGCCGAAGCCGCGCTGCTCCAGGTGATCGGCCGCGTCCGCACCCAGCCCCAGCTCTCCGCCGTGCTGCTCGCCGACATGCTCGGGGTGCGCGACGCCACCGGCGTGCTGATTACCGCCCATGCGCTGGCCAACAGCTTCGCCGATATGGGCCTCGCGCTCGACGCCGAGGATTGAGCCTCAGCCCTGCACCCCGCCGGCCACCGGCCGGTCGCTCGCGCCGGGCGTCAGGCCGATCCACAGCAGGAAGCCGATCGCCACCACCATCGCGATCATCCCGACCACCACGGTCATCCCGCCGACCAGCAGCGCCACGCCGATCAGCGCCGGATTGACCGCGCTCGCGGCGGTCAGCAGCGCGAGGATCGTCGAGACCGCGCTCAGCGCCACCGGGATCAGCGCCAATGCCGGCGCCCGGCCCATGTCGCGCAGCCGCTGCATCGCGAGGCAGGTCCAGGGATAGAGCAGCGCGAACGGAGCGACCATGCCCAGATAGGGGATGAGCCCCAGCACCAGGCTCGCGACCACCAGCGCGCCCACGCCGATCCAGAAGGTCTTGCGCGAGATCGAACCGCCAAACGAAGTGAGGGCGGGGACGAGTTCTTCCATGTCCGTGGTCCTTGCGTGAGGAGAATGCAGGGCCGCGGGAAACCGCTGGCCGTTCCGCACGCGTGTCCGGCCCGGGCACGCCCCACAATCGCCGCGCGCCCAAGCCGGGAAATCCCGCGACCAACATGGCTCCGGCCTTCCCCGTGGAAGGTCAGTCGAACGCCCCCGGCGGCAGCCGCACGTCGTTCAGCTTCCACGCCATGCCGCGCATTCGGAATTCGAGCGCCGCCCCGTCGCTGCGGGTCAACTCGAAGCGGTTGAGCGATATCCGGTGGTAGCGCATCTCGCTGGCCTTGAGCTTGATCGCCCCCGGCCGTTCGGTCTCCGCAAGCGGCGCGGCGGCGAAGATGAAGCGCATCCCCTCGGGCGATACCGCGGCATCGACCACCGTATCGCCGATCCCCGAGCGGACCAGCGCGCCCAGCACACCGCCGCCCTCGCCCGGCAGGTGCGCGGCGATCTGCTCCTTGACGCTGCCGCGCACCGCGTCGAAATCGATATGGCTGGCCAGCGCATCGATGTCCCGCGCCTCGGCCGCCCGCTTCATCTGCCACAGCGTGTAATAGGGCGAGCCCCACAGCCAGCCGCCCGCGCCGAGCACCGCCACCGCCAGCAGGACGAGGATCCAGCGCTTCCTCACGCGGTCACGCCCCTGCCACGCAGCCCGGCCAGCGTCTCGCTCGCCCAGCGATACATGTCCGCTTCCGCCGCGCGCTGCTGGCGATCCATCCGCTTCATCCGTTTCTCGACCTCTTCAAGCACCACCAGCGCCTTGCGATCCCAGCCCTGGTCGATCAGCAGCGCGGCATAGCGGCAGCGCGCCTCCTCGCCCGGCATCCGGGTGACGAGGTCGGCATAGAGTTCCAGCGCCTCGCCCTTGCGGTCCAGATGCTCGAGGATCTTGGCGCGGAGCAGCGCCTGGCGGTCGCGCTCGCTCTGGCCCGTCGGCGGCGGCACCTCGTCGAGCAGCGCCAGCGCTTCCGCGCCCTTGCCGACCTCATAGAGCGACTTGGCGAGCTTGCCCTGGGTCCGCGTATCGGGATCGCCGACCGTCATCCGCAGCGATTCCCGGTAGAGCGGTTCGGCCTCCGCATGCCGCCCCAGCGCGGCCAGCGCATCGGCGACGCGCAGCCGGTTGGCGGCGGTATCGGCCAGGTCGAGCGCAGCCCGGGCGGCGCGCAGCTCGCGCTCGGGGTCGAGCGCCGCCACCGCCTTGGCCCGCGCGGTGCGGACATGCCGGTTCTGCCCCAGGCCGGGGAGGATCTCGACGAAGAAATAGGCGATGGCGCTGACCACGGGCAGGAAGATCAACGCGGTAACCCAGAGCGGGTTGCCGCCCCGCCGCATCAGATGGACGATGCACGCCACCTGCAGCGCGATTACGAGGAGATAGGGCATCAGGCTTTTGCCTCTTCCCCGCCCTCGCCTTCGGTGCCCGCCGTGCCGATCGAGCGGTCGACCAGGCCCGTGCGCATCATCCACCAGTAGATGAACACGCCCGGCAGCGCGATCAGCGTGGTGAGCAGGTAGAAGTTCACATAGCCCATCGCCTCGATCAGGCTGCCCGCCGTCGTGCCGGTCAGGAAGCGGCCGAGGATGCTCGCCCCTGCCGAGATCAGCGCATATTGCGCGGCGGTGAAGCGCAGGTCGGTGAGTGCCGAGAAATAGGCGATGACCACCACGCCGCCAAAGCCGCTGGCGATGTTCTCGAAGCCGATCGCCCCGGCCATGCCCAGGTTCGAATGGCCGGCGGCGGCCAGCGCCGCGAAGCTCAGATTCGAGACCGCCATCAGCACCAGGCTGAGCAGCACCGAGCGCTTCATCCCCATCCGCGCATAGAGCATGCCGCCAATGAACACGCCGATCATGTATGCGAAGAAGCCCAGCGCCACGTCGTAGAAGGCGATCTCGTCATTGGTGAAGCCAAGATCGTCGAACAGCAAGCGGAAGGTCAGGTTCGCCAGCGTGTCGCCGATCTTGTGGACCAGGATGAAGATCAGCACGATCCAGGCGCCCTGGCGCTGGAAGAACTCGACGAACGGGCCCCAGATCGCCTTGAGCGCGGTCGCCACGCCCTTGCGCTCGGCGGGCGGGCGGTGGCGCTCGGGTTCGCCGAGCATCAGGCCGGCGATGATCGCGGGCAGCGCGAACAGCGCGCAGACCAGATAGGCCGCTTCCCATCCGAACCGCGCCGCGACGACCAGCGCCACCGCGCCGGCGCCGGCGGAGCCGATCCGCCAGCCATATTGCGACATGCCCGAGCCATAGCCGAGCTGGCGCGGCTCGAGGATCTCGATCCGGTAGCCGTCGATCACGATGTCATAGGTGGCGCCGGCCAGGCCGACGAGCACCGCGGCGGTCACCATCGGCCAGATATTGCTCGGATCGGCCTGGGTAAACGCCATGTTGGCGACGGCGGCGACCACGAGCACGCCCGCGACGATCAGCCAGGAGACGCGCTGGCCGAGACGGCCGAGGATCGGCAGCTTCACGCCATCGATGATCCAGGCCCAGAGGAATTTGAGGTTATAGACCAGGATGGCGAGCGCGAAGGCAGTGATCGTCGCCTTGTCGATCCCGTCCTGCTTCAGCCGGCTGGTCAGCGTCGCGCCGATCATCGCGAAGGGGAAACCGGAGCTCAGCCCCAGCGCGAACGAGGCCAGCGGCGCATTCTCGAAATAGGGACGCACGCCCTCGGGCAGGTCGGCGCGCCAGTCCTCCGGCGCGGCCTTGCGCCCGGCGAAGAAGGCGGCGAGCAGCGCGACGAGGCCCAGCCAATAGCCGATCGCCGGCTGGATCGCGGCCGTTGCCAGCGCTTTGGGCGGCGAGAAGGCGGCGAACAGCACCGCGAGGATCACCAGCAGCCCGCCCACGGCCGCGCCGCCGACCATCAGGCTCGCGCCGCCGCGCTGGCGCCAGACGAAGCTGAAGACCAGGCTCGCCGCGACGATCAGCATGCCGAGCACGAAGGTCATCGACGGCTTGAACGCATCCACCCCGAGCAGGAAGTCATAGCCATGCACCGCAAGCGGCGCCGCACCCGGCGTCGCCACGATCAGCCAGGGCAAGGCGAGCAGCGCCACTGCCACCGCCAATGCCAGCTGCGCCGCCGGATAAGCCCATTGCGGCCGCATTCCCTGCTCCATTCCTGCTTGACCCCCACGAATATCGGGCGCGAAACTAGCTGAAAATAATGGGAAGACCAGAGGGAGGAATGCCATGAATGCGCCGACCGAGGGGCAATTGGCGCTGGCCGGAGCGCTGGCCCGGGGCGGATCGAAGGGCGAAGGCGAGATCGCTCATGTCGCCGCCTCGGTCTATACCAGCCCGGCGCGCTTCGCCGAGGAGCAGGAACATGTCTTCGCGAAGGTGCCGCTGGTCATCGCGCCCTCCGCCTTGCTGCCCGAACCCAATATGGCGATCCCGCATGACGGCTTCGGCAAGCCGCTGCTGGTCACCCGCGACAAGGCCGGCCAGGCGCATGTCTTCCTCAACGTCTGCCGGCATCGCGGCACAAGGCTGGTCGAGGGCTGCGCCCCGGTGAAGGGCGGCCGCCTGGTCTGCCCCTATCATGCCTGGACCTACAATTTCGACGGGCGGCTGATCGGCCTGCCCCGCCCCGATACCTTTCCCGGCCTCGACAAGGGCGAGTACGGCCTCAAGCGCCTGCCCACGCACGAGGCCGGCGGCCTGATCTGGTTCTCCTTCGCCGAGGATGCGGACTTCGCCGAGGCCGAGCTGCTCGCCCGCGATTTCGAAGCGTTCGATCTGTCCGGCCAGCAGCTGTTCCGCCGGCGCACCCACAGCGTCAACGCCAACTGGAAGCTCATCATGGACGCGTTTCTCGAGGCGTATCACGTCCAGCGCCTCCACGCCGCGACGATCGCGCCCTTCTTCCAGGACGGCGTCTCGACCGCCGACACGATCGGCGTCCACCAGCGCTCGGCGGTGGGACGCGAGGCGGCGCTGGCGGCGCTTTCGTCGAGCGACTGGGCGACGCTGCGCGCGGCGATCACCTATACCTATCAGATGTTCCCCGGCACCGTGCTGGTGGTGAGCCCCGATTACATCAACCTCATGGTGCTGATGCCGCAGTCCGAGGGCCGGGTGCTGGTCGAGGATTTCATGCTGATCCCCGAGCTGCCGACCACCGAAAAGGCGCTGGCGCACTGGGAGAAGAGCTGGGAACTGCTCGATGGCGGCGTCTTCGCCTCGGAGGACTTCCGGGCCTGCGAGCTGGGCCAGCAAGGGCTCGCGTCGGGCGCTGTCGAACGGGTCACTTTGGGCACGCTGGAGCTGGGCATCCGGCACTTCCACGATGCGGTTAACGCCCATCTCCGGTAGAGCCCTGAGGGTAATTCCTCTGTATATCCTCCGCTCCGGCGCAGGCGTACCTAAATTGGGTATTCGAGAGGATCATCCCATGCCGCTTCCGCTGCCGCCCCGCGAGTTCCTGGACATCAACGAAGACGACCGTCTGCCGCGCGGCACCGGCCTGATCATCGCGTTCGGCATCGGCGCGGTGAGCTGGGCGATCATCGTCGCGGCGGCGCTGGTGCTGCTGCGGCATTGAGCTGCCTCCCCACCTCTTCGTCATGCTGAACTTTTCAGCATCCAAGGTGCCGCCGGCGATAGCCCTGGTGGAGAGTTGGACCCTGAAACAAGTTCAGGGTGACGGCCAAAGGATCGGAGGGCCCGTTCCCGTACTTCGGCATCGGCGCGGTGAGCTGGGCGATTCTCGTCGCGGCGGCGCTGGTGTTGCTGCGGCATTGAGCTGCCTCCCCACCTCTTCGTCATGCTGAACTTGTTTCAGCATCCAAGGTGCCGCCGGCGATAGCCTTGGTGGAGAGTTGGACCCTGAAACAAGTTCAGGGTGACGGCCAAAGGATCGGAGGGCCCGTTCCCGTACTCAAGCCACCCGCAGGAACAGGCTGAAGCTCCCCGGCAGCTTGCGCGGCGCCTTCGCACCCTCCAGCACCGCCTCGATCGCATCGATCGCCGTCAGCAGGTCGCGCTGCGGATAGGGCTTGGCCAGGCATCCCGCCGCCAGCGCCTTCGCTTCCTCCGGGAAGCTCCCCGTCACGAACAGCACCGGAAGGCCCCGCCCCTGCGCGGCGCGCGCCACTTCGAGGCCGCTGCCATCCGCCAGCCGCACATCCGCCAGCACCAGGTCGAGTTCGCTGTCCGCCGCGAGTACGCGGAGCGCCTCGGCCACGGTATCGACCGTCGCGGCGACCGCGAAACCCTCACCGCTGAGGAAGTGCTCGGTATCGAATGCGAGCAGCGGTTCGTCCTCCACCACCAGGAGTCGCGCAATCCGTCGCTTTTTCCGTCCGAACAACATGCCGCTTGAAGCCCGCCAAGTCTCTGAACCCAAAGCGCTAACGCGCGAATCCCTTTCGAGGGCGCAATAATTTTTGAAGCGACCGCGACAATCGCTATATCGCCCTTGTGTCTCCATCCAATCCCAAAGAAGCGCAGCGCATCGCGAAGCTGCTGGCCCGTGCAGGAATCGCGTCCCGTCGCGACATCGAGCGCATGATCACCGACGGGCGAATCGCCCTGGACGGCAAGGTGCTCGACACCCCGGCCACGCTGCTGACCTCGCTTAGGGGCGTGACCGTGGACGGTAAGCCCGTCGCCGAGCCCGCTCCCGCCCGCCTGTTCCGCTATCACAAGCCCGCCGGCCTGCTCACCACCGAGCGCGACCCCGCGGGCCGCCCGACCATCTATGACCATCTGCCCGAGGGGTTGCCGCGCGTGATGCCGGTCGGCCGACTCGATCTCAGCACCGAGGGGCTGCTGCTCCTCACCACCGATGGCGAGTTCAAGCGCGAGCTGGAACTGCCCGCCACCGGCGTCGAGCGCAGCTACCGCGCGCGCGCTTACGGGAACGTCACCCAGGCCCAGCTCGAGTCGCTGATGCTCGGCGTCGAGATCGAAGGCATCCGCTATGGCTCGATCAACGCCAATATCGAGCGGCGCACCGGCGCCAATGTCTGGATCGAGATGACCCTGACCGAGGGCAAGAACCGCGAAGTGCGCCGCGTGCTCGAATATCTCGGGCTCGAGGTGAACCGGCTGATCCGCACCCGCTACGGCCCCTTCTATCTCGGCGACATGCCCCCGGGCGACGTCGACGAGATCCGCCGCGCCGACCTCATCACCTTCCGCACCGTGCTGTCCAAGCCTGGCGGCGGCAAGGCGGCCTCGAACCTGCAATTCTCGGTGCGCTCGCGCGTCGTCGAGCCCGCGCCCCGCCCCAAGCCGGTGCCGACCGGCGGCAATGTCGAGCCGGAAGGCCGTCGCAAGGTCGCCAGGCCGGCGCCTGCGCCGAAGAAGCCGGTGTTCACCGCGCGCATCACGCCCGAGGCGAAGCGCGGCGACGAGGCCCAGGAACGTCCGCGTGCGCCCGGCAAGTCCGGCTTCGCCCCGCGCGGTGAGCGTGCCGAACGCAGCGAGCAGCGGCCGCGTGGCCCGGGCAAGCCCGGCTTCGCACGCAACCGCGACGAGGCTCCCGCCGAGCGTCCCCGCGGCCCCGGCAAGCCCGGCTTCGCGCGCAATCGCGACGAAGCGCCCGCCGAACGGCCCCGTGGTCCGGGCAAGCCAGGCTTCGCACGCAACCGCGACGAGGCTCCTACCGAGCGTCCCAGCGGCCCGGGCAAGCCCGGTC
>JAEXLC010000341.1 GCA_023445495.1 Pseudomonadota bacterium | reverse complement strand
GAGCAGCACCGCGATCTGCGCCGCCGTCCCCGCCATGCCGCGCTCGCCGGCGCGCACCAGCATATGGCCGAGCCGCGGCGGCAGCGGCAGGCCGGCGATCGCCTTGCCATGCGCGGTCGGGCGCCCGCCTTCGTCCAGCGCCTCCAGCGTTCCCAGCCGCTTGCGCGCTTCGGACACCGCGGCCTCGGGCGGCGGATCGAGCCAGTTGAGGTCGCGCGGATCGCTTACGCCCCAGAGCGCGCAATCGAGCACCAATGCCGAAAGATCGGCCTCAAGGATTTCCGGCGGATCGAAGCGCGGCAGGCCGGCGGTCGCCGCTTCCTCCCATAGCCGATAGGCGACACCCGGCCCCTGGCGCGCGGCCCGGCCGGCGCGCTGGGTCACCGCCGCCTGGCTCGCCCGCTCGGTGACCAGCCGGGTCATCCCCGCCGCCCGGTCATAGCGCGGCCGCCGCGCCAGCCCCGAATCGACCACCACCCGGATCCCGTCGAGCGTCAGCGAGGTCTCGGCGATCGACGTCGCCAGCACGATCTTGCGGCGCCCCTGCGGGTCCGCTGTGATCGCCGCGCGCTGGGCACCGGGCTCCAGCGAGCCGTGCAGCTTGTGCACCACCGCGCCGGGCACCTCGCCGATCCGCTCGGCGGTGCGCTCGATCTCGGCAACCCCGGGCAGGAAGGCGAGCACCCCGCCCTCGGCGTCGCGCAGCGCGGTGCGGATCGCCGCCGCCATCGAATCCTCGATCCGCGCCTCGGCGGCGCGGCCGATATGGCGCAGCTCCAACGGCCAGCTCCGCCCTTCGCTCTCCACCACCGGCGCGGAGTCTTTGAGTGGATTGGCCATCAGCCCCGAGAAGCGCGTCCCGTCGAGTGTCGCCGACATCGCGACCAGCCGCAGATCGGGGCGCAGCGCCGCCTGCGCGTCGAGCGCCAGCGCCAGTCCGAAATCGCTGTCGAGGCTGCGCTCATGCACTTCGTCGAACAGCACGGCGGAAACCCCCGCCAGCTCGGGATCGGCCTGGATGCGATTGACGAAAATCCCCTCGGTGACCACCGTCACGCGCGTCTTCGCAGAGCGCTTCGAATCCATCCGCGTGGCATAGCCAAAGGTCTGGCCGACCTGCTCGCCGGCCAGCGCCGCCATCCGCTCGCCCGCCGCGCGCGCCGCGAGCCTGCGCGGGGAGAGCAGCAGCACTTCGCCGGTGCACCAGTCCTCGCCGAGCAGCGCCGGCGCCACCGCCGTCGTCTTGCCCGCGCCGGGTGGCGCGACCAGCACGGCGTTGCTCCCGGCCCGCAGCGCGGCGAGCAGATCGGGCAATACGGCGTGGATCGGCAGCAAATCGTTCATGGGCGCTGCAACCATTTCCCCAAGCCGGTGTTACGCGCAAGCGAAGGAGGACCGGACATGGCGCGAACCCTGGCTCAATTTTCGATCACCGCCGACGGCGACGGCGATTACACGCTGCATCTCGAGGATGATGACGGCGAGACGCTGGAGTTCACTGCCAGCGAGGATCAGCTCGACCTGATCGTCGAGGCGATCGAGGAAGTGCTCGATGCCGACGAGGACGACCTGATCGACGACGATGAGGACGAAGACGAAAGCGAAGAGGAATAACCTCCGTCACCCCTGTTCCACTTTCGTCACCCCGGCCTCGAGCCGGGGTCCCGCTTCTTCCTCGGCGGGGCAAGGCAGCGGGATCCCGGCGCAAGGCCGGGATGACAGGGATTCAATACGCCCGCGCCACCGCGAACTCGACCGCTTCGACCATCGCGTCCTTGGCGGTGCCATTGGCGAAGATGCCGAGCGAATCGATCGCGCGCTGGCCATAGTGCCGGGCGCGGGCGAGCGTATCGTCCACCGAGCGGCTGGCCTGGACCAGCTTGATCGCCTCGGCGAAGTCCGCGTCCGAATTGCGGTGGCCGGCGATCGCGTCCTTCCAGAAGGCCCGCGCCGCTTCGTCGCCGCGCGCATAGGCGAGGATCACCGGCAGGGTCATCTTGCCTTCGCGGAAATCGTCGCCGGCATCCTTGCCCATCGTGCTCGCGTCCGAGACATAGTCGATCGCGTCGTCGACCAGCTGGAAGGCGATGCCGAGGTTGCGGCCATAGGCGTCGAGCGCCAGCTCTTCGGCCTCGGAGCGCTCGGCGACCACCGCGGCGATGCGGCATGCGGCGGCGAACAGCGCGGCGGTCTTCGCGCCGATGATGTCGAGATAGCGTTCCTCGCCCAGGTCGAGCCGGCGCACGGCGGTCAGCTGGTTGACTTCACCCTCGGCGATCACGGCGCTGGCGTTGCTGAGGATGTGGAGCGCCTTCAGGCTCTCGCTCTCGACCATCAGCTCGAACGACTTGCTGAACAGGAAGTCGCCGACCAGCACGCTCGCCGGGTTGCCCCAGATGATGTTGGCGGTGCGGCGGCCACGGCGCAGGTCCGAGCTGTCGACGACATCGTCGTGCAGCAGCGTCGCGGTGTGGATGAATTCCACCGCGGCGGCGAGCCGGTGGTGGCGGGTGCCCGGATAGTTGAGCAAGCGTGCCGAGGCGAGCGTCAGCATCGGCCGCATCCGCTTGCCGCCGCCGGCGATCAGGTGGCCGGCCAGTTCGGGAATCAGCGGGATCTCGGACTGCATGCGATCGAGGATCACTGCGTTCACGAGGTTCATGTCCTGGGCGACGAGCGCCATCATCGGGTCGAGCGAGGGGGCGGCGCCGCCGCCAAGGCGATGAATGGTTGCGCTCATGGGTCAAAGCCTCTGGCGGGTGCAGCGCACAAAGGCAAGACTTGCGTGACCCTACGTCCTGCGCAAAGAGGAGGCGATGTCCGACGAGACCCTCAACCGCTACCGCCAGAGCATCGACAATATCGATGCCGCGCTCGTGTTCCTGCTCGCCGAGCGCTTCAAGGTCACCCAGGCGGTGGGCCGCTACAAGGCGGAATCGGGTCTTCCGCCCGCCGATCCCGGCCGCGAGGACCGCCAGATCGCCCGGCTGCGCGAGCTCGCCAAGACGGCGGATCTCGATCCGGAATTCTCGGAGAAGTTCCTGCGCTTCATCATCGACGAAGTGATCCGCCACCACGAGCAGATGCGGGACGAGAAATGAGGCGCGCCGCCGCGCTCCTGCTGCCGGCGCTGATGCTGGCGGGCTGCGGCGGCAACCAGGCGCCAAAGCCGGCGCCGACCCCCACGCCCAGCGCGAGCCCCACGCCCGCGCCCGATCCCGCCGCGCGATTGGCGGCGGCGGTCAAGACCGCCTTCCCCGAAGGCGTGAACCAGGGCCCGGTCACCTTCGACGACAACAAGCTGGTCGATACCGCGTTCGGTCCGGTGCTGGTCAGCCACGGCCATGTCCGCGATCCCGCGCATGTCGATGCCGGCACGATCGCGGTCCATTATCTCGATGCCGACGGCACCGGCTTCAAGCTGCGCAAGGCATATCCCAAGGCGGCCGAGAGCGGCAGCTTCGGCGACCTTGCCGAATGGTCGGTCAGCGACAAGTTCCTCGATCGGCCGGTGGTCTATGTCGAGGGCGGCGGCACCTGGCAGGGATACACCTGCAGCTTCACCACTTTGGTCGCGCTCGATCCCGAGGGGCCGAAGGAAGTCGCTTCGTTCCAGTCGGTCTACAGCAATGGCGGCGCGGTCGAGGACAATGCCCAGACGGTCGAGGGCAAGATCGCCGACATCCGCAAGGGCGAGGGTTTCACCGTGAAATTCACGGGAACCCGATCCTTCGCCGAGCGATACATCTGGAGAGACGGCAAGTACCAGCGCGAAGGCGGGGAAAGCCAGGTTCCATCCTGTTGAGGGGGTAGAGACGTGGCGGCGGACGATGATTTCCTGATCTTCCGCCCCGACGATGTCGACCTGTCCCGCTCCCCGTTGCGTAGGGGCATTGCCGAACCGACCCATGTCCTCGGCGCCTTCAATCCCGGCTTCGCGCGGCTGCCCAACGGCAACCTGTTGCTGATGGTCCGCGTGGCCGAGGCGCTGCGCGATCCGGTGGACGGCGATCATGCCCGGGCGGTGCGCTGGACGCCTTCGGGCTATGTCCTCGATCGCCACGCCGTGGCGGGCATCCAGATGGACGATCCCCGTCAGTTCGCCTTGAAGGATCGCAACCCGCGCCTGCTCGGCCTCACCTCGCTGTCCTGGCTGCTCCCCGTCGAGCTGAGCCGGGACGCGAGCAAGATCGTCAAGATCCATTACGACAAGGCGATCGAGCCCTCGGCGTCGTTCCTGGATTACGGCGTCGAGGATGCCCGGATCAGCCTGGTCGGCGGCAGCTGGTGGATGACGGTGTGCGGCGTCTCCGCCGAGCGCCATTGCACCGCGATGTACCATTCGGTGAACGGGCTCGACTACAAGCTGCTCGGCGTGGTCCTCGATCACCAGAACAAGGACATGATCCTGTTCGAGGGCAAGCCCGGCGGCAAATACATGGCGCTCACCCGCCCCTTGGGCGAAGTCTATTTCGCCTACCCCGAAGACAGCCCCTGGCTAGGCGGCCCCTCGATCAACATCGCCCAGTCGCCCGACGGCCTCCACTGGAAGCCGCTCGACACCCCCGGCATCCGCGCGCGCAAGGGCACGACTTCGACCCAGCGGATCGGCGGCGGCAGCCAGCCGGTGCTGACGCCGCAGGGCTGGATGCTGATCTATCACGGCGTCGAGAAGCAAGGCGCGGTCGGCGTCTATCGCAGCTTCTGGGCATTGCTCGACAAGGACGATCCGTCGAAGATCCTCCGCCTCGAGGACGAGACCCCGCTGATCGAGGCCAACCCGGCACTCACCGATCCGATCGCCCACCAGCTCTACCTGCCCACCCCCGTGGTGTTCACCACCGGCGTGGCCGACGCGGGCGACCACTATATCGCGGCCAGCGGCGAAGCCGATCTCGCCTGCCGCATCACCCGCATATCGAAGGAGCGGTTCAAGTGATGCTGGGCGAAGCAAAATTCCCCTTCCGCTTGCGGGAGGGGTTAGGGGAGGGGCT
>JAEXLC010000096.1 GCA_023445495.1 Pseudomonadota bacterium | reverse complement strand
AAGCCGGGGTGACGGGCGAAGGCGCCTGGCCCCGCCTCCTCCCATCCTCCGTCACCCTGAACTTGTTTCAGGGTCCAAAGCTCCACACAGGATATCGCCTGAGGCGCGTTGGATGCTGAAACAAGTTCAGCATGACGGTTTTCAAACCTGGCTGGACGCCTCAGCCCTTGTGCGTCGACATCCACTGCTCCAGCACCGGCGCGATGCGGTTGCGCCACTTGGAGCCGTTGAAGATGCCGTAATGGCCGACGCCCTGGGCAAGGTGGTACTGCTTCAGCGAATCGGGCAGCGACGTCGCGATGGTCAGCGCCGCCTTGGTCTGGCCGATGCCCGAGATATCGTCCTTCTCGCCCTCGATCGCGAGGATGCCGACGTCCTTGATCGCCGCCGGGTCCACCTTGCGGCCGCGATGCATCATCTCGCCCTTGGGCAGCGCATGCGCCTGGAACACCAGGTCGATCGTCTGGAGGTAGAATTCGGCGGTCATGTCGCAGACCGAGCGATATTCCTCGTAGAACTTCATCGTGGACTCGGCGCCCTCCTCGTCCCCCTGGACGAGATGCTTGAACATCTCCCAGTGCGAGATCATGTGGTTGCCAAGGTTCATCGTCATGAAGCCCGCGAGCTGCAGGAAGCCCGGATAGACCTTCCGCCCCGCGCCCGGATAGCTCATCGGGATCGTAGCGATCACGTTCTGCTCGAACCAGCTGAACGGACGCTCGGTGGCGAGCGTGTTGACCGCGGTCGGCGCCTCGCGCGTGTCGATCGGGCCGCCCATCATGGTCAGCGTCGCCGGGCGGTTCGGGTGCTCGTCTGCGCTCATCAGCGCCACGGCAGCATAGGCCGGCACCGAAGGCTGGCACACCGCCAGCACATGCGGGCGCGGATCGCCGTCCTTGCCAATGAACGCCAGGAATTCGATCAGGTAATCGACATAATCCTGCAGGTCGAAACGGCCCTCGGCCATCGGCACCAGCTTCGCGTCGCGCCAGTCGGTGATGTAGACATCGGCCACCGGCAGCATCCGCTCGACCGTGCCGCGCAGCAGCGTGGCATAGTGGCCGGACATCGGGGCGACGATCAGCAGCTTCGGACCGCCCTCGACTCCTTCACGCACGAAGCGCTTGAGCTGGCCGAACGGCTTGCGCAGCACGACTTCCTCATGGACCTGCACGGCCTTGCCGTCGATCTCGGTATGGTCGAGCGCGAAATCCGGCTTGCCGCGCGGTGCCGACGCATGCGCGAACACTTCGAGCGCGGAAGCCATCACCGGCCCGCCGCCGAAATAGGCGAACGGATTCGCGGGGTTGTTGAGCAGCCCGGCAGAGAAATTGGCCAGCGCGCTCGCACCTGCGAGAAGCGAGCGCTGGATCTCATAAGCGTCGTACAGCATTGCGTCCCTTCCGCCGTCCCCCTCCCCTCGACGGCGGCGGCTATGTTAGCGTTATAGTAGACCGGTGCTGCGGTGCAACGGCGCCCGGTATCATAATGCGACAGAACGAAGGCAGGTTCCCATACCGGGATTACGAAATCCCATAACCAGCCCGCCTAACCCTCTCTGCAGGCACGATTAAACCACCATCCTCTGATTCGCGTTAATTCGCGGCAACGAACCTCCGGCAAAGGACAGTTTCCCTGCCCCGCGAGGTGCGCTAGTCCCGCGCCCATGGCCGAAACCGCCCCAGCCGCAGCGCCGCAGAAGCGCAAGCTCTCCAACCTGCTCGTGGTGTGGAGCTTCACCCGGCGCTATCCGCTCCAGCTGCTGATCGCGATCGTCGCGCTGATCGGCTCGTCGGCGACGACGCTGCTGATCCCGCGCACCTTCCAGCTCATCATCGACCATGGCTTCGCGACCGGCGTCGATACCAGCCGGATCGGCATCTATTTCGAAGGGCTGCTGCTCGTCGTCCTCGCGCTCGCGCTGTTCACCGCGATCCGCTTCTACTTCGTCTCCTGGCTGGCCGAGCGCACCGTCGCCGACCTGCGCATCGCGGTGCACCGCAACCTGCTCCGCCTCCCGCCGAAATGGTTCGAGGAAAACCGCCCCTCGGAGATCGCCTCGCGCCTCACCGCCGATACCGCGATCGTCGAGCAGGTGGTCGGCTCCACCGTCTCGATGGCACTGCGCAACCTGCTCACCGGTGCCGGCGGCGTGATCTATCTGTTCGCGCTCTCGCCCAAGATCGCCGCCTACCTCATCGTCGGCATTCCCGTAACGATCCTGCCGATCGTCTGGCTCGGCAGCCGCGTCCGCCAGCTCTCGCGCAACAGCCAGGATCGGGTCGCCGATGTCGGCTCGATCGCGTCCGAGACGCTCGGCGCGATGCGCATCGTCCAGGCATTCGGCCAGGAGAATCGCGAGGGCGAGCGCTTCCAGGGCGCCGTCACCCGCACCTTCGAGGCCGGCAAGCGCCGCTTCGGGCTGCGCGCGGTGATGACCGCGCTGGTGATCGGCGCGCTCTTCTCCGCGATCGTGCTGATCGTCTGGGCCGCCGTCGCCGATGTCGCCGCCGGGCGCAGCTCGGGCGGCTCGATCATGGCCTTCGTGCTCACCGCCGGCCTCGTCACCGGCTCGTTCAGCACGCTGACCGAAGTCTATGGCGACCTGCTGCGCGCCTCGGGCGCCGCCAGCCGCCTGGCCGAGCTGCTTCAGGAGCAGCCCGACATCGCCGCCCCGGCCAATCCGGTCGCGCTGCCCCAGCCGCCCCAGGGCGCGCTGGCATTCGACCATGTCACCTTCCGCTACCCCACCCGCCCCGAAGTCTCGGCGCTCAGCGACTTCTCGCTCGACGTGCGCCCGGGCGAGACGGTGGCGGTGGTCGGCCCCTCGGGCGCCGGCAAGTCCACGCTGTTCCAGCTGCTCCAGCGCTTCTACGATCCGGAAGGCGGCGAAGTCCGCATCGACGGCGTGCCGATCAAGTCGGCCGACCCCGCCGATGTCCGCGCCCGCATGGCGATGGTGCCGCAGGAAACGGTGATCTTCGGCGCCTCGGCGCGCGACAATCTCCGCTACGGCGCCTGGGACGCGTCGGACGAGCAGATCTGGGCCGCCGCGAGCGCCGCCAACGCCGCCGACTTCCTGCGCGACCTGCCCGAAGGGCTGGATACCTTCCTCGGCGAAGGCGGCGCCCGCCTGTCGGGCGGCCAGCGCCAGCGCATCGCCATCGCCCGCGCGCTGCTCCGCGACGCGCCGATCCTGCTGCTCGACGAAGCAACCTCCGCGCTCGACGCCGAGAGCGAGCGATTGGTCCAGGATGCGCTCGAGCGGCTGATGGAGAACCGCACCACCCTGGTGATCGCGCACCGCCTCGCCACCGTCCGCGCCGCCGGCCGGATCATCGTGATGGACGAAGGGAAGATCGTCGAGACCGGCACCCATGCCGAGCTCGTCGCCCAGGGCGGGCTCTACGCCCGGCTCGCCGCGCTGCAGTTCAACGAAGCCGCCTGATCCGGCCTATTCGGCGCCGTGCAGCGCGCCCGGCAGGGTGAAGCAGAAGGTCGCGCCGCCCGCCTCGCCATTGGCCGCGCGCATCGTGCCGCCATGCGCCTCGACGATGCGCCGCGAGATCGACAGGCCGATCCCCATTCCCGCCCCGGCCTTGGTCGAGGTGAAGCGCTCGAAAAGCTGGTCGAGGATCGTCTCGGGCACGCCGGGCCCGTCGTCGCGGAACTCCACTTCCACCCAGTCGCCCGCGATCGGGTGCGCCGCGATCACGATCCGCCCGCCCGTCTGCCCGGTCGATCGGATCGCCTCCACGGCGTTGCGCAGCAGGTTGACCATCACCTGCTGCACCTGGATGCGATCGACGAACACCGCGATCCCCGCCGGCTCGATCGCCAGCTCCACCTCGGCATCCAGCGAATCGCTGCCGGCGCGGACGAGCTGGATCGCGTCGTCGATCATCGGCTGCAGCGGCTCCAGATGCTTGCGCACCTCGCGATGCTGGGCGAAGTCGCGCATCCGCCGGATGATCTCGCCCGCCCGGGTCACCTGCCCGCGCGCCTGCGACACCATCTCGGGCGCCTTGCCGGCATCGCCCTGCTGGCCGAGCAGATAGCCGACCGCGGAGAGATAGTTGATCGCGGCGGTCAGCGGCTGGTTGAGCTCATGCGCCAGGTCGGCCGCCAGCTCGCCCATCGCATTGTGCCGCGAGACATGGGCCAGCTGCGCCGAAAGCTTGGCGACATGCTTCTCCGCCGCCAGCTTCTCGGACAGGTCGCGCGCGAACAGGGTGAAGCAGGTGCCGCCGTCGATCCCCGTGAACTTCGCTCCGCGCAGCTCAAGCGGGAAGCGCGTGCCGTCGGTGCGCACGCCTTCGCCGGTCAGCAGGAACTCGGGCTGCTCGCGCCCCACCAGCGCCATCAGCTTGGTCCGCTCGCGCTCGCCGAGATAGGTGCCCATGTTGCAGCCCTGCGCGCCGGCCGGCACCAGCCACAGCGCCGCCGCGGCCTGGCTGAAATCGGTCACCCAGCCTTCGCGATCGATCACGACCACCGCGTCGGGAACCCCGGCCAGGATCGCGCGCAGCTGCTCGCCGCGCAGCCGCACCACGTCATTCTGCTGGCGTGCGCCGCGCAGGCCGACGATCAGCAGCAGCGAGACGATCAGGATGTTGCACGCCACCACCATGAACTGGGCTTCGTTCAGCCCCAGCCCGCCGTCGCGGACCAGGACGAGCGCCAGCAGCGACGGGAAGACCGGCAGCGCGATGATCGCCGGGGAGAGCCGGCGGAACAGCCGGTATTCGAAGCCGATCTCTCGCTGCTCCCGGCCGTGCAGCACATGGAGCAGGATCGCGGTGGCCAGCGCGAGATTGGGGATGGCGGTGGTGATCGAGCGGCCGATGAAGCTCGGCGAGATCTGGGTCGGCGCCTCGACCAGCATCATCGTCGCGGTCAGCGCGGTCAGGCCGATGCCGGTGCTGGCGATCAGCGCGGCCCAGGTGCGCGGCAGCGGCGCATCGCTGGTGATCAGCAGCATCGCCACGCAGTCGAGCATCAGCATGCTGATCGCGCCGGTGCCGGGCACGCCCTTGTTGAGCACATTGAGCTCGATCACCTGCCGGTAGAACAGCAGCCGTTCGAGCCCCAGGTCGAAATCGGCGATATAGTGGAATGCCTGCAGGCTCAGCAGCGCCAGCGCCACGCCGATGACGATCCGCGCGGCCAGGCGCTTCTCGCGATGCGCAAGCAGTCCGCCCACCGCCACCAGGAGGAACAGCACCGATGCCAGCGGCATGATCGAATAATGGGGATTGCCGAGTCCACGCAGGATCGGGACGTCGAAGGTCCAGCCAAGCAGCACCAGCACCGGCTGCGCCACCGAGAAGCCGAACAGCCAGGTCGCCCAGCGATAGGCCGCCGTGCTCCCGGTCGTCTCGGAACCTTCGCTCCCCGCGATTGCCATCGCTTCCCTTCCTCCGGCCAGGCCGTCGGCGCCCCCATGGCGATTCGCTATGCGCGATCTACCACCAGTTATGATCTTTCATCATTGTGCAGATTAACTGCCAGCCCGGAAAATTGCGGATGTTCCGCATTTTACCGGGCTGGGGAGCATGAAGCGCACGCAAGATCCTCCCCCCGAGGGGGGAGGATCGATTGAATGCTGGTACTTCTCAACGCCCTCAGGCGATGGTCAGGCCGACATTGATGTTGCCGCGCGTGGCGTTCGAATAGGGGCAGATCTGGTGCGCCGCCTCGACCAGCTTCTCGGCGTCGGCGCGCTCCACGCCCGGCAGGTTCACTTCCAGGTCGGCGGTGATGCCGAAGCCGCCTTCCGCGCGCGGGCCGATGCCCACCGTCGCGGTCACCGTCGTCTCGGCCGGCACCTTGAGCTTCAGCTGCTGGCCCGCCACCTTGAGCGCGCCGATGAAGCAGGCCGAATAGCCCGCCGCGAACAGCTGCTCGGGATTGGTGCCCTCGCCGCCGGCGCCGCCCAGTTCCTTCGGGGTCGAGAGCTTGGCGACGAAGCGCCCGTCCTCGCTGCGGGATTCGCCGTCGCGGCCGCCGTTCGAGGTGGCGCGGGTGGTGTAGAGGACATTGACGGACATGCTCGATCTCCAATGCTTGGTCCGCGATATCATTTATCGCGATATCTATTAGCTAATGTGCGAGTCGGGGCTTGTCCAGCAAAATCGTTATCGCGATATACGTTTTTGTGATATTGGCCCTGCCAAGGAGACGAACATGCCCGCCGCGATGCCGCTCGACGACCAGCTCTGCTTCTCGCTTTACGCGACGAGCATGGCGATCACTCGCGCCTACAAGCCGATGCTCGACCAGCTCGGCATCACCTATCCGCAATATCTGGTGCTCCACGCGCTCTGGGAGCAGGACGGCCGCACCGTCGGCGCGATCGCCGAGCGGCTGGCGCTCGAATCGAGCACGATCACCCCGCTGGTGAAGCGGCTCGAGGCAGCCGGCTTCGTCACCCGCGAGCGCAATCCCCAGGATGAGCGCCAGGTCCAGGTCCGCCTCACCCCGCGCGGCACCGGGATGCGCGAGGAATGCGGCTGCCTTGCCGAAGCGCTGCTCGCCCGCTCGGGCATGGAGGGCGAGGAGCTGATGCACCTCAACCGCGACGTGAAGGTCCTGTGGAACGCGCTGCGCGAGGGGCAGGATTGAGAGGCGCGCTACCCGCCTGCCCCAAACCCATCGTCACCCTGAACTTGTTTCAGGGTCCAACCCTCCCCCAGCGATATCTCTCGCGGCGCCTTGGATGCTGAAACAAGTTCAGCATGACGAAG
Source organism: Pseudomonadota bacterium (assembly GCA_023445495.1). Taxonomy (GTDB): domain Bacteria; phylum Pseudomonadota; class Alphaproteobacteria; order Sphingomonadales; family Sphingomonadaceae; genus Sphingomonas. Next base: position 23,607 of record JAEXLC010000096.1, on the reverse strand, counting down.
AATAGCGTGGATGGTCGCCAAACCACGCCAATCCACCATACCGCCTCTTCCAATGTAGGATTTCCTCTGCTTCACTGTCCCTGATGGAAAAAGCCCTCGCACGGGAAATCGGCACCCCGCCGCTCTCCCACGCATACAAAGGGGCGTACCAAGAGATTCAATGAATCGTTCAACCAGCCGGTTGAACGACCAGGAGCAGGAACCGGAAGAATGGCAAACCGCGAATTCGATATCATCGTCTATGGGGCCACCGGCTTCACCGGCCGCCTCGTCGCCGAATATCTCGCCGGCCAGTATCCCGACGTGAAATGGGCGATGGCGGGCCGCTCGCTCACCAAGCTGCAGGAAGTGCGCGACGAGATCGGCGCACCGGCGGACACGCCGCTGCTCACCGCCAATGCCGACGATCCCGCCAGCCTCAAGGCAATGGTCGCCCGCGCCACGGTGGTCATCACTACCGTCGGTCCCTATCAGCTCTATGGCGAGGCGCTGCTCGCCGCCTGCATCGAGACCGGCACCGCCTATGTCGACCTGTGCGGCGAACCCGCCTGGATGGGCCTGATGATTCGCAAGTACGAGGATGCCGCCAAGGCGAGCGGCGCGCGCATCGTCTTCTCCTGCGGCTTCGATTCGATCCCCTTCGATCTCGGCGTATGGGCCGTGCAGCAGGCGGCGATCGCCCGTTTCGGCAAGCCCGCGCCGCGGGTGAAGGGCCGGGTGCGCGCGATGAAGGGCACCTTCTCCGGCGGCACCTTCGCCAGCGGCAAGGCGTCGATGGCTGCCGCGGCCAAGGATCCCTCGATCCTCAAGCTGATGGTCGATCCCTTCGCCCTAACCCCCGGCTTCCAGGGCCCGCACCAGCCCAACGGCATGGTCCCCTATCATGACGAGGCGGTCGACGCCTGGGTCGCGCCCTTCATGATGGCGGTCATCAACACCAAGAATGTCCACCGCTCGAACTTCCTGGCCGGCCAGCCCTATGGCGCGGACTTCCAGTATGACGAGATGACCGTGGTCCCCGGCCTCGGCGAGATCGGCAAGGCCGCGGCCGAGGCGCTGGCGAAGATCAACCCGATGGCCGCCGACAAGGGTCCCGCCCCGGGCGAGGGCCCGAGCAAGGAAGAGCGCGAGACCGGCTATTACGACCTCGTCTTCGTCGCCGAGATGCCCGATGGCCAGCGCCTGTCGGCAACGGTCAAGGGCGACAAGGATCCGGGCTATGGCTCGACCAGCAAGATGATCGCCGAAAGCGCGCTCTGCCTGCTGCGGGATGTGCCGGCGGAGGGCAAGGGCGGCATCTGGACCGCGGGCGGCCTGATGCCCGAGCCGCTGGTCAAGCGGCTAGAGGCGAATGCCGGGCTCAGCTTCTCAGTAGAGTAGGGTCAGCAGCCCGGCGATCGCGAGGCAGAGGACGACGACGACAGGGACCAGGATGGCGCGGGTGCGGTCCTGATCCTTCTGGAAGGCGGCTAGGTCGAACCAGTAGCGGCCCTGCCCGGCGTCATGGATGATCCCGGCGCGCTGCATGCGTTCGAACTGGCGGCGCTCGATGGCCCGCTGCGGCACGAAGGGAACCGCCTCCTCGGCGGAAACGGCGTGGAGGGCGAAGAAATGGGCGCGGATTCGCCGCCGCGCCCCTGCGGCCAGCGCCCCGATGGAGACGGGGACGCTGGAGGAGATCATTGCGGGGTTGCCGGCGCGGCGGGCGGGCAGCTGGTGACCACCGGCCCCTTGGCGAGCTTGCCGCCGTCGAGCGAGTCGACCCGCATCGAGACGCCGGTGGTGAAGAACTGCGGCGCGGTGCCGCAGAAGCCGCCGACCAGCGCGGTCGAGATGTCGGCGGGGGTGAGCTGGGTGCGCCAGCCGGCCGGACCGTCAACGGTGAGGACCAGGGTGTTGGCCTCGGAGGTGATGTTCTTGAGGATGATGCCACCCTCGAAGGTCTGGCCGACGGCGCCCTGCATGTTCTTGGCGAAGTCGGCGGCGGTCGGCTTGGCCTGGGCCGCGGGTGCCGGCGCGGTCTGCGCATTCTGTGCGACGGCGGGCAGCGCCGGGGTGGCGGCAAGCGCGAGGGCAAGGATGACGGACTTCAGCATTGGGTCGATTCCCCCGGAATGTGGAAGCGGGAACATAGAGAGGCGTTCCCGCACCGGTCAATCAAACCGATCAACGGCTCTTGTGTCGAATGTTCGGCGGCCGACCGCGCCTTTTTATCGGCCGGGGCCGCCCCTTGCCCGCCCGTTCCGGCCGGAATCCCGACGGACCCGCCGAGCCCTTGCCGTCCGGCAGCTCGAAGCGCAGCGCGCCCGACACCGGATTCGCCTCGACCAGCCGGAGCTGCAGCCGCATGCCGAGCGTGAACTCGTCGCCGCTCTCGTCGCCGACCAGCCGCTGCCCGGCTTCGTCGTAGCGGAAATATTCTGTGCCCAGGTCCCGCGCCGCGACCAGCCCGTCGCCGCCGACGCCGTCCACCGTGGCGAAGAAGCCGAAGCTCTGCACCCCGGTGATCCGCGCCTCCAGCACCTCGCCGACATGATTGGCGAGATAGGCGGCGACATAGCGGTCGATGGTCTCCCGCTCGGCTTCCATCGCCCGGCGCTCAAGGCCGGAGATGCTTTCACCGATCCGCTCCATCGTCGCGGCCTCGTCCTGCGTCAGCCCGCCCGGCCCGAGGTCATAGGCATGGACCAGCGAGCGGTGGACGATCAGGTCGGCATAGCGGCGGATCGGCGAAGTGAAGTGCGCGTAGCTGCCGAGCGACAGGCCGAAATGGCCGTGGTTCGCCGGGCCATAGGAGGCCTGCATCTGGCTGCGCAGCACCTGCTGCATCACCTGTTCGCGGAAGTCGCTCTCGCCCACCCGTTTCAGGATATGGTTGAACGTCGCCGGCTTGATGACCTGGCCAAGCGCAAATTCGATGCCGAAGGTCTTGAGATATTCCCGCAGTGCGACGAGCTTTTCCCGGGCCGGCGGCTCGTGGATGCGGTACATCACCGGCGCCTTCTTCGCCTCGAGTGCCTTGGCCGCGGCGACATTGGCCGCGATCATGTAATCCTCGATCAGCTTATGGGCATCCAGCCGCTCGCGGGGCGCGACCGAGAGGATACGCCCCATCTCGTCGAGGACGATGCGGCGCTCCGGCAGGTCGAGATCCAGCGGCTCGCGCTTGTCCCGCGCCTTGTTGAGCGCATGCCAGCAGCTCCAGAGCGGCTTGAGCGCCGTCTCGGTCAGTGGATGCTCGATCTTGCCGTCGATGGCAGCCTGGGCATCCTCATAGGCGATGTTCGCCGCGATGCTGACCACGGCGCGGGTGAAGCGCCAGCTCTTGAGCTCGCCATGCTTGCCGATCTGGAGGTGGCAGGCCAGCGCCGCCCGGTCCTCGCCCTCCTTGAGCGAGCAGACTTCGGCCGACAGGATCTCGGGCAGCATCGGCACGACGCGGTCGGGGAAATAGACCGAGTTGCCGCGCTTGCGGGCCTCGCGGTCCAGCTCGGAGCCGGGGCGCACATAGAAGGACACGTCGGCGATCGCGACCACGGCCTTCCAGCCGCCTTCATTCTTCGGATCGTCGTCGGGCGCGGCCCACACCGCGTCGTCATGGTCGCGGGCATCCGCCGGGTCGATGGCGACGATCGGCAGATGGCGCAGGTCCTCGCGCTTGCCGAGATCGGTCTTCGACACCCGCTCGGCTTCGTCGAGCAGGTCCTCGGAGAAGACATTGGGGATCGAGTGACGATGGATCGCGATCAGCGAGAAGCTGCGCGGGGCGAAGGGATCGCCCAGGATCTCGACCACCTTGGCGGTGATCCGCGGCGGCCGGCCAGACTTTTCGGCCAGCACCAGGTCGCCGACTTCGCCGCCGCCGGCGTCGGAGACCATCCAGTTGCGCCGCTCCTTCTTCTCGACGCCCTGCAGCCACAGCCGCCCGGCCTCTTCCTTGAGCACGCCGAGCATCAGCTCCTCGCCGCGGGCGAGCTTCTTCATCGGATGGGCGATCCAGCCGTTGCCGGCTTCTTCGGTGCGGGCGAGGATACGGTCGCCGATCGCCAGCGCGGAACGCTTGCCGCGCGGCTCGCGGACCCGGAGCCGCGGCACCGGCACGCCTTCGGCTTCCCAGCGCTCGGGCACCGCCCAGGTGGTGTCGCCGTCCGCATCGGTGATGCGCAGCACGGTGACCTTGGGCACGCCGCCCATCTTGTGGAAGGCGCGGCCCGGGGCGACGTCGATCAGTCCCTCGTCGCTCATGTCCTTGAGCAGCGCCTTGAGCAGGATCTTGTCCTGCCCGTGCAGGCCGAAGGCCCGCGCGATCTCGCGCTTGCCTGCCGGCGTGTCGGAATTGGTGATGAAATCCAGAATCTGCTGCCGCGTGGGCAGTCCAGCTTTATGTTTTGGTTTTGCCATTGGCCCCTAAGATAAGGACTCGCGAGCCGCCTGCCAACGCCGTAACCTCACAGCGTGACATATGACCTGCTCATCGCCGGCGGCGGGATCAACGGGTGCGCGATCGCCCGCGAAGCGTCGCTGCTCGGGCTCAAGGTGCTGCTCGTCGAGAAGGACGATCTCGCCAGCCACACCAGCTCGGCCTCGACCAAGCTGATCCATGGCGGGCTGCGCTATCTCGAGACCTATGAGTTCCGCCTGGTCCGCGAAGCCCTGCACGAGCGCGAGCGGCTGCTGGAAGCGGCACCGCACCTGATTCGCCCGCTCACCTTCGTGCTGCCCCACGCCCATGCGCTGCGCCCCTGGTGGATGGTCCGGCTCGGCCTCTATCTCTACGACGCGCTGGCAATCGGCAGCAATTCCACCCTGCCCCGATCCCGTGACCTGACCGCCCGGGACAAGGCCTTCACCACCCCGCTGGCCGGCACCCACAAGGGCTTCGTCTATTCGGACTGCCGCGTCGACGATGCCCGCCTCACCCTCGCCAACGCCATCGACGCCGCCGCCCATGGCGCCGAGATCGCCACGCGCACCGCACTGCTCGGCGCCCGGCGCGACGGCGAAACCTGGCACGCCGAGCTCTCCGACGGGCGCACCGTCGAGGCGCGCGGACTGGTCAACGCCGCCGGTCCCTGGGTGCGGGAACTGCTCGACACGCTGGCTATTGCTAATCATTCGCAGATCAGGCTGGTCAAGGGCAGCCACATCGTCGTGCCCAGATTGTTCGACGGCGACCATGCCTATATCCTCCAGCAGCCCGACGGCCGGATCGTCTTCGCCATCCCCTATGAAGGCGGCTTCACCGAGATCGGCACCACCGACATCCCGGTCGAGCGCCCCGAGGACGCGGTGTGCAGCGAGGACGAGAAGGCCTATCTCTGCGACGCGGTGAACCGCTATTTCACCCGGCAGGTCGCTCCCGCCGACATCGTCTGGCACTGGTCCGGCGTCCGCCCCCTGCATGACGACGGCGCCGCCAAGGCGCAGGCGGTGACCCGCGACTATGTGCTCGAGCTCGACGACCAGGGCCCGCCCCTGCTCTCGATCTTCGGCGGCAAGATCACCACCGCCCGTGCCCTTGCCGAGGAAGCGCTGGCGAAGATCGGCCCCGCGCTCGGCACCGAAGTCGAGCCGGTCACCCGCGCCCGCCCCTTCCCCGGCGGCACGATCGCCGATTTCGACAAGTTCGTCGCGCAGGCCCGGGGGCGCTGGCCCTTCCTCGGCGATGCCCGGGCCGAGCGCATGGCGCACGCCTATGGCTGCTGCCTGGCCGACATGCTGCGCGGGGTGACCGACCTTGGCGAGGACCTGGGCGCCGGCCTCACCGCCACCGAGATACGCTGGATGCGCGACCATGAATGGGCCCGCACCGCCGAGGACGTGCTGTGGCGCCGCAGCAAGCTCGGACTGCACGCAGGCCCGGAGTTGGCGGCAAAGGTCGAGGCTGTGCTGAAAGCCCCTTAAGTGCTTGTTAAACCGTCCAAGGCAGGGTGCGCGCCGGGGCGGAGAGAGAATGGCGACCAAATTCTCCCAATATCGGGCCGTAACACCTGCGCTCGTCGAGCAGCGGGCCGCGACGCGTCATCGCATTCTCGTCACCCGCGCCACCCTCACCAAGCGCGGCAACAAGCCGGTCGAGGCGATGCTCCACGACCTGTCGGTCTATGGCTGCCGCCTCGCCTGCGAAGCGCCGCACCGCGACGGCGACAAGGTCTGGCTCAACCTGCGCGAGGGCGCCCCGGTGCCCGCCACCGTGGTGTGGAACGACGGCACCCATATCGGCTGCCGCTTCGATGATCCGATCGAGCGCAGCCTGGTGCGCCAGCTGACCCTGGTGATCTGCTAACCCCGCCACACTCCGGCGACCGCGCGAGTCCCCAGAATGGCGGATTTCGGCTTCACGACGCCGCAGGCAACGCCCCCGCAGGGCAGTGCCACCACCAGAATTTCATCCATATTTACAGCCCCTTGAAGCACAGAGGCTCGCCCGATCAAGGCCCGGGACGATTGCATATCCTGCAATCGCGATACCGATACCAACATGCATCCGTAATGGATCGTTTACCCCACCTACCTAGCGCCCGATGCAAAGAACAAGGGTCGGGAAATTCCTGCAAGTCTCTCACATGCCTGGCGTGCGCTATGCGCGCGCCTGATGCGCGACAGTCGCGGCACGGTCGCCGTGATCGGCGCGCTGTCGCTGGTGGCGGTGATCGGCAGCGCCGCGCTCGCGGTCGACCTCAACCGCGGCTATGACCAGCGCATCGCCAACCAGCGCGCGGCGGACATGGGCGCGCTCGCCGCCGCCCTCGCCTACAAGGCAGCGAACAGCGAGACCGTCCTCGCCCCCACCGCGCAGGACGTGGTGCTGGTCAACGGCATCGCCGACGCCACCGTCACCGCGACCCTGGTCAACGATGTGCCGACCGCCGGCACCAAGGCCGTGAAGGTCACCGTCACCACCCGCATGCCCTTCGCTCTCGGCACCGCCCTGGGCTTGCGCGGCGCCTATGATGTCGGCGCCACTGCCTATGCCTCGCTCAATTCGGCCGCGCAGATCGGCACGCCCTGCATCCTCTCGCTCGCCTCGAGCGGCACCGGGATCTCGACCAGCGGCGGCGCCACGATCAACACCCCCGATTGCGTCGTCGCGGCGGTATCCTCGGTCGAAAATGGCGGCACCGGCATCACCGCGAAGAACATCATCGCCGGCACCGGATCGGTCACCAACAATTACGGCACGCTGTCCGCGGACCTGATCCGCTATGGCAACAGCTTCACCAATCCCTCGTGGAACACCAACGTCCCGTCGTCCGACAAGATCATCAAGGGCACGACCGACATCACCGATCCGCTGGCCGACAATGTTGACCTCGCCAATGCCCGCGCGCAGATCGGCAGCTCCGTCGCGGCGCGCAGCCTGGCCAATCCGGTGACCCCGTCCGGCGCCGACTGGACGATCGGCTGGACGCCCTCGGCCAATGTCGCTGCCTATCGCAGCGGGACCAGCGCGAACTACACGATCCCGGCCGGCAACTACACGATCGGCAAGCTCACCATCGATGGCGGCCTCAACGTCCGCTTCGCCAGCGGCTCGACCATCACCGTGGCCAATGGCGTATCGATCGGCGGCGGCTCCACAATCGTGTTCGGCGACGTCAATTTGAAGGTGAACGGTGGCTTCGCCAGCGGGTCGAGCGGCATCACGCTGGGCAATGGCACGATCGAGATCGGCAGCGGATCGATCAGCTTCAACGGCACCAACAGCATCGGCAACGGCGCGGTGACGATCAACGGCACGGTTAACCTGGGCGGCGGATCCTCGCTCAGCATGGGCACCGGCAACCACGCCTTCCAGAGCGTGGCGCTCAGTGGCGGCGGCTGGATGAAACTGGGCGATGGCGACCTTGATGTCGGCGCCGGCATCACGGTGGGCGGCGGCTCGACGCTCGCCGCCGGCAAGGGCGATTACCGGCTGGGCAAGGCCAGCTCGGGCGACGCGGTCAACCTGTCGGGCAGCGCGGTGATGCTGATGGGCGACGGTGCGTTCAGCGCCAATGGCAACATCACCACCTCGGGCGGCAGCCGGCTGGTGTTCGGCAAGACGGTCAACCATTTCATCAACGGCAACATGACCATCGCCGGCTCGGTCCTGTTCGGCACCAGCCGCTACACGATCGCCGGCAACTTCACCAACGGCACCGGCGGCACCACCTGGCCCTACACCTCCTCGGTGACCGGCCTCACCTATGGCAACATGCTCGAGGGCGTCAGCGTCTCCGGCTATGACATGGCCGGGATCAATGTGTCCTTCATCCTCTCCGGCACGCTCAATCTCGGCGGCGGCGCCAAGACCAAGCTGATCGCGGCGACCACCGGCACCAGCGGCGGCGCGATCGCCGACCTGCTGATCGACAGCCTGACCAGCAGCGCCACCAGCTGGGGCGCCGGCGCGCAGAACGTCTTCGTCGGCGCGGTCCATCTGCCCAATTCGGACGTGACGATGAGCGGCGGCAGCACCACGCTGTCGGCCGGCCAGTGCTTCATGCTGATCGCCAACCGTATCGCGGCGACCGGCGGCGCGGCGACGGGTTCCGCCTGCACCAGCATCACCGGCGGCAGCAGCTCGGGCAACGGCACCGGCTCGATCGGGCTGGTCCAATGATCCGCCGCCTGCTTCGAAACCGCCGCGGCGCCGCGACCATCGAGTTCGCGCTGCTCGCCACCTTCTTCCTCGGCGTGATGCTCGTCGCGCTCGATATCGGCACCTATCTCATCCAGCGCAGCTCGCTCCGCCAGGCGGTCTCCGCCGCGGCGACATCGAGCTTCGCCCAGCGCGACACGGTGAGCTATGCGGCGATCCCCGACTATGTCCGCCGCGCCGCCCGCGCCCCCGCCACGACCCTGGTCACCACCAGCTGCAACGGCGGCACTGCCTGCACCAACAGCACCCGCAGCTGCGCCTGCCTGAGCCGTACCGCGACCTATGTGCCGGCCGCCAGCTGCGGCGCGCCCTGTTCGGGTTCGGGCATGGCCGCCGGCGCCACCTCGGGCTATTATCTCAGGATTTCCGCCTCCTACGCTTACCAGCCGCTGGTGCTGCCCCGCGGATTGCTGACCGCCTCCAGCATTTCCGAAACCGCCACGGTGCGGCTGCAATGAACCCGGTCCGTCGCCTCCTCCGTGCCACAAGGGGAGCCAGCGCCGTCGAGTTCGCGCTGCTTGCCCCGGTGTTCCTCACCCTGTTGTTCGGCATCATCGAGGGCAGCCGCATGCTGTGGCTCCGCCAGACCCTCAACGAGGTCGCCTTCAGCACGGTGCGCTGCATGTCGGTCAGCAGCACCTGCACCACGCTCCAGCAGCAGCAAGGCTATGCGGTCACCCGCGCCTCGCAATATGGCGTCGCCGTCACGGCCACCAATCTCACCATCCAGGCCAACGTCACCTGTGAGGGCAATGCCGCGTCCAACCAGGTCTCGATCACCGCCCCCTTCCGCTCGCCCATTGCCGGGCTGATCCCCGCCATCCCCGCCGAGATCACCGCCAGGGCCTGCTTCCCCAAGCTCGGCTGAGCCCTCAGAAGCCGATCACCTTCGCCCGGGTGAAGCGCTTCGCCTCCGCCGCCGTCAGCAGCTTGCGGTCCGGTCCCGCCGGCGCCGTGCCGGGACCCCGGGTCCCGAATTCCCAGAGCCGTGCTTCGGGCGGAGTCAGGCGACGCTGCTCGCCTTCGGGCCCCTTGTACCCCATCCAGGTCCAGCCCTCGCGGCGGATATGGCCGTCCATGAAGCAGCGCAGGAACACCGCCTCGCCGGTCAGCGCCATGTTGCCACCGGCGCGCCAGGGGCGGCCGAGCCACGTCGAACGCTCGGGCACGCCGTTTTCGCGGAGCAGGCTGCAATCGGAGAAGACCAGCCCGAATTCCTGCGCGGCGGGCGTGCTCGGCGCGGCGACATAACCGAAGCTGTCGGTATCCGGCACATAGCGGGTGACGATCTCGCAGCGCTCGAACCAGGCCGCGCCGCCGCCGAAGATGAATCCACCCCGCCGGTGATCCGCGTGCCGGTGACCAGGCTGCGGGCCTGGACGTAGAAGGTGTCCTGATAGCCGATCAACGTGCAGCGATCGACAATGGTGCGGTCCGCCTCGCGGCCAATGGCCAGCGCCACTGCCTGGGCGCCGTTGCCCGAACCGTCCCGCCGCGCGCCGATATAGTCGAAGCTGTTGATGACGATGAGCTCGCGCAGCGTCACCCCCGGCGCGGCGATGGTCAGCGTTGCCGAGCCGCCGGTGCCCCAGCTGCCGCCGCCCGGCTTGGGGGTGCCCGATGCGGTGCCATATTCGATCACCGTGCCCGGCGAGCCCTGGAGGTTGAGGTTCGGCACCCGCACCGTCAGCTTCTCGGTGAACAGGCCGGGCTTGAGCAGGATGCGCCAGGGCCGCCCCGCCTTCTCGGCCTCGGCCAGCGCGGCGCCGAGCGTGCCGGTGGCGGGATCGACCACCGCGTCCCATTGCTCCGCGCCGCGTGCCTGCGCCGCAATCGGCAGCGACAGCGCGCCGGCGAGAAAGGCGCGCCGGCCGGTCATCCCCAGCGATAGTTAAAGCTGATGCTGATCCGCACTTCCTTGCCCGAACCGGGCGGCACTTCGTGGCGCAGCCAGCTCTCCCAGAGCAGCACCGTGCCTGGCTCGGGAAGGATCTCGACGAAGCTCTGCAGCTCTTCCGGCGCATCCTCGAGGCGCGGCGGCGCGGCCATCATCATCGCCAGCCGCGGATCCTCGAGCTTGAGGCCGCGCGACCCCTTGGGCAGCGACACATAGAGCGTGCCCGAGACGACGCTGTGCGGATGGATATGCGCGCCGTGCCCGCCCTTGCCGTCGAGGACGTTCACCCACAGGCTGTCGAGCTTGAGCTTCTTGCCGCCGAGATCGAAGGCGCAGGCCTTGGCGAATTTGGCGACATGCTTGTCGAGCAGGCGCTTGAGGTCGGCGAAATTGGGATCACGGATCGGCAAATCGTCGAGCGAGGCATAGCTGGTGTAGCCGCGATAATGGTTCTCGCGGCACCAGCGGCGGCCGGCACTGTCGTCCTCGGCGAGCTGGAGGCAGGAATCCTCCAGCGCGTCGAGGAGATCGTCGTCACCCAGCGGCTCCTGGTAGAGCAACGAAGCGAAGAGCGTGCGCATCAGACCGTCATCCCGATGAAAGCCGGGATCTCGTGCGGCTCCATCCCCGCGCCTTCGCCTGAGATCCCGGCTTTCGCCGGGATGACGGGTTTGGTGTGGGTGACGGTGTGGGCCTCAGTACGCACGCGCGACCAGGATCCGCTCCACCGCCGGTGCGCCGGTGAAGATGCAGGTACCGGTAGCCGGAGCCGCATGGTTCGACACGTTGCGGAAGGTGAGCTTGAGCGCCTTGATCCGCTCGACCACCTTGTCCAGCTCGGCGCCGGTCGGCTTCGACCATTCGACCTCGACCCAGCCCGGGAACTTGCCGGCATTCTCGAAATAGCTTTCGAGACCCGCGAAGTCGGTGACGTCGCGGACGATATTGGCGTCGGTGCGCGCCTTGGCCTGGTCGAACAGGGTCTGCTGGATGCCTTCGAGCGTGCCGACCGCATCGCCCAGGAATGCATCGCGGGCGACGATCTGCGAGTTGAGCTTGCCGTCTTCCTTGTAGAGATCGGTGCGCACAGTGACCGAGACATTGCCCCCGGCCATGTCGCGCCCGCCGACTTCGACGACGATCGGCGCGCCCTTCTTGATCCAGCCCCAGCGCTTGGTGACGGCCTTGACCGCCTTGAGGTCGAGCAGCGCCCGCACCGGCTCGCCGAAAGCGACCTGCTTCGACAGTTCGGCCTGCACGCCCTTGCAATACTCGATCAGCGCGGCGTCTTCGTCATTGTCGCGCAGCATCGGCACGATCACCACCTGCCACGGCGCCAGACGCGGCGGCACGCGCATGCCGTCGTCGTCGCCATGCGTCATGATCATGCCGCCGATCATCCGGGTCGACATGCCCCAGCTGATCGTCTGGGCCAGTTCCTGCTGCCCTTCCGAATTCTGGAACTTGATGTCCTGCGCCTGGCTGAAGGTGGTGCCGAGGAAGTGGCTGGTGCCGGCCTGCAGCGCCTTGCCGTCCTGCATCATCGCTTCGATGCTGTAGGTCGAGACCGCGCCCGGGAAGCGCTCATTCTCGGGCTTCTCGCCGGCGATCACCGGCATCGCCGCGCATTCCTCGGCGAAGCTGCGATAGATCTCCAAGCCCTTCAGCGTCTCCTCGCGCGCCTGCTCGGCCGTGGCATAGGCGGCGTGCGCTTCCTGCCACAGGAACTCGCTGGTGCGCAGGAACATGCGGGTGCGCATCTCCCAGCGGACGACGTTCGCCCACTGGTTGATCTGCACCGGCAGGTCGCGCCACGACTGGACCCAGCGGCTGAACGCGGCGCCGATCACCGTCTCCGACGTGGGACGCACGATCAGCGGCTCTTCGAGCTTCGCGGCGGGATCCGGGGTCAGCCCGCCCTTGCCGTCGGCGATCAGCCGGTGGTGGGTGACCACCGCCATTTCCTTGGCGAAGCCTTCGACGTGATCGGCTTCCTTCTCGAAATAGCTGAGCGGGATGAACACCGGGAAATAGGTGTTGTCATAGCCGACGCCCTTGATCCGGTCGTCGAGCAGGCGCTGGATCCGCTCCCACACGCCATAGCCCCATGGCCGGATGACCATGCACCCGCGCACGCCGCTCTCCTCGGCCATGTCGGCCTCGGTGATGACGGTCTGGTACCATTCGGCGAAATTGGCTTCGCGGGTGACGTTGAGCGCATGCTTGATCATGGCGGTGCCTGTAATTCCCTGCCCGGCCCGCCGCAAGCGAGCCGATATCCGCGGCGTTGATTGCGAGATTCGTTGAATCTCTTGAGTCTCCCCGTACGTGCGCGCGGCACCGCCGGGACCGGTATCGTGGTGGCAAATCAAATCCTACATTGCCAGCGCGAACCGCACCGGCGCGCGGCTTGATTCCCCCCGTCCGGCCCGCTCTACTGCGCCCCGGGGGGACTCGGGGCATGGAACAGCGGGATGTGGCGGGGCGCGAATTCTCGCGTTCGGGGCTTGTCGTCGGAATCGTCGTGCTGCTGCTGGCGGCGCTGGGCCTTGGCGGCGCGCTGTGGTTCGGCACCAAGCTGCGGCAGCAGGCGCAATCGCCCGAGGGCATCGCCGAGTCGATCCTCAAGGACCGCAAGGCCGCGCCCTTCTTCGAAGCGCTGCGCGACAATTATCCCAAGGAGTTCGCCGACTATACCGCGCTGCTCTCCCGCCGGGTGCGCGACGGGGCGACACGCGAGCAGATCCGGAGCGAGAGCTTCACCTGGATGCAGGCGACCACCCAGCGCCATCTCGACGAGTTCGTCCAGGCGCCGCACGGCGACCTCAACCTCTATCGCCAGATGGAGATCCAGCTGGTCGAGACGATGCAGCGCGAGGATGTCGGGCTGTGCGGCCAATATGCGATGGGCACGCTGCGCCCCGGCACGCGCTATCCGCCCGAAACCGCCGAGCGACTGATCGAAGTCGCGGCATCCTGGATCACCGCTTCCGCCGGCGGGCGCGACCATCCGGCCGGCCGCAAGATCCCGAAGGGCGACATCTCCGAAGCTGATGCCGTCGCGCTGGTGACCACCATGCGCCACGCGGGGATGAACCAGACCGATCTCGAGGTCTGGACCACCCCCGCGCGGATGGCAAAGGCGCCGCCGGCGCAGCAATGCGCGATCGGCCTGTACCTGCTCAAGGGCATCGTCGAGATGCCGCACGCCCCGGCCGACCGGGTGACCGGCTGGCTCGCCTCGCAGAAACTGCCCTGAACCCGCCCGCCGACATTGCCCCAGCGCGCGACTTTCCCTAGCGCGGGGGCAATGGCGGGCGATCACATCCTGAAGGGCATCCTGCTGCGATTGTTCGCGGTCGCCTGCCTCGCCACCATGTCCGCGCTGATCAAGCTGGCCGAGGCGCGCGGCGCCGGGCTGGTCGAGACGATGTTCCACCGCCAGCTCTGGGCGGTGCCGCTGGTCACTGCCTGGATCGCCGCCGGCCCCGGCCTGGCATCGATCCGCACCGAGCGCTTCGGCGCGCATGTCTCGCGCACCGCGGTGGGCCTGACCGGCATGATCTTCACCTTCGGCGCGGTGCTGCTGCTGCCGCTGGCCGAGGCGGTGACCTTCCAGTTCACCGTGCCGATCTTCGCGACGATCCTGGGCGCGCTGCTGCTCAAGGAACCGACCGGCTGGCATCGCTGGGGCGCCGTCGTGGTCGGCTTCCTCGGCGTGCTGATCGTCACCCAGCCGTGGAGCGCGCATGTGCCGCTGTTCGGCGCGACGGTCGGCCTGCTCGCCGCGCTGTTCGTGGCGATCGTCGCGATCCTGCTGCGCCAGATCGGCAAGACCGAGCCGACGGGCACGACGGTGTTCTGGTTCTCCGTCCTGTCGGTGCCGGTGCTGGCGATCCCCTATGCCTTCCAGGTCCGGCCGCACGACCCGCTGACCTGGGCGATCCTGGTCGGGATCGGGCTGATCGGCGGCGTCGGCCAGCTGGCGTTGACCGGATCGGTGAAGCACGCCCCGGTGAGCGCGGTGGTGCCGATGGACTATTCGAGCCTGATCTGGGGCACGCTCTATGGCTGGGCGATCTTCGGCATGTGGCCAAGCGGCTGGACCTGGCTCGGCGCCCCGGTGATCATCGCCAGCGGTCTGTACATCGTCTGGCGCGAGCGCAAGCGCGGGGTCGGCCCGGCGGTGACGAGTGCCGAGATGGAGCCGGTTTAGGGGGGCCGGCCGCCCCAACCCGACCGTCACCCTGAACTTGTTTCAGGGTCCAACTCTCCGCAAGCGATATCGCCGGTGGCGCGTTGGATGCTGAAACAAGTTCAGCATGACGAAGGATTTCAGGCTTTGCGGTAGATGAGCATCAGGTTGTTCGCCGGCATCTCCACCAGCCGCGCCAGCGCCAGCCCTTCCTCCGCCGCCGCTTCGCTCACCGCCTCGACGAAGCGCAGCCCGAAGCGCGGGTCCTTGTCCTTGAGCCACAGCTCGAACGCTTCGTTCGATGCCGGCGTCTCCACGCCTTCGCGGCGATAGGGGCCGTAGAGGATCAGCGGTGCGCCCGGCGCCAGCACCTTGCCCGCCCCGGCGAGCAGCCCGAGCGTCGCTTCCCAGGGGCTGATATGGACCATGTTGATGCAGAGCAGCGCGTCCGCCGCCGGGAAGTCGCCCGCCGCCGCATCGATCTCCAGCGGCGGCTCGACATTGTGCAGCTCGGCGCACCAGTCGGCGATCGAGGCGAGCGCATCGGCATCGGGGTCGCTCGGCTGCCAGGTCAGGCCCGGAAAGCGCTCGGCGAAGAAGGCGCAATGCTCGCCGGTGCCGCTGGCGATCTCCAGGACCGTGCCGGCGGCGGGCAGTTCCTCCGCCAGCACCGCGGCGATCGGATCGCGGTTGCGCTCGGTGGCGGGTGCGTGGCGCCTCATGCCGCGCGCGCTTGCTCGAGCAGGCGGCGGGCGCGCAGGAACATCTCGATGCGCTGCATCGTCAGCATGCCCAGCGCGAAGGCGATCAGCACATCGGTCATCGCCATTACGTCGAAATGCACGCCGGGGATGCCGAGCGACTCCGCGTTGCGCGCGCCGGTGCGGATCAGCACCAGCACCAGGATGAAGGCCATCGCGGCGAGCGAGCCCTTTTGCGAGATCTCGTGCGTCTCCGGGTTCACCGCGATGTGCATCATCCGCCCGCGCTGCCAGCCGAGCGCGGCGCCCGCCAGCAAGGCGGCAAAGGCGGCGACCCAGGTCATCGGCGAGGGCGGCAGGTTCCAGAAGGTCACGCCCGCGATGACGATATAGAGCGCCGGCACCACCCACAGCCACTCGATCCGCAGCGGCCGCTCGCGCGTCAGCCGCCGCATGCGCAGCGCCAGGACGAGCAGCACGATGGCGACCGGGATCAGGTTGAACAGTGGATTGTGCTGGCCTTGCATGGATTTCCCCCGAGAACTTGCATGTGACTTATATAAGTAATACAGTTCTTATGCCAGCCGAGTTGCGGCATAAAGGCAAGAGGATTGCGCATGCGGGATCGCCAGTCCATCAGGGCGTCCGGAGGGTTCATGGACGTCGAACAGGATAGCGCTGGCGTGAAATTCGCGCCGGCGGCCGCTTTCATCGGGACATTGGTGGTGGGCCTGGCGCTCGGCAAGCTGCTGGGCAGCCCCGACCTGCCGCTCAACCATGCAAGCGAGCGCGGGCTCGGCTCGCTGGCGACATTGCTCGGCGTGGGCATCATGCTCTCCGCCGTCGGGCTGTTCCGCGCCGCCGATACCGATCCCAAGCCGTGGAAGCGCACCACCGCGCTGGTCACCGACGGCGTCTATCGCTGGTCGCGCAACCCCATGTATTTCGGGATGGCGCTGGCCTATGCCGGCGTCGCGATCTGGCTCGACAGCCTGGTCACGCTGCTGCTGCTGATCCCGCTGCTGCTGGTGATCCAGCGCGAAGTGATCGAGCGCGAGGAAGCCTATCTCGCCGGAAAGTTCGGCGAGCGGTACCTGGCCTACAAGTCCGCCGTCCGCCGCTGGATCTGACTCTCACCCCGCACTTCTTCTACGCCCCTCCCTGCAAGAGAGGGGTTGGGGGGGGTGCGGCCCCGGTATTCCGGGGACGCCCAGCGAGACGGCCAGTGGAAAGAAAAGGCCGGGCATCCAGCCCGGCCTTTTCTAACCCACCCCTGGCCCCTCCCTTGCAGGGAGGGGAACTAGAACCCTCAGGGCCGGCGCGGGAAATCGCCGCGGATCGCGACGCAGTAGCGCAGCCGCTTTTCCTTGTCGGTCACCGGCACCGGGATCGCCTTGCGCAGGTCGGGCAGCGCGAAGTTGGTGGAGCCGTTGCCGCCATAGCTGCTGCTGTACAGCGCGAAGAGCGCCTGATTGCCCTGGATCGGCAGCAGCCGACCATCGGCCTCGGCCCAGCCGTCCGGGCAGAAATCGAAGCCGATCAGCCGGACTTCGCCCACGATCGCGTCGCGCTGGGCATGGGCCGGCAGCGCGAAGCCGATGGCGGCGATGGCGGATGCGAGCAGCACGGTCTTCATGGCATATCCCCCTTGATAGCTCGGCCACAGCCTGCCCCGGCGCCGCTACGCGACGCAATCGGCGTTTGATCGGTTCCGGGGGCAACCGCCCTCTGAACGAACCCGGTCGCGGCACGTTGAGAGGAGATGATCGACGCCCTCACCCTGCCCGAGCCCCTGCTCCGCCGGATCGGCGCGGCGGCGAGCGAGATGATGGGCTCGGCGCCCGGCATGGACTTCGATTTCGCGGCACCTGCGGGAGAGCCCGCGCTGGTGCCGGCGGAGTCGGTGTCATGGCGGGTGTTCAAGAACCCGGTCACCCTGTTCATCGGCGGCGTGGCGGCGGTGCTGCTCGAACTGGCCGAGCCGGGGGTGCGCGACGGGGTGTGGCAGCATTCGAGCTTCCGCACCGATGCGCTCACCCGGCTGCGCCGCACCGGCCTTGCCGCGATGATGACCGTCTATGGCCCGCGCAGCCGGGCCGAGGCGATGATCGCCGGCGTGGTCCGCGCGCACGACCGGGTGGTCGGCATCACCAGCGAGGGCCATAGCTACCGCGCCAATGACGTGGTGCTGCTCGACTGGGTGCAGGCGACCGCGTCGTACGGCTTCGTCCGCGCCTATCATTCCTATGTCGAGCGGCTGAGCTACCGCGAGCGCGACAGCGCGCTGGCGGAAGGCGCGGCGGTGGCGCGGCTCTATGGCGCGATCGGCGCGCCGGCCAGCGAAGCGAAGATGGCGGCGCTGTTCGCCAGGATGGACGCGCGGCTGGTGCCCTCGCCGATCCTTCACGAGTTCCTGGCGATCATGGCCAGAGTGCCGGCGCTGCCCCGGGTGGCGCGGCCGCTCCAGAAGATGCTGCTGCGCGCGGCGGTGTCGCTGCTGCCCGATCCGCTGATCGACCGACTGGGGCTGGAGGAATGGCGGCTGCGCGGGTTCGAGCGGCGGCTGGTGCGAACGATCGCCCGGCTGGCCGACCGGGTGCCGCTGCTGGATTCGCCACCGGCAAAGGCGAGCGAGCGGCTGGGATTGCCGGCGGACTGGTTGTGGCGGAAGCGCTGACCGCCGCCTTCCCCTTGTCACCCTGACCTTGTTTCAGGGTCCAACGCGCCGCAAGCGATATCGCCGGTGGAGAATTGGATGCTGAAACAAGTTCAGCATGACGCAGTGAAAAGGCTCGGCGCTGTCCGACCCCTCCCCCGAGGGGGAGGGGCTAGAGCAAGTTACTCCGCGGCTTCCGCCGTCACCGGGGCCTTCCACGCCAGCACCGGCTTGCGCGCGGCGAGCGTCTCGTCGAGGCGGCGGCGCGGGGCGAAGTGCGGGGCGGTCTTGATCGTCGGGTCGCCATTCTTGGCGCGGGCAGCCACGCTGCGGAACGCGCCGATGAACTGGTCGAGCGTCGCCTTCGACTCGGTCTCGGTCGGCTCCACCAGCATCGCGCCATGGACGACGAGCGGGAAATACACCGTCATCGGGTGATAGCCCTCGTCGATCAGCCCCTTGGCGATGTCGATCGTCGACAGGCCCTCGGGCAGCCCCTTATCGCTGAAGATCGCCTCGTGCATGCACGGGCCGTACTTGGCGAAGGGCGCGTCGAGCACGTCGGTCATCGAGCGCAGGATGTAATTGGCGTTGAGCACCGAATCCTCGGCGACCTGGCGCAGGCCGTCCGCGCCGTGGCTGAGGATATAGGTCAGCGCCCGGGTGAACATGCCCATCTGGCCGTTGAAGGCGGTCATGCGCCCGAAGGTGCCGGCATGATGCTCGCCCGCGGTCTCTTCCTCGACCAGGTGGAACTTGTCGCCCTGCTTCTCGACGAACGGCAGCGGCGCATAGGGCGCCAGCGCCGCCGACAGCACGACCGGGCCCGAGCCCGGGCCGCCGCCGCCATGCGGGGTCGAGAAGGTCTTGTGCAGGTTGATGTGCATCGCATCGACGCCGAGATCGCCCGGGCGGACCCGGCCGACGATCGCGTTGAAGTTGGCGCCGTCGCAATAGACATAGCCGCCCGCCGCATGCACCGCGTCCGAGATCGCCTTCATGTCGCGCTCGAACAGGCCGCAGGTGTTGGGGTTGGTAATCATCACGCCGGCGATGTCCGGCCCCAGCCGCGCCTTGAGCGCTTCGAGATCGACACGGCCGTCCTCGGTGGCGGGAATGTCCTCGACCGAGAAGCCGGCGAACGCTGCCGTCGCCGGATTGGTGCCGTGCGCGCTGGTCGGCACGAGCAGGATCTTGCGGTCCTGCTGGCCCTGCGCGTCGAGCGCCGAGCGGATCGCGAGGATGCCGCAGAGTTCCCCGTGGGCACCAGCCTTGGGGCTCATCGCCACCGCCTGCATGCCGGTGAGCGTGATCAGCCAGTGCGCGAGCTGATCGATCACTTCCAGCGCACCCTGCACCGTATCGACGGGTGCAAGGGGATGGATGTCGGCGAAGCCCGGCAGGCGCGCCATCCGCTCGTTCAGGCGGGGATTGTGCTTCATCGTGCACGAACCGAGCGGGAAAAGGCCCAGATCGATCGCGTAATTTTGACGGCTTAGACGCGTATAGTGACGCACCGTCTCCGGCTCGGACAGTCCGGGCAGGCCGATAGGCGCATTTCGGGCCAGATCGCCGAGTCGCGAAGGGGCTGCAGGGACCTCAGAGAAGTCCACTCCGGTCGTTTCGGACGAACCAATCTCGAAAATCAGCGCTTCGTCGAGCATCAGGGCGCGGTTGCCGGTGAAGGTCGAGAGGTCGCCCGCCTCGCCCGCTTCCGGGGTGGTGGGGCGCCAGCCGGACTGGTTGATCGTGCTCATGCCAGCACCTCCTCGAGCGCGGAGGCAAGCGTCTCGACGTCCTCCTGCGTAGTGGTTTCGGTGACCGCGACGATCAGGCCGGTGCCAAGATCCGCGGCGGAAGGATAAAGACGTCCAAGCGAAACGCCGGCCAGGATGCCCTGTTCGGCCAGCTGGCGAACCACCGGACGCGCTTCCTTTGTGAGCTTCAGCGTAAACTCGTTGAAGAAGGTCGGGGTGACCAGCTCGACACCCGGCACCTTGGCCAGGCGATCGGCCGCGGCCGAGGCCGTGGCGTGGTTGATCGCGGCGAGCTGGCGCAGGCCCTTCTCGCCGAGCAGGGTCATGTGGACCGACATGGCAAGCGCGCACAGCACCGAGGAGGTGCAGATGTTCGACGTCGCCTTCTCGCGGCGGATATGCTGCTCACGGGTGCTGAGCGTCAGCACATAGCCGCGCTTGCCCTCGGCATCGACGGTCTCGCCACAGAGCCGGCCCGGCATCTGGCGGACCAGCTTCTCCGAGCAGGCGAACAGGCCCACATAAGGACCGCCGAACTGCAGGCCGACGCCGAGCGACTGGCCCTCGCCCACCACGATGTCCGCGCCCATCTCGCCCGGCGCCTTGATCGCGCCCAGCGCCACCGGCTCGGTGACGACGGCGACGAGCAGCGCCTTCTTGGCGTGCGCGGCTTCGGCGAGCTTGGAGAGGTCGGCGATGCGGCCGAGGATGTCGGGATACTGGACCACGACGCACGAGGTGTCGTCGTCGATCTGCGCGATCAGGTCGTCGGTGTCCGGGGTCGGGCTCAGCGTGGGGAGCGCCGTGACCAGCTGGTCGCCGGTGAACTTGGCCATGGTCTCGGCAACCGAGACATAATGCGGGTGGAGGCCCCCCGAGAGGATCGCCTTGCCGCGCTTGGTGACGCGGCGGGCCATGGTGATGGCTTCCCAGCACGCGGTCGAGCCGTCGTACATCGAGGCGTTCGCCACGTCGCAGCCGAGCAGCCGCGCGATCTGCGACTGGAACTCGAACATCATCTGCAGCGTGCCCTGCGCGATTTCCGGCTGATAGGGCGTGTAGGCGGTGAGGAACTCGCCGCGCTGGATGATGTGATCGACCGAGGCCGGCACATGGTGGCGATAGGCGCCGGCACCGAGGAAGAAGGGTGCAGCCCCCGCGGCGAGGTTCTTCGCCGCCAGCTTCGTCATGTGGCGTTCGACCGCGAGCTCGCTGGCATGCATCGGCAGGCCGGGGATCGGGCCATCGAGCACGGCACTCTCAGGGACATCGACGAAGAGATCGTCGATCGACTTGGCGCCGATGACGCCGAGCATCGCCTCGCGATCGGGCTGGGTAAGGGGAAGGTAACGCATCAGGGCCTTCTCACTGGGTATTGGCGGGAGCGCCTTCGGACGGGGTCCAGGCGCGGATATCGGAGGGTTCGATGCCGGCGGAACGGTCGGTGCCGCCCGCGACGGTGCAGCTGTCCTTGGACACCTGCGCGGTGATCACGACATAGTGATTCTGGAAAGGCGCGGCCTGGCGATCAAAGGCTTCGTCGCCGCCGATGCCGATCATCGGGATAGCCTGCATCTCGTCCAGAGCGGCACGCGCGGTCTTCAGCGCCTCGGGCGAGGTGTTATGGCCAGCGGAGCGCTTGAAGGCAGCGAGATAGGAATCCCAGGCCTGCTTGCTCGCGGTCATGTGGCAGTCGTAGCCGGCGCACTCGCCGAGATAGCCGGCCAGCCGGACCGGCTTGCCCTTCAGCGCCTCGCATTGCGCGAGATACTTGTCGACCGTCAGCAGTTGCGGCGCCTGGCCGCAGCTGCCGAGCAATGCCGTTGCGGCGCCAAGGGCAAGCGCGCGGATCACAGCTTCGAGACGTAGTCCTGATAGGCACTGTCGTTCATCAGGCTGTCGAGCTCGCTGGTGTCGCTGAGCGTCAGCTTGAAGAACCAGCCCTCGCCTTCGGGGTCTTCGTTGACCAAAGCCGGATTGTCGGCGAGCGCTTCATTGCCCTCGATGACGGTGCCCGAGACCGGCGCGTAGACGTCGGACGCGGCCTTGACCGACTCGACGACGGCGGCGTCGTCGCCCTTGGCGACTTCCTTGCCCTCTTCGGGCACTTCGACGAACACGATGTCGCCGAGCTGGCTCTGGGCGTATTCGGTGATGCCGACCGTGGCGGTGTCGCCGTCGACGTCGATCCACTCATGATCTTCGGTGAAATAGCGGCTCATCAGGCTCCCTTTCTGACGTACTTGTGGGCGACGAAGGGCATCTTCACGACCTCCGCCGAATGGATCTTGCCGCGCTGGGCAAGGGTGATCTTGCTGCCGGGCTCGGCCGAGGCGGCAGGCACATAGGCCATCGCAATCGGCTTCTGCAGCGTCGGCGCGAAGCCGCCCGAGGTGACCTTGCCGACTTCGTTGCCCTCGGCATCGAGCACCAGCCCGCCTTCGCGGACCGGCTGGCGGCCCTCGACGATCAGGCCGACGCGCTTGAGGATCGGGCCGTTCTCGCGCTCGAGCATGATCCGCGCGTGACCGGGGAAACCGCCTTCCTCGCGGCGGCGCTTCTTGAGCGCGAAGCCGAGCTGGGCGGCGACCGGGGTGGTCTCGGTATCGAGATCATGGCCGTAGAGCGGCAGGTCCGCTTCGAGGCGCAGCGAATCGCGTGCGCCCAGGCCGATCGGCTTGACTTCGGGCTGGGCGGTGAGCGCATCGGCGAGCGCTTCGGCGGCTTCGGCCGGGACCGAGATCTCGAAGCCGTCCTCGCCGGTATAGCCCGAGCGGCTGATCCACAGGTCATGGCCCTGCCACTGGAATGCCGCACCCTGCATGAAGACCAAAGCCGAGACGCCCGGGATCACCCGCTCCAGCGCCGTGGCCGCTTCCGGCCCCTGCAGCGCGAGCAGGGCATGGTCTTCCATGTGGTTGAGGCCGATCTCGTCGGCCAGGTGCTCGCGGAAATGGGCGATGTCGTCCCATTTGCAGGCGCCGTTGACGACCATATACACTTCGCCGTCTTGGATGCGGGTGAGCATCAGGTCGTCGAGGATGCCGCCATTCTCGGCCATGAGCAGCGAATAGACCGGGTGCGAGAACTTCGCGGCCTGGATGTCGGCGGGCATCAGTGCTTCGAGCGCGGCCTCGACGCCTTCGCCGGTGAAGGTCAGCTGGCCCATATGGCTGACGTCGAACAGGCCGGCATGCTCGCGGGTCCAGACATGCTCGGCCATGATGCCTTCATACTGGACGGGCATTTCATAGCCGGCGAACGGGACCATGCGGCCGCCACGGGCGCGGTGCCAGGCATCGAGCGGAAGCGTCAGCAGTTCGGCTTCGCCCTCCCCGCCCTCGGGATCGGCGCTCAGGGTCTGGTCCTGGACTTGCTCGCTCATCTGCACGCTCCGGATTCAAGTAGGGACACGATGCAAGGGCGCGGAATCCTCGCGCGCCGTTCCATCGCCCCCTCTGTCACGGAACCTGAGAGCTTTCGCCAGTCGCCTGGCTTACCCCTTCGGTGGGACGTGGCCGGGCCGCGTCCGCTTTCCAGAGTGTCGTGTACGCGCGGTCCCTTGTGCCTGAGAGATTCCGGGGCGGTTGCTCCTTCGGCGGGTGATCCGAAGATCACCACTCTCCCGCGCGTGCCTATCGACAGGAGGCAGCCTTGGCCGCCCCCTCGATTCGAGTCAATCACCTCATACCGTCATCCCGGCGAAAGCCGGGATCTCGTGCCGCATGCGCTTTCGCCTGAGATCCCGGCTTTCGCC
>JAEXLC010000255.1 GCA_023445495.1 Pseudomonadota bacterium | reverse complement strand
GGTCCCCCTCCCCGAGACAAGCTCGGGGAGGATTTTTGGCTACAGCGCGCTGAAATCCACCGGCCCATCCTTGTCGAGCGCCTTCGACTGGTCGGCGAGCGGGTATTTCAGCCCCGTGGCGCAGTTGAACAGCACCACCTTCTCCTCGGGCGAAACCAGCCCCTCGGCCAGCGCCTTGCGCCACGCGGCCAGCGTCGCGCCGCCTTCGGGGCAGAGCAGCAGCCCGTCCTTGCGCGCAGCATCCTCCACGGCCTGGGCGATCGCATCGTCGCTCACCGCCATCGCCACGCCGCCGCTCTCGCGCACCGCGTCGAGGATCAGGAAGTCGCCGACCGCCTGGGGCACGCGGATGCCCATCGCGATCGTGTGCGCGTCCTGCCAGCGGGTGGCGTGGCGCTCGCCGGCCTCGAAGGCGCGGACCATCGGCGCGCAGCCCTCGGCCTGGACCGCGATCATCTTTGGGCGCTTGTTGCCGATCCAGCCGAGCGCTTCCATCTCGGCGAACGCCTTCCACATGCCGATCAGCCCGGTGCCGCCGCCGGTGGGATAGAAGATCACGTCGGGCAGCTCCCAGTCGAGCTGCTCGGCGAGCTCGAGGCCCATCGTCTTCTTGCCCTCGATCCGGTACGGCTCCTTGAGCGTGGAGAGGTCGAACCAGCCGCGCTCCTTCGCCCCCTGCCCGACCAGCTTGCCGCAATCGTCGATATAGCCGTTGACGCGGTAGACCCGCGCGCCCTGGGCCGCGATCTCGCGGACGTTCACTTCGGGGGTGTCGGCCGGGCAGAAGATCACCGACTCGATGCCGACCCGGCTGGCATAGGCAGCCGCGGCGGCACCGGCATTGCCGTTGGTCGGCATCGCGATCGTCCGCACGCCGAGTTCCTTGGCCATGGCGATCGCCATGACCAGGCCGCGCGCCTTGAACGAGCCGGTGGGCAGCCGCCCCTCGTCCTTCACCAAGAGATGCTTCGCCCCGGCCTCGGCGGCGAGCTTGTCGAGCGGGATGATCGGCGTGGCGATCTCGCCCAGGCTGACGATATTCTCCGTGCGGCGAACCGGCAGCAGCTCGCGATATTTCCACAGGTCCGCCGGGCGACGGGCGAGTTCGTCACGGGGCAAGGCCGCCCTGGCGCCTTCCAGGTCGTAGCGCACCAGCAGCGGACGGCCGACGCGCGACAGGCCGTGAAGCTGGTCGGCCTCATAGCGCTCGCCGGTCATCGAGCATTCGAGATGGGTGACGAAGGTGGGGCGGTCGGCGGTGAGATTGGCGTCGTGGCGCATTGCTACTCCGGGCGGGCGAGCGATTCCTCCGTCGGCGTATAGGCCGATCGTTTCCCCGGCACATCCGGAACATCGGTGGCGAAATAAACCACGCCCCTGCCCGCCGCGCGATCGACCCACAGGCCGGACTTGAGGCCATAGGCATCGCCCGAGTGACCGAAGCGTTTGCGGCCGTCGCCGACCGGGTCGTCGCGGCAGCCGCGCGCCCCGGTCGTCGTGAACATCACCGCCAGGCCATAGGAACAGGTCGCGCCGCCGGTGGGCACCGCGACCGAGATATCGCCGCCGACATCGCCATTGTGCCCGTCAAAGGTCCAGAGCGGCGTCTCCATGATACGGACCGAGCCGGCGCGCAGGATGCGGGTGCCGTCGAGCGTGCCGTTGTTCAGGAACATGCGCCCGATCCGGGCGAGCCCGCGCGCCGAGATGCGCAGCCCACCCTGCGGCGCGAAGACCGCGCCGTTCGCGCCGGGCGTCCACAGCGACAGGTCGCAGCTGCCATCCCTGGCCGGCGTGACCGGACAGGCGGGCGCGGCGCCCTGATTGTCGTCCTTGGTCGGCTGGCGCTTGCGATACTGGACCACGGCGCGGGCCGCGGTCTCCGGCTTGCAGCTCGCCCAGTTATAGCAGGCATCGAGCTTCATCGGCTTGAGGACAAGCCGATCCATCAGCCGGTCGAAACGCTCGCCGGTGACGCGCTCCATCACCGCGGCGACGACCGGGAAGTTGAAGTTGGTATAGGCCCACCAGCTGCCGGGGGCGTGCTTGTCGTCCCAGGCCCTGGGGTCCTGCAGCACCGCGCGCATGTCGGCATCGAGCGGCAGGACATAGTCGACCCGGTCGGTCAGGCTCGACCGGTGCGAGAGCAGCAGGCGCAGGGTTATCTTCGTATCCGGGAAGGCCGGGTTGCGCAGCTTCCAGCCGAGATAGCGGGAGACATCGGCATCGAGATCGAGCCGTCCCTGCTCGACCAGACGCATCACCCCGATCGCGACGACCAGCTTGGAAATCGAGGCGATCCGCACCGGATCGTCGGCGGTGACCGGGCGACCGGAAGAAAGATCGGCCAGCCCTTTCAGGCTGACCGAAGTTTCCCCATGCGTGTCGAACGTGATGCGGACCGCGGCGACCGGGTCCGATGCCGCCAGCAGGAGCGCGGCGGCGATCATGCCGGCTCCTTCGCGAGAGAGGGAGCCGGCATGGACGTTACTGCAGGCTGATGCGGATGCCCGCGCGGAACTGGCGCCCGAGCATGTCCGAATAGGTGCTGTTCGCGGCAAGGCCGGTTTCCGGCACCAGCAGCGGCCAGCGGTTGAACAGGTTGGTCACGTTGACGAAGAACTGGGCCTTGTTGCCGCCGAAGTTCACCGTCTGGCTCAGGTTGAGATCGACATAGAACAGGCCCGAGACATGGTTGTTGTCATAGGTCTGGTAGGTCGAGGTCGTGGTCGTGACCGGGCAGCTGGTGGTGCACTCGATGCCGGTGGCCGAGTATTTGCCGGCGCTGACGCCGCGGCCGGTGACGGTGGCCGAGAAGGTCTGCGTCTCATAGGTCGCGCTGCCGCGGAAGATCCAGGTCGGCGTGCTCGCCTGGCCGCCATTGGCGCCCACGGTGTTCACCGCCACCTGGCCGGCGATGCCGGTGTCGGACAGGTTCTCGATATAGCGCGTCGCCACGCCCTTCAGGGTGAAGGCGTCCGAGCCGACCGGGATGCGATAGGCCATGTCGAAGTCGATGCCGCGCACCAGCTTGCGCACGAAGTTGAACGGCTGGCTGCGGATCAGCTTGTACGGCGCCGTCGGCGTCGAGCGGACCGGATCGTCGCTGATCGCGGCGCAATAATCGGCAAGGCCCTCGGCGCAGCGGTTCATGATCTCCTGGGCGCTGATCGAGTCGATCGCCCCTTCGAGATCGATGCGGAAATAGTCCGCCGAGGCGGTGAAGCCCGGCAGGAAGCGCGGCGAGACGACCGCGCCGATATTCCACGAATTGGCGATTTCCGGACGCAGGTTCGGATTGCCGGTGACCAGGCCCGAATAGCCGAAGGTCTGCGGGCCGTTCAGGCCGTCCGCCGTGTACTTCGGATTGCGGACGGAGTCGCTGTTGGCGGTGCCGGCCTGGTACAGCTCGTTGAGGTTGGGCGCGCGGATGTCACGCGAGCGGGTCACGCGAAACCGGATGTCCGGGATCGGCGCCCAGGTCGCACCCAGCTTCCAGGTGGTGACATAGCCGGCGTTGGAATAGTCGGTCGCGCGGACCGCGCCGTTGAATTCCAGGCCCAGGCCGAGCGGCACCACCGTCTCGAGATAGGCCTCCTTCACGCTGTATTCGCCGGTGAAGGGCAGGTAGTTGCCCACCGACCAGGCATTGGTCGTGCCGGTGGTGGTGATGACCGGCTGGTATTCCTTCGGCACGGTGCCGCGGATCTTCTCCTTGCGGACTTCGCCGCCGACCGAGACGCTGACGTCCCCGGCCCAGGTGGCGAACGGCGTGACCGACCAGTTGGTGCCGGCGACATACTGCTCGAGCACCTGGTCGCGATACGGATTGCCGAGCACATAGTTGATCGCCGCCGGATCGGCGACGCCGACGCCGAGCCGGTTCAGCGGCACGCAGTTCGGATCGTCGTTGGTGGTGCTGGTATCGACGTTGATCAGGCACTGGATCGAGCCGGTCGCATAGCCGCGGGCATTGCCCGCCGGCGCGAAGGCCGCGGCGGTCGCATTGGCCATCCGCGTATTGTGCATGATGTTGCGCAGCTGCTCGCGCACGTCCGAGCGGCCGTACTGCGCATAGACTTCCCAGTGCGCCGCCTTGCCGAACGCATCGAAGTCGCCATTGGCGCCGACGACATAGCGCTGGACCTTGCGCTCGTTGTCGATCGCGCGGAACGGCAGGTCGGCGGCGGTGGTCGCCACGGTCACGCTGGTGACGCCGGCGAGCCGCGAGGCGCCGAGCGCCTGGAGCGCGAAGGCGTTGCAGGTCACCGGAACCGGCACGGTCGTGCAGCCGGTGGTGTTGTAGGTGATGCCGGTCGACAGGTTCGGACCCGCGTTGAAGAAGACCTTCTGCCGGTTGTACGAACCCTCGGCGAACAGCTCGATGCCGTCGGCCACTTCATAGCTCAGCCGGCCGAACACGCCCCAGCGGTCGTCCTTCGGCATCAGGCCGATGCGGGTGCCGGAATCATTGACCTGCCACGAACCATTCTGGGTGACGCTCGGCGCCGAGGAGCCTGCCGCGCGGGTGAAGGCCGGGAAGGTGAACGTGCCATAGTCGAAGGTGCTGACCGCGCCACCATAGCCGAAATACAGGCCACGCAGGGCGTTGGCGCTGGTGCCGGCCGAGCCGGTGATGAGGCCGCCCGGCGTCGAGTTCGACGCACCGACATTGCGCATCGTGGTGAAATAGCGGTTGAAGGTGCTGCTGCCCGCAACCCAGGCGGGGTTCTCCACACGGACATAGCCGGTGTGGTTCCACTCGCGCTCCTTGCCGACCTCGAAGATGCCGTCCTGGTGATCGATGTTTGCGCTCAGCAGGATGTGGCCGCGACCGCCGGCGAACGACTTGCCGCCTGCGATGCTCGCCGAATAATTGCCGCCGTCGCCATAGGTGGTGATGCCGGTATCAGCTTCGATCTTCAGGCCCTCGAGCTTCTTGTTGAGGACGAAGTTGACCACGCCGGATACCGCGTCCGAGCCATAGGCCGAGGAGGCGCCGCCGGTGACGACTTCGACGCGATCGACCAGCGCCTGCGGGATCGTGTTGATGTCGACCCAGCCATAGATGGTCGAGCCGACCGAGCGGCGGCCGTCGAGCAGGACGAGGACGCGGCCTTCGCCGAGGTTGCGCATGTTCAGCGCGTTGATGCCCGCCGAGCCGTTCGACAGGTTCAGGCGCGAATTGGCCGGCTTGGTCGAGCCGGCGAGCTGCGGCAGCTGGTTGACGAAGTCGGCGATGTTGTTGGTCGGCGACGTGTTCTGGATGTCCTGCTGGGTCAGCACGGTCAGCGGGGTCGGAGCCTGGAACCCGTCGCGGCGGATACGCGAGCCGGTGACGAGGATCTCGCCCTCTTCGGCCGGTGCCGTCTGCGCCGTGGTCGCCTGCGGCTCCGGAGCCGCGGTCTGTGCCCAGGCCGGCATCGCAGTCGCAATCGCCGCGATCGCCGAGCTGCCCGCAAGTAGCTTCTTAAACGCCTTTACTTCGATCATGTCGCCAATTCCCTGATACCCGCAACTCCCGTGCGGTGAGGGAACATTAGGTACCAAGAATGTTGCGCAGCGCCATAATTTCTGTTCCCGGCGCCATAACCCGATGGCATCCGCGGGCCGAGTTGGGGCATGGTTTCGGCGAACCGCCAGTCCCTGCACCAGCCGGCTGAGAAGGAAAAGGCCGGAGCATCGCTGCCCCGGCCTCCCCTGCGTGCAGCAGTTAGTCGCGGATCAGAACTGCACCTGCGCCGAGACGGTGTAGGCACGGCCGCGCGGATCGGCGACGCGCGGATCCCAGGAGCTGCCGGCGCCGCTGTTGCCGTCATAGGTGATGGTGAAGGGCGGATCGGTGTTGAACAGGTTCTTCACGCCCAGGCTCAGGCGATAGCCCGGTGCCAGACCGTTGAAGCTGATCGACGCGTTGTAGATGATGTAGTCATCGGTGCGGATATTATAGTCCGGACGCGTCACCGTGCCCGCTGCAATGCCCGGCAGCGCGCCGTTCTTGAAGCCCTGACGGAAGATCTGGCTCAGCGAGATCGACCACTGGTCGTTCGACCAGCTGACAAAGGCGTTGTGCTTCCACTTGATGCCGAGATCGCCGGCATAGCTGAACACGCCGATCAGGCTGGGGCCATAGGCCGAGCTGGGCGTCAGCTTCTCGCGCTTCTTGAGCAGCAGCGTGCCGTCCAGGCCGGTCGAGAACTTGCCGCCCAGCGCCGCGAAGCCGCTGCGATAGGTGAATTCCAGGCCCTGGGTACGGCGCGAACCCGCGTTGATCCAGCGATCGTCGATCACCTGCACCGTGCCGCTCGCGTCGCGGACGAAGCGATCGGAGAAGAGCGAGGCATTGTCGATCAGCTGGCGCAGGGTGAGCAGCTGGATCGTGTTGTCCACCGCGATCGACCAGAAATCGACCGACAGGCTCATGTCCTTCATCGGCTGGAGGACCACGCCGGCGCTGAACTGCTTGGCCGTTTCCGGACGCAGGTCCGCGGTGCCGCCCGTCCAGATGTTCGGACGGATCTGCGCGCAGGGCAGGCCGCTGCCGAAGTTGCTGGTCGGCACGCCGCCCGGGCACTTCACCGGATCGGCGATGTCCGAACCCGCATAGGGGGATTCGGTGATGCCGTTGTAGATCTGGTTGAAGGTCGGGACGCGGAAGCTGGTGTTGTACGAGCCGCGGAACATCAGCTCGTTGATCGGACGGTACTTGAACGCGATCTTCGGGTTCTTGGTGCTGCCGAAGCCGGTGTAATCGTCGATACGGCCGGCCAGCGTCAGCTCGAAGCCCTTGAACAGCGGCACGAGCAATTCGGCATAGGCCGCCTTCACGTCGCGCTTCTTCGGGGTGAGCGCGTTGACGTTGTCGAACGCGGCGAGGAAGATCACCGGCGCCGCCGCGGCAGCCGCCGCCGAGCCGTTGAACTCATAGGTCTCGCGGCGATAGTCGACACCGGCTGCGAGCTGGACGTCACGGCCCCAGATCGGGAAGAGCGGGCCCGAGATCGAGGCATCGGCCTGCTTCACTTCGTAGCGGCCGCCATAAAGCGTCGCGCCATAGGCCGAGACCGATTCCAGCGCGGCAAGGCCGGCTGCGGTCTGGGTGAGGCTGAACGGGTTGATGAGACCCGAGTTCATCACGCCGACCAGGCCGCGCGCCTGCTGGCCGTTGATCAGGCCGACACCGGCGACCGCCGGAGCATTGGGATCATAGGCGCCGTTGTTGAGCGTGCCGCGATAATAATAGCCGCTGCCGAGCACCGACGAGCTTTCGCTGCGCGCATAGGATGCGCCCGCGCGATAGTCCCAGCCGGTCCACAGCGGCCCTTCGAAGCCGAGCGCGGCGCGGAAGGTGTTGGTGTTGGTCTTGTACTCGCGCGGACCGCAGGGGATGCAGCGCCAGCGATAGGAGATCGGCTGGCCGAAGCGCGCGTTGAGCGCCGCGATCTGCGCGGTGCGGTTCGGGTTGGTCGGAACGTCGAATGCCGAGCGGATCGCGTTGAACACCGTGTCATACTGCGCCTGCGTCGCCGCGTTGCGCGGATAGGCGATCGGCAGGTTGGTGGTGTTCGCGGTCAGCTGCGCGTTCGAGAAGCTCTTGGCCGAATCCGCGTCCGAGCCGGTCACTTCGAAGGCGACGATGTGATCGCCCGAAATGCGCCAGGTCGCCTTGGCGTAATAGGTCAGCGTCTGGA
Source organism: Pseudomonadota bacterium (assembly GCA_023445495.1). Taxonomy (GTDB): domain Bacteria; phylum Pseudomonadota; class Alphaproteobacteria; order Sphingomonadales; family Sphingomonadaceae; genus Sphingomonas. Next base: position 11,491 of record JAEXLC010000255.1, on the reverse strand, counting down.
TCGGCTGCTGGATCACCGCGGCGCGGCCGGTATCCCACGAACAGGCATATTGCGCGCTGGGGGTGTTCCACAGCTGCTCGTCATAGGCCATGCCGCCATCGATCGAGTCACAGCCGGCACCGCCCGGCAGGTCGAGGATGTTGATGCCGCCCGAGGCGCCGTTCGCGCCGTTCGGCAGCGTCAGCGTGAGGCCGGTCAGCAGCGTGCCGCCGGCAGTGATGCTGCCCGGCTGGGTGTTCGCGCCGATGTTGAACGCCGTGGCCACCGGGGTGCCGCGCGTATCGACCGAAAGGCCGCGATTGGGCTGGCTGCCGTTGACGAAGCTGCGCTCCGAACCGCGCAGCATCTTGTTCCAGCTATAGGCGACGGCGCCCATCACGTTGAAGCCGTCCTTGTCGAGGTCGCCAAAGCCCGCGACGCCGCCGATGCGATAGATGTTGCCGCCACCCTGCTCGGTGGTGTCGGTGAAGCCGTTGAGGCTGAGGCCCTGGAAATCCTTCTTGGTGATGAAGTTAATCACGCCGCCGACCGCGTCGGTGCCGTAGATCGCCGAGGCGCCGTCCTTCAGGACTTCGACGCGCTCGATCGCCGCGAACGGGATCTGGTTGACGTCGACCGCCGAGCCCGAAAGGCCGTGCGCCGCGACGCGGCGGCCATTGAGCAGGACGAGCGTGCCGCCGGCGCCCTGGCCGCGCAGGTTCGCCGCCGACAGGCCGTTGGTGCCGCGCTGCGCGCCGGTGACGACGTCGGAATTCGAAGCGAGGTTGTCCGCGCCGGTGCCGCTGGTCGTCAGGAACATCATCAGCTGCTCGGGGCTGCTGATGCCGTTGCGGGTGATTTCCTGCTGGGTGATGATCTGCAGCGGCAGCGCCGAATTGTTCGGGTCCTGCTTGATGCGCGAGCCGGTAACGATGATCTCGTTGCCCTTGCTCGGCTTGCCGCTCTCGTCGGAGTCCGTGGTGGGAACCGCGCCCGTTGGCGTTGCGGCTTCCTGCGTCGTGTCGGTGCTCTGTGCCCAGGCCGGCATGGCGCTCGCCATGGCGGCGAACGCAACGCCCGAGACAAGAATCCTCCTGAGAGTCCTCGCGTCGATCATGTTGTCTTACCCCCTGAAACCGCGTTTCCCGCGCGGTGAGAGGGCATTAGGTATCAAGAATGCTGCGCCGCGCCATAGTTTCTGTGCACCCAGGCATAACCCAGCGGCATCGAATAAGACGTTTCCGCGACAAAGCGTGACACGACTGCAACACTAGCCTGTCAGCATCGCCATTGACTGCGCCGCCGCCCCGTCCGAGCGTTAGGGAAACCAGGGGCGAGGGAGCCTGAATGACCTGTTTTACCTGCGCGGTGCCGCGTGACTGAGGCACCGAGTCCCGCCGCAGCCGCGATCCGCCCCGGCTGGGGGCGGATGGGCCTGTATCTGCTGCTGGGCTTCGCCGCCGGCCTGCCCTTCTACCTGTTCAGCGCCACGCTTTCGCTGCGCCTGGCGCGGCACGGCGTCGACATCGTGATCATCGGCTTCTTCGCCTGGGTCTCGCTGATGTCGACGATCAAGTTCGCCTGGGCGCCGCTGCTCGAGAAATATGACGTGCCGGGGTTCGGGCGCTTCTTCGGCAAGCGTCGCGGCTGGATCATGCTGTCGCAGCTCGCGATCTTCGCCTCGACGATCGGCATGGCGTTCACCGCGTCGGACACCAACCTGCCGATGACCGCACTGTTCGCGGTGCTGCTCGCTTTCTGGACCAGCACGCTCGAGATCGCCGCCGATGGCTGGCGCGTCGAGCTGGCGCCCAATGCCGAGGAGCAGGGCCCGCTCGTCGCCGCGAACCAATGGGGCTATCGCGCCTCGATGGTGATCGCCAGCGGCGGCGCGATCTTCATGGCCGCCAAGTTCGACTGGACGATCGCCTATCTCTCGGTCGCGGTGCTGGCCTTCGTGCCTTTCCCGATCCTCGCCGCGATGCGGCCCGAGGCCGAAGCTGGCGGCGGGCGCTCGGTCGCGCTGGTCACCGGCATCGTTGCCAGCGTGGTGGCGATGGTGGCGAGCATCGTCGCGGTCGGGCTGGTCGGCTGGGCGCTGCTGTCGGCGATCGGCTCGGTCGGGATCAGCAACCCCGGCGTGGTGAGCTATTGGGTGTTCGCGGTCTGCCTGCTGCCCTTCATGATCCTCGGCGCCTCGGTGCCCTGGCTGAAGAAACTGCCCTGGGACGCGCCGCTGCGCCGCTCGGCCGCGGTCGGTCCCTATGTCGATGTGGCGTGGCGCTACGGGCTTGTCGTGATCCCGATCCTGCTGTTCATCTCGGTCTATCGCACCGGCGACGTGATGGCGAACGCCCTCTCCCACCCGATGTTCAACCATCTCGGCTATGGGCTCGAGCAGATCAGCGTCGCCGATGGCTTCGTCGCGCTGATCGCGGGCATGGCCGGCGTGACGCTGGGCGGCATCCTTGCCGCCAAGGCGCCGATGGGCTGGGCGCTGGTGATCGGCGCTATCATGTCGGCGCTGTCCAACTGGATCTTCGCCTGGCTCGCCTATCAGTCGCCGGGCGGACCGGTATGGTTCTCGCTATTCGGCGTGCAGGTGACCGCCGGCGATTTCGACCTCTATCTCGCCATGGCGATCGACCAGTTCGGCCATGGCTTCGAAGGCGCGGTGTTCGTCGTCTATCTCTCGCTGCTGGTGAACCCGCGCTTCCCGAGCGCGCAATATGCGCTGTTCTCCGGCCTCGCCTTCCTGATCCCGAGGCTGCTCGCGGGGCTGTCGGGCGTGTTCCAGAAGACGCTCGGCTATGACGGCTTCTTCATCATGGCCGGCGCGATGAGCCTGGGCGCGCTGATCTTCCTGCCGTTCATCGTCAAGGCCAGGCCCAAGCCGGACGATACGCCGGCGGGGGCGCTCGCATGATCGAGAGCGCTTTCGCACCCGCCGCCGAAGCCGTCGCCTCGGGCCGCATCCCGGGCGCGACGCTCGGCGTGGTCGCGGCGGACGGGCGGCGCTGGGTGACGCATACCGGCATGGCCGCGCTGGTCCCCGAGCCCGAGCCGCTGACGCTCGATCACTGGTTCGACCTCGCCTCGGTCTCCAAGGTCGTGGCGACGACGACGATGATCCTGCGTCTCGCCGACGAGGGCCGGATCGATCTCGACGCGCCGCTGACCAGCGTGATCCCGGACCTGCGCCAGTACGACGTCGCCGGCGCCTATGAGCGCACGCTGACGTTCCGCGATTGCCTCGCCCATCGCACGCTCTTCCCCGCGGTCGAGCCGATCTACACCTATGGCGACGATCCTGACCGGCTGCGCGCCTTCGTGCTCCAGCGCGAGTGGAAGCATATCGCCGAGCCGGTCTATTCGGACATCAACTTCCTGCTGCTCGGCATCGCGATCGAGCGGGTGACCGGCAAGCCCTTGGGCGAATGGCCGCTCGGCCCGGGGCTCAGCTACGGCCCGCCCCCCGGCCCCGCCGTCGCGACTGAGCGCTGCATGTGGCAGAACCGCGTGCTCAAGGGCGAGGTGCATGACGAGAATTGCCGGGCGATGGGCGGGCAGACCGGCCATGCCGGGCTGTTCGGCACCGTCGCCGGCGTGCTCGACTTTGCGCAGGGCGTGCTGTCCGGCAGCTTCTCGGGCGCGATGCTCGAGGCGATCCGCACCCCGCAATACAGCCACCGCACCTGCGGCTGGGAACGCAAGTTCGCCGGCTGGTCGGGTGGCCAGGCCTGTTCGGACGAGACCATTGGGCACACGGGCTTCACCGGCACCGGCCTGTGGATCGACTTCGAGCGCGGTCTCGCCTGGACGCTGCTCACCAACCGCGTCCACCCGACGCGCCATTTCGACAGCGGCATCTTCGTGCTGCGCCCCGCGACGGGGGATGCCGTCATTTCTGCCTGGGAGGCCCTATGATCTCGCTCCTCGCTCTCGCCATCGCCCTGTCCGGGCCCGATAGCGATACCCCCAGCCCGGCCGACCGGCTGGCGCATCAGCAAATGCTGGTGCTCGACACCCATCTCGACACGCCCGAGCTGTTCGAGCACCCCGGCTGGAAGTTCGACGAGTGGCACGACCGCGACTTCGACAAGAGCCAGATCGACCTGCCGCGCATGGAGCAGGGCGGCCTCGATGGCGGCTTCTTCGTGATCTATACCGGCCAGGGCCCGCTCACCCCCGAAGGCTATGCCAAGGCGCGCGACGCCGCGCTCACCCGCGAGATGTGGATCCAGCGCGTGGTGGCGGCGAACAGCGACAAGATGGAATTCGCGACCACGCCCGAGGACGCCTATCGTATCGCCAAGGCCGGCAAGCGCGTGGTCTTCCAGTCGATCGAGAACAGCTATCCGCTCGGCACCGACCTCACCCTGCTGAAGTGGTATCATGACCAGGGCGTGCGCATGGCCGGCCCGATCCACTTCCGCAACAACCAGTTCGGCGACAGCGCCACCGACAAGGTCAAGCAGTGGAACGGCCTCAGCCCCTTGGGCAAGCAATGGGTAGCCGAGATGAACCGGCTGGGCATGGTGATCGACGTCAGCCATTCGTCGGACGATGTGTTCGACCAGGCGATGGCGCTGTCCAAGACCCCGATCATCGCCTCGCACTCGGGGCCCAAGGCGATCTACAATCACCCGCGCAACCTCGACGACGATCGCATGCGCAAGCTCGCCAAGGCGGGTGGCGTGCTGCAGGTCAACAGCGTCTATCTGGTCGAGGGCGATCATGACGACGCCCGCAACAAGATCTCGGACCGCCAGGACGACTGGCACGCGCTGTCGAATGCCCAGCAGAAGCAGCTGATCGCCGACAAGGCTAAGGCCGACGCGACCAACCCCTATCAGGGCGCCGATTTCGAGCTGTTCATGAAGAGCCTGCTCCACTGCATCGCGGTGATGGGCGTTGACCATGTCGGCATCGGTGCAGACTGGGACGGCGGCGGCGGCGTGCGCGGGATGGAGGACATCACCGCGCTGCCGAAGATTACCGCGCGGCTGAAGAAGGAAGGCTTCTCGGACACGGACATCGAGAAGATCTGGAGCGGCAATGTCCTGCGCGTGCTGAAGGCCGCGGAGGACTGGGCGGCGAAGAACAAGTGACCAAACACCCCTCTCCCCTCCGGGGAGAGGGTGACCGAGCGCAGCGAGGTCGGGAGAGGGGCGTGAGGAGTGGCCGCAATTGCCCCTCTCCCTTCCGCCGACTTCGTCGGCTCCCTCCCTCTCCCCGATGGGGAGAGGGAATTTAATTCCCCGCAGCCACCAGGTTCAGCGCGTCATCCATATACTTCGTCCCGCTGGCATCCTGCGGCACGTCATTGGCGTAGAAGGCGAAGGTGTAGTTCTTCCCGCTCGCCCCGGTGAAATAGCCGGCCAGCGCGTTGGTCTGGTTGAGCGTGCCGGTCTTGGCGACCAGCCTGCCTTCCAGCGGCGTGCCCTTGAAGCGGCGGGACAGCGTGCCGTCGACGCCCGCGATCGGCAGCGTGTCGCGGAACTGCGCGCCCCAGGGCTGGGCCGCCACCCAGCGCAGCAGCAACACCGAACCGCGCGGGCTCACCCGGTTGTAGCTCGACATGCCCGAGCCGTCGGAAAAGTCCCAGGCGGTGCGCGGCAGGCCGGCGGCGACCAGCATCTTCTCGACCTTCGCGACCCCGTCCACGATCGAACCGCTGCCGCCGTCGAGCAGGCCGACCCGACGCAAGGTCAGCTCGGCATGGAGGTTCTGGCTGACCTTGTTGATATGCTTGAGGTCCTCGGCGAACGGCGCCGGGGTCAGCCGCGCGAGCGCGGGGATGCCGGGCACCGTGACCTCCACCGGCGGGAAGGTGCGGTTCGCACGATCATCCTGCGGGGTCAGTCGCCGATGCAGCGCCTGAATCACTCCCTTCACCTTCACCCCGCGTGCCTCGAGCAGCACCTTGAGGCGCCAGGCCGCGTACTCAGCCGGATCGTCGATGCCGAGCTTCCACACGCGCGGCTTGGCGTCCGCGCCGATCGTGCCGGTGATGTGGAGCAGCTTGCTGTTGGGATCACGGTCCCAGCCCAGCTCGGTCTTGTCGCCCGGCACCGTCTTCGCCTGGTTGTCGATCGTGAAATAAGGCCAGAGCTCGACCTTTGCCGCCTCCCCCGCCTTTGCCGGCGAGACGGTGAGCTTCAGCTCGTTATCGTCGAGCGTCAGCGCCGAGATGCCGGTGCCCGACGAGCTCGGGATGTTGTTCCAGCTCATGCCGGGACTCCAGCGCTGGTCCGGGAAGAGCGTGTCGTCGCCGATGATGTTGCGGACATGCTTCGTATTCGCCGCGATCGCATCGGCCAGCGTGGCGAGGCAATCGACGGTGCAATCGTCGGCGCTCGACAGCCGCGCGTCGCCCCGCCCTTCCAGCACGACATCCTGGCCCTGCAACCGCACCGCGGTACCGGCTATCGCATCGGGCGCGTTGATGTCGGCCAGGTTCGCGAAGGCAGCCGCTGTCGTATAGACCTTGGTATTCGACGCGGGGATGAAGCGGCCATCCGGGTTGATCGCGATGATCTCCTTGCCGCTGTCATCCACCACCACCAGCCCGAAGCGGGTGCCCTGCGGCGCCTCGGCCAGCTTGGCGGCGACACGCTGCTCCAGCGTCTGCTGGGCGAGCGCGGGGGTGGCGAGCGTCAGGGCGATGGCCAGTGCGATATGGCCGGGGGCGAGTTGCTTCATGCCGCAAGCGTAACCGCGCCCGTGCGGCGTGCAAACCCGCGATCATTCAGAGGCATGGCCCCGGCATAACCGCACCGCATGCCAGCATTGTACCGGCAACATGGCACCGGCACGTTCGCGTAATGAAGATGATCCGGATCGCCCTCACTTTGTCCTGCGCGACGCTGCTCGCAAGCCCCGCGCTTGCCCAGACCAACGACCTCGCCGCCGCGCTCGCGCTGCCCACCGCCAGCCAGATGGCCGGCGCGCGCGACGTGCCGCGCTTCGCCTGGGTCGAGAACCGGGCCGGCGCGCGCAACCTCTGGGTCGCCGATGCCGGGCAGAAGGCGCGGCAGGTGACCGGCTATGCCGAGGATGACGGCATGATGCTCTACGACGTGGCGCTCAGCCCGGACGGCAGGCGCATCGCGTTCGTGCGTGGCGGCGATGACGAGTTTCCCGACGGCAAGATTCCCAACACCGCCTCGCTGCCCTTCACGCCGAACCAGCAGCTCTTGCTCGCCGAGGGCGGCCAGGCCCCGGTCGCGATCGGCGAAGGCCATATGCCCAGCTTCTCGCCCGACGGGCAGCGCATCGCCTTCACCAGGCGCGGCGAGATCTGGGTCTGGGCCGGTGGCAAGGCGGCGCGGATCGGCGCGGTCGGCGGCGGGGTCAGCGACCTGAAATGGACACCCGATGGCAGGAAGCTGCTGTTCGTCGACAATCGCGACGGCCACGGCTTCGTCGCGCTGCTCGACGTCGATGCCGGCAAGCTAACCTATATGGACCCGGCGCTCGGCTATTCGGCCGAGCCGGCGCTGTCGCCCGACGGTGCCCAAGTCGCCTATATCCAGTATCTCGATCCCCCCGCTGGCGCGGCCGGCGACGGCGGCCCCTATTGGTCGATCCGCGTCGCCGATGCCGCTACCGGCAAGGCGCATACGGTCTGGAGCGCGCCAAAGGGCATGGGCGGCCGCTATTACGGCACCCGCCAGCACAATCTCTACTGGAGCAAGGCCGGCCAGCTGCTCTTCCCCTGGGAGCGCACCGGCTTCCTCCATGTCTATGCGATCGACGCCACCAAGGGCGGCGAGCCGAAGGAGCTGACTCCCGGCAAGTTCGAGGTGGAGACCTTTATCCTCGGCGCCGACGATGTCGTCACCTTCGCCGCCAATGCCGACGAAGCCGATCGCCGCCATTTCTGGCAGGTGCCGGCCAGCGGCGGCACGGCGAAGCGGGTGACTCAGGGCAAAGGCAGCGAGAGCCTGCCGCTGTTCGGCGGCGGCCAGCTTGCCGGCATCGCCGCCGATGCCAGCCACACCGCGCATCCGGTGCTGGCCAAGGGGCTGGCGCCGCTAGGCGGAGTCGCCGAACTGAAGGGCGCGATCACCCCCGAAGCGGTGACCTACACGGCCGAGGACGGCGTGACCGTCCATGCCCAGCTCTTCCGCGGCCAGGGCAAGGGCAAGCATCCCGCGCTGATTTTCGTCCATGGCGGACCCCGCCGCCAGATGGTGCTCGGCTTCCACCACGCCCAATATTATTCGAACGCCTATGTGATGAACCAGGTGCTGGCGGCGAAGGGCTATACCGTGCTGTCGGTCAATTATCGCAGCGGCACCGGCTATGGCCAGGCGTTCCGCGACGCTGCCGGCATCGCCCGTGACGGCGCCACCGAATATCGCGACGTGCTCGCCGGCGGGCGCTGGCTGGCGGCGCAGAAGGATGTCGAGCCCGACAAGATCGGCATCTGGGGCGGCAGCTGGGGTGGATACCTGACCGCGCTCGCCCTTGCCCGCAACAGCGACCTGTTCAAGGCAGGCGCCGACTTCCACGGCGTCCACTCGCTGCTGCGCAATGTCGACAACAGCGTGTCGCCCGACGCGCAGGCCGCCATGCGCCAGAAGCAGTGGGAAAGCTCGCCGATGGGCGCGATCGCGTCCTGGCGCTCGCCGGTGCTGCTCGTCCACGGCGACGATGACCGCAATGTCGATTTCGCCCAGTCGCTGCTGCTCGCCCGCGAGCTGGCGGCACGCGGCATCCCGCATGAGGAGCTCGTCTTCCCCAATGAGCGCCACGAATTCTTCCGCACCGCCGACTGGCTTGCCGCCTATGGCCGCACCATCTCCTTCTTCGACGCGCATCTGAAATGAGGGTTATCATGGCAGCGGCGGCACTGGCCGGAGCAGGCACGGCGCAGGCACAGGAGCGCGCGACGCTGATCCACGGCGCGCGGGTGTTCGACGGCACCGGCGGCAAGGCCAAGCTCAGCGACGTGCTGATCGAGGGCGACCGGATCGTGCGGGTGGGCAGGAAGCTGCGCGTGCCCGAAGGCACCGAGGTGATCGACGCGTCGGGCATGACGCTGATCCCAGGGCTGCACGACCTCCACATCCACACGCGGCGCGAGGCGTTCGCCGACGCCACCGCGCTCCACCGTTTCTACGTGCCCTATCTCCGCGCCGGCGTGACCAGCATCAACGAATTCTCGGTCTCGGGCGAGATGATGGCCGGCATCCGCGCACTCCGGGCCGATACCCCGCGCCTGACCCTGGCGGTGCGGCTGGGCGTGCCCGACGGCCACGGCACCGAGAGCCAGTTCACCAATGCGATCACCCTCCAGGTCACCAGTCCGGAAGAGGCGCATGCGGCGATGGCCAAAGCGCTGCCCTACAAGCCGGACATGGTGAAGGTGTTCGCCGATGGCTGGCGCTATGGCGATCCCGCCCGCCCCGACAAGCCGAGCATCGACGAGCCGACCCTGGCCGCGATCGTCGCCGATGCGCACAAGGCGGGCATCAAGGTGATGACGCACACCGTCACGCTCGAAGGCGCCAAGATCGCGGCGCGCGCCGGCGTCGACTCGCTGGCGCACGGCGTCGGCGATGCGCTGGTCGACAACGAGCTGATCGGCCTGATGAAGAAGCACCACATGGCCTATGTCGCCACGCTGGCGACCTATGAGCCGCTCGAGGCGCGGGTGCTGGCGCCCGAGGAACTGGCGCTGCTCACCCCCGAGCAGCAGGCCCGCGAGACGGCGCGGCTGGCCAAGGGCGAGGCGATCGCGCCCTATGACAGCAAGCGCTGGGAGATCATGCGCGAGAATATCCGCCGGCTGCAGGTCGCGCGGATCCGCATCGGCGTCGGCACCGATACCGGTATCGAGGGCGTCTATCCCGGCTTCGGCGCGCTGCGCGAGATGCGCATCCTCACCGGGCTGGGCTTCACGCCGGCCGAGGTGATCGAGGCCGGCACCAAGGTCAGCGCCGAGATCATGGGCCGCAAGGATGAAGGCGTGATCCGCAAGGGCGCCCGCGCGGACCTGGTGCTGGTCGGCGGCGCGCCGGACGTGACGTTCCGGGATCTGTACGCGGTCAAGCGAGTCTGGGTGGCCGGGCGTGAAGTAAGTCTGGCCGACTAACTCCCTCGTCACCCCGGCCTTGCGCCGGGGTCCCGCTGCCTATCGCGACGAAGAAGAAGTGGGATCCCGGCTCGAGGCCGGGATGACGGAAACTAGGCGGCGTCAGCCGCCCGATAGACGTCCTCGTCCAGCTCCCCTTCCCAACGCGCGACCAGCGTCGCCACGGTCAGGTTCGCCGAAGCGCTGGGCACGGTCCGCGTCATGTCGAGCAGCCGGTCGAACGGCAGCACGAAGCCGACCACCAGGGCGGTCTGCTCGGGCGAGACGCCCACTGCGCTCAGCACCGCCGCCAGCATGAACAGCGAGGCCGAGGGCACCGGCGCGGTGCCGAACGCCGCCAGCGCGCCGGTCAGCAGCACGGTGGCATAGACGGTCGGGGTCAGGTGCACGCCGAACGCCTGGAGCGCGAACATGCTCAGCAGGCCGACATACATCGCCGTGCCGTCCTTGCCGATGCTCGCGCCGAGCGGCAGCACGGTCGAGAAGACCGGGCGGCCGATGCCGAGATTCTGCTCGGAGACGCGCATCGCCACCGGCAGCGTCGCGCCGCTGGAAGCCGTGGAGAAGGCCACCGCCAGCGCATCGACGATACCGCGGAAGAAGGGCAGCAGCGGCAGCTTGGCCACGAAGCGCAGCAACAGGCTGTGCACCACCAGCATCTGGATCAACGAGCCGAGCACCACCGCCAGCGCCAGCCAGCCGACATGGACGAACACCGCCGCGCCGTTCGCCGCCACCGCATTGGCGATCAGCGCGAACACGCCGAAGGGCGTCGCTTCCATCACCAGCCCGACGACCCGCAACAGGACTGCCGACGTCGATTGCAGCAGATTGGCGAAGGGCTTGCCCGCCTCGCCCGCCACCACCGTGCCGCAGCCGATGAGGATCGAGGTGAAGATCAGCGCGAGCATGTCGCCCTTGGCCAGCGCGTCGAAGATGTTGGTGGGGATGATGTTGATCAGCTGCTCATAGGGCGTGACCGGCTTGCCCAGCACATGCGCCTCGGCCGTACCCAGCGGCGCGCCCACGCCCGGCTGGACGATCGCGGCGACCAGCATGCCGACCGATACGGCGATGAACGTGGTCAGCGCGAACATACCCACGGTCCGCCCGCCCAGGCTCCCCAGCCGCTTCGGATCGGCGAGCGAAGTGATGCCCGAGGCGATGGTGACCAGCACGATCGGCGCGACCAGCATCCGGATCGCCCGCACGAACAAGTCGCCGATAAACTGGAGATAGGGCGCCCCCTGCGGCAACAGCAGCGCGAAGACCACGCCGAGGACCAGGGCGGCGAGGACACGCTTCCACAGCGCCGTGCCGAACCAGATGTTCATAATGTAGTTCCCCCCACCACCGTGCTCCTGCGAAAGCAGGAGCCCAGAGCCCCGAACGATACGCCTGCAACCC
>JAEXLC010000237.1 GCA_023445495.1 Pseudomonadota bacterium | reverse complement strand
CTTCCTGGTCGGCCCGGTCGAGTGCGAGATCACCGGCGTGGACTCGACGCCGGACGGCCGCACGCTGTTCGTCGGCATCCAGCACCCGGGCGAGAACGGCACCCCGGCGGCGCCGTCGAGCCACTGGCCGGACAGCCAGGCGACCGGCACCGCCGGCGCCACGATCCGCCCGCGCTCGGCGATCGTGATCATCACCAAGAATGACGGCGGCGTGGTCGGCCTCTGATCCGGCGCTCCGTGAAAACAGAGAGGGAGGTTCCGCAAGGAGCCTCCCTTTTTGTTTATGATGACCAGTAAATCTGCATTCCCGGGTCGATCAATCCCACAATATGGTGGTCAGTAATTTTAAATAAACTTTTTTGAATTTGCGCATGTATAATTAATACACGGACTATTTTTCATATCGGTCAAAACAATTCCGGATTGTGTTTTTAAATGGCGATTATGAAATGAAAATGTCATGACGTGTATTTATACGTTACTATCGAAGTAACATAACTGCCAACTACGCTGCGTAGGCGCCCCGTCAGAACCAGACCTGACCTTTGGGGGTTAACCTAATGCAGAATTTCTCGCGCTTCCGTTTGTCGCTGCTGGCAGGCTCGACCCTGCTGGCGCTGGCAGCCACGCCCGCGCTCGCCCAGCAGCAGGCCGCCGACCCGGCGACCCAGACCGCCGCGCCCGACGACGACCAGAACGGCCTGACCGACATCGTCGTCACCGCGCAGCGCCGCGAGACCAACCTGCAGGAGACTCCGATCTCGATCTCGGTGCTGAGCACCGAGGCGCTGCAGGACCGCCACGTCCAGAGCCTGTTCAACCTGGCCGACGGCACCGTGCCGTCGCTGCGCGTCGCCACGTTCGAAGCGCGCCAGTCGGCGCTGACGATCGGCATCCGCGGCATCGTCCCCTATGACCAGAACCAGACCGCGCGCGATGCCGGCGTGGGCGTCTATATCGACGGCGTTGCGCTGGGTAAGACCCAGGGCCTGAACGCCGCGCTGTTCGACATCGAGCGCATCGAAGTGCTCAAGGGCCCGCAGGGCACGCTGTTCGGCCGCAACACCGAAGGCGGCGCGCTCAGCCTCGTCACCCGCGCGCCCACCGGCGAGTTCGGCGCCCGCATGACCGCCGGCCTCGGCAATTACGGCAGCCGCAACGCCGAAGCGCATGTCGACCTGCCCGCCTTCGCCAACATCGCGCTCAAGTTCGACGGCGTCTACCAGCACCAGGATCCGACCGTGAAGGACCCGCTCGAGGGCTCGACCGGCTGGAACTATTACGACCGCAAGGGCGGCCGCGCCGCCGCGCGCTGGACCCCGATCGACGGCTTCACCGCCGACTTCTCGTATGACTACGCGAAGGACGAGAACACCCCGCAGTACAGCCAGCTGATCAACTACAACCCCAAGGGCTATGCCGTCGGCAGCTACACCCCGGCGGGCGGCACGATCGGTACCACCCTCTATCTGCCGGGCACCACCACGGCGTGCGGCGGCACGATCGCTGCGGGCAGCACCAAGCCGGTCTGCGTCGCTCCGCGCGCGCCGCTGGTCGGCGTGCACCCGGATCGGCAGTTCACCGCCGATGTCGGCGTGCCGCAGCAGCCGAGCGTCGACATCACCCACGGCTTCACCTCGAACCTGAAGTACAAGGTCTCGCCGAACATCGAGCTGCGCTCGATCACCGCATGGCGCGGCGTCTCGACCGACCAGTGGGACAATTCGGGCGGTCCGGAGCGCAGCACCTATGCGCCGAACGCGAACTTCAGCCGCTACAGCCTGTCGTTCCTCGACCAGCACCAGTTCAGCCAGGAATTCCAGGCGGTTGGCAGCTTCGACCAGTTCGATTTCGTTCTCGGCGCCTATTATTACACCGAGCATGCCACCGAATATGCCGCGACCCCGCTGAGCAACCTGTGGAACGCGGACGGCACTGCCTACACCATCCGCAGCCCGATCGTCTCGGGCACGGTGACCAGCGCCAATTCGGGCTACCAGCCCTATAATTCGTCGTGCGTGAACACGCTGGCCGCCACCGTCCCGCAGTTCACCAACAGCTGCCAGTTCATCACCCGCGCCAGCAAGGCCTGGGACCATAACTACTCGGCGTTCGGCAACCTGACCTTCTCGCCGGAAGGCACGGGCCTGCACTTCACCGCCGGCGGTCGCTTCACCAAGGACAAGCGCCACGGCAACCTCTACGTCGTCAACAACGTCGTGCAGGGCTTCTCGTTCGAGAACAGCGTCAACCGCTTCGACCCGATGTTCAACATCGCGTACGACGCGACGCCGGACATGCACTTCTATGCGAAGTACTCGACCGGCTTCCGCGCCGGCGGCGCCAATGACCGCTCGCAGAGCTTCAACGCGTTCGGGCCGGAATCGGTGAAGTCGTACGAGATCGGCGCGAAGATGGACTTCCTCGACCATCGCGCGCGCCTGAACCTGGCCGGCTACATCATGAACCGCAGCAACACGCAGTTCGACTTCGACCTGTTCGACACCTCGGCGACCAGCCCGACCAACGGCAGCCATATCGAGCAGACCCAGAATGCCGGCGACACCAAGATCCGCGGCATCGAAGCGGACCTGACGCTGAAGCCGACCCGCGAGCTGACGCTGACCGGCTCTTATGCCTATACCTATTGGAAGGCGCCTTCGGCGGTGAACCCGCTGACCGGCGGCCTGCCGCAGCAGCTCTACATCGTCTACACGCCGACCAACGCGGCGTCGGGCGCGATCGACTATGTGCTGCCGGTGCCCGTCGCGGGCGGCGCCAACCTGCGCTTCCACCTCGACGGCAACTATGCGAGCAGCCAGTACAGCTTCCAGCTCGAGCCGACCAAGACCGACCCGAGCTTCGTGGTCAACGGCCGCATCGCGCTGGCGGACATCCAGATGAAGAACGGCAGCACGGTGACGCTGTCGGTCTGGTCGCGCAACCTGCTCGACCACACCTATATCTACCGCCGCTCGAACGCGAACTCGTCGCCGGTGCTCAACTACGGCGCCAATGGCGCGCTGGTGTCGACCAACTATGGCGGCATCTTGGGCGACTATGCCAACTTCAACCCGCCGCGCACCATCGGCGGCGAGGTCAGCGTGAAGTTCTGATCCTGCCCTTACCGGCAAACAGGAGCGGCCCGGATGGTACCCACCATCC
>JAEXLC010000215.1 GCA_023445495.1 Pseudomonadota bacterium | reverse complement strand
GCCTTCGCCGGGGAAAAAGAAGGGAAAAGCAGGAAGAAGGCGCGTCGGAAGCCCTAGAAACTTCCGCTGATCTTGAAGGTGAAGATCGGGCCGATCAGCTGGTTGTTCGACTGGCGGAAGACCAGCGGATTGGTGGTGCGGCGGCCGGCATAGACTTCGCGGTCGTAATAATGGCGGGCGCTGAAGATGTTGCCGACGGTGGCGCGGACGGTCAGGCCCAGCACGTTCTTGTGCTCGGCGAAGACGTTGACGAACCACGGCCCCTCATTCTCCTGGTTCACCTCGGTCAGGTAATAATAGGGCGAATAGTGATAGAAGCTGGCATCGACACCCCAGGCCAGCGCGCTCTTCGGGATGTCGTGGCGGAAGTTGAGCTCCGCCCAGCGATCCTGGGTGCCGCTGATCGTGCGCATCTGGCCGGTGAGCGGATCGCGGACGCGGGCGCGCTCGATGCCGACGGTTGCGTCGAGCTTGGCGCCGGGTAGCCCGAGCGGGGCGAACTGGATCGTGCTGGTGCTGACCAGCCCCATCCGGGTGGCGCGGGGCAGATTGCCGACGCCTTCGTCGTCGGTGCCGATCGGGACGATATCGATGATGTCGTCAATCCGGTGATAGTAAGCGCGCAGCCGCGTCTTGCCCGCCGCGCCCAGCGTGCGGCCGACTTCCATCTCGGCTTCCCAGCTTTGCGGGGGGACGAGATCGGGATTGCCGGCATTCTGGCGCTCGGACTTGAGATTGGGCTGGGCGAGGAAATCATAGAAGCTGATCTGGCCGACGCGGCGGCGGACCTTGAGGCTGAGGTCCCAGGCGGCATCGGGCTTCCAGCCGAGCGTGACGCTGCCCTTGGGGCGGAAGAAGCGGCGGGCGGGGACGTCGCCATCGACGCGCTCCAGCGTGCTGGTCTCGCCGCCGCCCGCGACCTGCAGGCTGAGCTTGGCACCGAGCGCCCGGCTATAGGTGACCATCCCCTCGTGCCGGACTTCGCGGACCACGCCGCTGCCGCCGGGGAAGGCGACGGGGACGAAATCGCCCTGCGGGTTGAGCGTGGCGAGCGCGCCGCGCTGATCGAGCCCGTTGACCGCGCGCTCGAGCGAGACCTGCCAGTCGGACTTGCCCATCTTCCAGCCATATTCGGCGCGGGCGATCGTCTCGGTGATGTGCGAGTTGCGGGTGAAGCGGGTGCCCTGATCGGGCGCGCCGCTGGCGAAGCTGTCGATCTGGGTGGAGATCACCGGCTCGTGATCGAAATGGCGCAGGCCGATGATCTTGAAGCGGCCCGGCCCGAGCGCGAACTCGTAATCGGCGTTGACGTCGTAGAACCAGCCGTTGAGCCGCTGGCGGCGCAGGCGGGTGCCGTCATTGCCGTCGGCGCGGAAGCGCTGCTCGAAGTCGTAGACCGGGTTCCAATAGGGCGAATAGCCGAGGACGAGATTGCCCTTGGAGGTTCCCGGGCCGTCGATCGCCAGGCGGAGCTTGGCGGTGACCGTGTCCGATTCCTGGTGGAAGACTTCCTCGCGCCGCTCGATCAGCGAGCCGTCGGCGGCGTAGAACAGCTCGGGCCCGCCGATCGCGCCGCGGCCGGCCTGGTCCTCGAGCGACAGGGTGTAATCGACCGCGCCGGTCTTGCCGGTGTAGCTGATATTGCCGCGGAACAGGTTGGGGCGCGAATAATGGGCGCGGAAATCGGGCTTCCATTCGAACTGGCCGCCGGCCTTGCGCGCGTTCTTGAGGATGATGTTGGCGACCTGGCCCGACAGGCCGGCGATGCCGAGGGTGGAGGCATCGACGATCTCGATCCGCTCGACATTGCCGGCGGCGACGCGCTGGAGCTCGGCGATCGCGCCGCCGGTCTTGTTGGCGATGCGGGTGCCGTTGATCAGCACATTCTCCGAAGCCTGGCCGAGGCCGCGCTCCTGGTCCGCGCTGCGGATGGTGAAGCCGGGGAGCTGGACCAGCATGTCATAGGCGGTGCGCGGGGCGAAGCGGGCGAAGTCCTCCGGCGTGAAGGATTGCTTGCCTGCCGCCGTGCCGGTTGCAGTCGGCACGGCGGTCTGGGCCTTGGCCGCGCCCGAGGGCAGGAGCGCGGTGCCGGCAAGGAGAAGAGCTGCGAGACGCATGCTGGGCGCTTTCCCTGGCGATCAGTGCTTGAGCACGCGGATCTGGACGAGCTGCTCGGGCGTGGGATCGGCGATGCCGATCTTGCGCGCGCGGCGGACATCCTCGGCGGTGACGCCGACGGCCTTGAGCTCGACCAGCCGCTCGGCCGGCAGGTCCGGATAGCCCATCGCTGCCATCTCGCGGACAAAGGCGGGGGTGACGTTCAGCGCCTTGAGCTGGGTGACGTCGTCGGCGGACAGGTTGCGCAGGCCCGCGCCGGCCATCTCGGCGAGATATTCGGGCGAGACGTCGAGCGCCTTGAGCTGGATCAGCTCCTCGGCCTTGAGCTTGCCGAGCCCGGCGCGGAGCATGCGGCCGGCATAGTCGGCGTCGATGCGGAGCGCGGCGAAGGCGGTGAGGTCGTCGAGACTGTCGGGGCGGAAGCCCTGGCGAGCGAGATCGGCGATATAGGCCGGGGTGACCTGCAGCGCGGAGAGCGCGGTCAGCTCGTCGATCGTCGGCTTGGGATAGTCGGCCTTGGCCAATGCTTCGACCAGCTCCTTGTTGGCGCCGACCAGGGTGAGATCGAGCGATTCCTGGAAGCTCGGCCGGCCGATGCCGCGATTGGCGAGATAGCCGGCGAATTCGGCATCGGGGGTGAAGCTGCAGCTGCCGGTCGCGACCTTGCGCTCGGTGGCGCCGGTGCAGTCGAGGCGGCCGGGCTCACGGGCGATGGCGAAGCGGAGCGGGCCGTTTCCCTCCAACACCTTGGTATCGAGGCCGATCTGGCTGCCCGAGACGCTGGTGTTCATGTTGTGGCGCTCGCCCATGGTCAGGCTGAGCTGGAAATGGCCGCGGCCCGCCTCGAGCTGGAGCTTGAAGCCGATCGGGGTGGAAGCGGTGACCGGATCGCGGCCGCGATCGCCGGCGATGGCGGTGGTGGCGAGCAGGGCAAGCGAAGCGAAGGCAAGGATCGAGCGGCGCATGACATTTCTCCTCGGTGAAGAAGGCAAGCCGGGGGCGTTCACCCCGGGAGGGGGTGTCAGCGCTTCGGCGGGTCGGGGGTGGTGGTCTTAGTTGTCGGGATCCGGGGCGGGCCGGGGATCCGGATGGGGACGCGGGCCGCGCCGGAGCGTCTTGCTCAGGGCGAGCGAGTCCATGTCGACGTTCATCCCGGCGGCGCGGAGGCGGCGGACATCGTCGGCGGTGACGCCCATGCCGGCCAAGGCGATGTAATCGTCGATGTCGCCGTGATAGCCGGCCGCGATGATGCTGCGGACATAGGCGGGGTTCACCCCGACGGCACGGGCGCCCATCACGTCGTCGTACGAGCGGATGCGCAGGCCGGTCGAGACCAGCGAGCGGATATATTCCGGGGTGACGCCGAGCGCGCGCATGCCGTTGGCTTCGTCGAGGGTGACCGGGCCGAGCTGGGGCGCGGCCTGGCGGAGCTCGGCGATATAGTCGCCGGTGACGCCGAGCGCCTTGGCGCCGATGATCGCGTCGAGTTCGGCGTGCTTGCGGTCGTCGCGCGGCTCGCGGCGGTCCTGCGGCGCGGCTGGCGTGGCGGCGGCGTGGGGCGCGACGGAGACGGCGACCGCCGGCTTCACGGCGACGCTGGGGGCTGCGGGAGTGGCG
>JAEXLC010000204.1 GCA_023445495.1 Pseudomonadota bacterium | reverse complement strand
GTCCGCGGCCCCCGCCGCCCCCGCGCTTGCCGGGCCTGAAGCTCGCCTTCTCGATCATGGGCAGCTCGGACTTCTCGATCTTTCGGTCGCCATTCTTGTCGAGCAGCGCGAAGCGCTTGTCGGCGGCGGCGCGGAACTCGCGGGCATCCACGCCCCGGTCGAAATTGGTGTCGGCCATCACCACCGGCTCGGGATAGTCGAAATAGCCGAAGCGCGCCGCGCCCTGCGCGACATAGGCAGGCGCGCGCTTCTCGCCGCTCTCGCCATCGCCCTCGGTGCTTTCCGGCTGGTCGCCCATATAGCCGCCCACCCGGATCATCGGCGCCACCACCGTCTCGTAATTCTCGATCTCCTCGGGGTCGAGCTCGCCATCCTTATTCTTGTCGAGCGTCGCGAAAAAGCGCGCGGCATCGGCTTCCATCTCGTCCTGGGTCAGCACGCCGTCATGATTGGCGTCGGCCTTGTCGAACCAGATATTGGGCGCGTCGGGCCCGCGGAACGGTTCGCCCATCGGGCTGATGAAGAAGCTCGGCGCGTCATCCGCCAAAGCAGGGGTGGCGATTGCGGCGAGCGACAGGCTGGCGAGGAAAAGGCGCATCGACTGTTTCCGGGATGAAATAATGGCATCCCGCGCCTGCGCCTGTTTTGTCGCAAGATTATGCCAGAATGTTGCGGGCTTGATCTTTGCCGCGTGGGGGCGGAGGGACGGGCATGGCCGAAGCGCAGCAGATCGTACCCGATACCGAGCATCGCGGGCTGGTGGGCCTGCTCCCCGCCGCCGCACGCCCCTATGCCCTGCTCGCCCGGTTCGACCGGCCGATCGGCTGGTGGTTGCTGTTCTGGCCCGGCGCCTGGGCGGTCGCGCTTTCCGGCGCCGCGGTCGAGCGCTGGGACCTGATCTTCTGGCTCCTGCTCGGCAGCATCGCGATGCGCGGCGCCGGCTGCGTGTTCAACGACATTGTCGACCGCGACCTCGATCGCCAGGTCGCCCGCACCCGCAGCCGCCCGGTGGCGAGCGGCGCGGTCTCGGTAAAGGCCGCTTTGCTCTGGCTCGGCCTGCTCTGTCTGGTCGGGCTGGTCGTCTGGTTCCAGCTCCACTGGCCCGCCCGGCTGGTCGCGCTCGCCAGCATCGCGCCGGTTGCCGCCTATCCCTTCATGAAGCGGATCACCTGGTGGCCCCAGGCATGGCTCGGCATGGTCTTCTCCTGGGCGGCTTTGGTCGGCTGGGCCGAGATCGGCACCCAGCCCTTGCTCCCGCTCGCCTTGCTCTATGCCGGCTGCATCGCCTGGGTGATCGGCTACGACACCATCTATGCGATCCAGGATATCGAGGACGACGCGCTGGTTGGCGTCCGTTCCTCGGCCCGCGCGATGGGCGCGCATATCCAGGGCGGCGTCTCCGCGTTCTACGTCGTCGCGATAGCCTGCTGGGGCGCCGCGATCTGGCAGCTCCGCCCCGACTGGCTCGCGCTCCTCGCCCTGCTGCCGATGGCACTCCACCTGCTCTGGCAGGTCGTGACGCTCGACACCGCCGACGGTGCCAATGCGCTCGCCCGCTTCCGTTCGAACCGCAATGCCGGGCTGCTGATGTTCGCTGCCTGCTTCGTTGTGGGCCAGACGCTTTGACCTTCGGCCTCCGCGTACCTAAGTCGGCGCGATGCTGACCATTTCCGAAGCCTGTGAACGCGCCGCCGATGTCGTCGCGCGGGCGCGCCGGGCGGGCGCCGATGCCGCCGATGCCGTGTTCGCTGCCGACAGCTCGCAGTCCGTCTCCGTCCGGATGGGCGCGCTGGAGGATGTCGAGCGCTCGGAGAGCGAGGAACTTGGCCTGCGTGTGTTCATCGGCCAGCGCTCGGCCAGCGTCTCTACCTCCGAGCTGAGTTCGGCCTCGCTCGACATGCTCGTCGAACGCGTCGTCGCGATGGCGAAGGAAGCGCCCGAGGACAAATGGGCCGGCCTCGCGCCGCAGGACCGGCTGCTCCACGGCGCGCCGCCCCAGCTCGATCTCGACGACGGCGCCCATGTCGATCCGCAGAGCCTCAAGGCGCTGGCCGAACGTGCCGAAGCGGCTGCGCGTGGCGTCGAAGGCGTCACCAACAGCGAAGGCGCCAGCGCCGGCGCCTCGCGCTCGGTGATGACGCTCGCCACCTCGCATGGTTTCACCGGCGGCTATGCCCAGACTAGCCACGGCGTCTCGGCCAGCGTCCTTGCCGGCAGCGGCGGCAACATGCAGCGCGATTATGCGCACCACTCGGCGCGCCACGCCGCATCGCTTGAAGCGCCCGAGGCGATCGGCCGGCTCGCCGGCGAGCGCGCTGTCGCCCGGCTCGATCCGGCGAAGATCCCCAGCGGCGCGATGCCGGTCGTCTTCGATCGCCGCGTCTCGTCCGGGTTGATCGGCCATTTCCTCGGCGCGATCGCCGGCGCCGCGATCACTCGCAAGACCAGCTTCCTGCTCGACCGGCTCGGCCAGCAGGTCTTCGCGAAGGGCGTGACGATCTGCGACGATCCGCATCGCCCGCGCGGGCTGCGCTCGCGCCCCTTCGACGGCGAGGGGCTGCCGGTCCAGCCGGTCAAGCTGGTCGATGCCGGCATGCTCGAAACGTGGCTGCTCGAAAGCGCCTCGGCCCGCCAGCTCGGCCTGGAGGCGACCGGCCATGCCTCGCGCGGCATAGGCGGCGCGCCCGGCGTGGCGCCGTCCAACCTCTATATGGAAGCCGGCCATATCCCGGCCGAGACCTTGGTCGGCGAGATCGAGTACGGCATCCTCGTCACCGAGCTGATCGGCCAGGGCGTCAACGGCGTCACCGGCGATTACAGCCGCGGCGCCGCCGGTTTCCTGATCGAGAAGGGCGAGATCACCCGCCCGGTCTCGGAGATCACTATCGCGAGCAACCTGAAGGACATGTTCCTCGCGCTGACCCCGGCGAACGACCTCGAATTCCGCTACGGGATCAACGCGCCGACGATCCGCATCGACGGGATGACGATCGCCGGTGCCTGAAGCCGGCCTCGCCTCCGAAGTCGCGGCGATCGCCGCGGAGGCGGGCCGTCTCGCCATGGCGCGCTGGGAGACCGAGTTCAAACGCTGGGAGAAGGTCCCCGGCAGCCCGGTCTGCGATGTCGATCTCGAACTCGACGCGCTGCTCCGCGAGCGGCTGACCGCCCTGCTGCCCGAAGCCGGCTGGCTGTCCGAGGAAACGGCGGACAGCCGCGCGCGGCTCGATGCGCGGCGGATCTGGGTGGTCGATCCGATCGACGGCACCCGCGACTATCTCCGCCACCGCCCCGGCTGGTCGGTCTCGGTCGCTCTGGTCGAGGATGGCGCGCCGGTGATCGGGGTGCTCGATGCCCCGGCGCGCGGCGAGCGCTGGATCGCCGAGGCGGGCAGGGGCGCGGCGCGCAACGGCGTGCAGCTCCACGTCACGCCGCGCGATATGCTGGCGGGCGCTCGCATGCCGACCGATCATCTGCCCAAGGTCGATCGCGACCTGGTGATCGTCGACAAGCCCAATTCGATCGCGCTGCGCATCGCGATGGTCGCGGCGGGCGAGGCCGATCTGCTCGCCACGATCCGCTGGGGCAATGAATGGGACGTCGCCGCCGCGGTGCTGCTCGTGCGCGAGGCGGGCGGGGTGATTACCGACGTGTTGGGGCAGGAACTCGTCTTCAACACGCCGAGCGCCAAGGCGTTCGGCCTGCTGGTGAGCGCGCCGGGCATCCACGAAGCCGCGATCGAGCGGCTGGCCCACCGCGCGCGAGAAGCCCTGGAGAGCTGAGATGTCCGACGGACCGATCACCCTCATCAACCAGTTCAGCATGCAGCCCGAGCATCAGGACCGGGTGATCGCGCTGCTCGCCGAAGTCACCGGGCAGATCGTCCGCCACGCCCCCGGCTTTCTCGGCTCGACGCTCCACCGCAGCCTCGACGGCACCGCCGTGACGATGGTCGCGCGCTGGGAGAGCCGGGCCGCGTACGAAGCGATGCGCGCCGATCCCCGGCCTCTGCCCTGGTTCCAGCAGGCGCTCGAAGTCTCCACCTTCACGCTCGGCATGTACGAAGCGGTGGAGGAATTCCGGCCGGGTTAGGTCGATCCGCACCCAATATTACCCTCCCTGCAAGGGAGGGGAGTAGACAGGCGCCTCTAACGCCCCGCCACCGCGATCAGCGCCGTCGAGGGTATCGGCAGCACCGACCGCCCATCCGCCATGCGCCGCACCTCCTCGACCACCGCCGCCTGCTGCTTCGCATCCAGCGCCGTCCAGTCCGGGCTCATCCCGAACAACGTCTCGGGCCGGTCGAGCTGCGACACGTCGAGCAGGAAATCATGCGTCACGTGGCTGATCTCGGGCACCGCGAACCCGGCATCGACCATCGCCGCCGACAGCCATTCGGGATCGCCCAAAGCCACCGCGCCCTCGGGCAGCTTCGTCTTGCCGTCCAGCCGAGGGAACAGCTTCCGCCGGATCTGCGACAACAGCAGGAAGGTCGCCGCGCCTTCGCTCTGCCAGGTCGCGAGCACACCCTTGCCGCCGGGCCGGGTCACCCGCGCCATCTCGGCCAGCCCCTTGCGCCAGTCGGGGAACAGGATGACCCCGAACACCGAGAAGCTGATATCGAAGCTTGCGTCCGGCAGGTCGAGCGCCTGGCCGTCCATCACTTCGGCATCGACATTGGGCAGCTTCGCCGCGGCGATCCGCGCGACCATGCCGGCCGAGAAGTCGGTGGCGAGCACATAGGCCCCGCTCCGTGCCGCAGCCAGCGTCAGCGCGCCGGTCCCCGCCGCCACGTCGAGCACGTGCATCTCCGGCGTCAGCGTCACCCGCGCCAGCGCATCCTCGGCGAATTGCGACGTGAAGGGGTGGGCGGTCGCTTCGTAATGGGCGGCGGTCTCGTCCCAATGCGCGGGGTTCTCGTGCTTCTGCTCGGTCATTTGCGGCCTTTCGCGAATCATGTAACAATACAAGTATCGTGAAAGGCTGCGCTTGCCAACCGGCCCGGCGCGCCCGAGGAAGATCAGGATGCGAAAGGACAGCCGCCTATCCCGGATGCTCCATGTGCTGCTCCACATGGCGCGGCATGACGGGCCGATGACCTCGGAGCACATCGCCCAGATGCTCCAGACCAACCCGGTGGTGGTCCGCCGCACGATGGCCGGGCTGCGCGACGCCGGCTATGTCCGCTCGGAAAAGGGTCATGGCGGCGGCTGGGCGATCGCCATGGATCTGGACAAGGTCTCGCTGCTCGACATCCACCGCGCCGTCGGCGGCCCCACGCTGTTCGCGATCGGCAGCGAGCACCCGAACCCGGCCTGCGCGGTCGAGCAGGCGGTCAACGAAGCGCTGGACGACGCGCTGCGCGAGGCGGAGGCGTTATTGGTGGCGCGGCTCGGCGCGGTCAGCCTCGCCGAACTGGCCCGCAGCTTCGATGTCCGCTGCGTGGCGGGTGGCTGGCCGCATTAAGCGATCGATATCGCGCGGTGCCATTTGACTTCATTGCTCCCCGGCGAAAGC
>JAEXLC010000193.1 GCA_023445495.1 Pseudomonadota bacterium | reverse complement strand
TTCCTCGCAATCCAGCGGGACCCCGGCTCAAGGCCAGGGTGACGGGATGGACGAATACAGGGCCCGGCGTTCGCCGGGATGACGGGTGACGGGGGGGCAGGGCCCTATCGCCCAACCCTGGCCGCAGCGATCCGCCCTTCGGCATATTCCTCGCGCAGCCTTTTCTTGTCGATCTTCCCCGAGGCCGCCAGCGGCATCGCCGGCACCTCGGCGACCTCGCCCGGGATCCACCAGTCCGCCACCTTGCCGCGCAGCATCGCGAGCAGCGCGCGCGGATCCTCGCCCTGGCTGTCGACGATCAGCACCGGCCGCTCGCCCCATTTCGCGTCCGCCCGCGCGATCACCGCGACATGGCGCACCGCCGGGTGCGTGCCAATGATCGCTTCTATTTCGTTCGGATTGATCCACTCGCCGCCCGACTTGATCAGGTCCTTCGCCCGCCCGCAGATCGTCAGATTGCCCGCGGCATCGAGCATCGCCAGGTCGCCGGTATCGAAATAGCCCTCGGCATCGAGCGCACTCTCCTCGGCATGGAAATAGCGCTCGATCACGCTATGCCCCTTCACCTTGAGATGCCCCAGCATGTTCCGCTGCGGCACCAGCGTGTTGCCCTCCGCATCGGTGAGCTTCAGGTCGAGCCCCATGACCGGCCGCCCCGAAGCGGGCGCGGCATCCGCAGGCAGATCCCTTGGCGCGATCGCGCCGACCGGGGAAAGCTCGGTCATCCCCCAGCTCGTCTGGACGCGCGCGCCGAGCTTCTCCTCCAGTCGCCGGAGCAGCGCGTCGGGGCAGCTCGATCCGCCGATCAGCACCCGCTCCAGCGTCGGGAAACTCTCACCGCTCGCCTCGGTCTGGTCGGCCAGCGTCAACCAGACGGTCTGTACGCCAACCGCAACAGTCACGCCTTCGCCCTGGATCAGCCGCGCCAGGCTCGCCCCGTCGAGCGTCCGCCCAGGCAGCACCAGCCGCGCGCCCACCGCCGGCGCGGCGAACGGCATGCCCCAGCCATTGGCATGGAACATCGGCACGCCGAGCAGCAGCGTGTCACGCGCGGTGATCGCCACCGCGTCCGCCTGCAGCGCCCGCAGCGTGTGGAGATAGTTGGAGCGGTGGGTGTAGACGACGCCCTTGGGGCTGCCCGTCGTCCCGCTGGTATAGCAGAGCCCGGCGGGGGCGTTCTCGTCGAACGCCCCCCAGGCCATCGGGGCGCCATGCGCCGCCAGCAGCGCCTCATGGCGCCAGACCTGCACCCGGTGCGACCCGAGGGTGCCGATATCCGCGTCCGATGCGTCCAGAACGATCACCTGCTCGATGCTCGGGCAGTGCGGAAGCAACTCGGCGGCAAGCGGCACCAGGTCCGCCGCCACCGCGAGCACCCGGTTCTCCGCTTCGTTGACCATCGCCGCCAGATGCGCCGCGGTAAGCCGCGGGTTGAGCGTGTGGCACACCAGCCCCATGCCCATCGCGGCATAATAGATCTCGAAATGATGGATCGTGTTCCAGCCGAGCGTGCCGACCACCTCGCCCTGACGCAGCCCCAGCGCCGCGAGCGCCCCCGACATAAGGTTGCTGCGCTCGCGCAGCGCCGCATAGGTCGAGCGCTTCACGATTATGCCCGCCTCGGCCTCGACCACCTCGCAGTCCTGGAACCACTTGGCGGCATGATCGAGGAATTTGTCGATGGTCAGTCCGTAGGGCTGCATGAAACCTTGGGCGCTCGAGAAAGGAATGGCCGCCGGGGGAGGAGCCCCGGCGGCCGGCAGGAAGGTCAGAAGGACTTCAGCAGCTTGATGCCATACTGGCGGGGCGGGCCCGCGAAGTAGAGGCCGGAGTTCAGCGCCGCCGGATAATGCTGGTCGGTCAGGTTGGTGCCGTACAGGGTCACCGTCCAGGTCTTGTGCTGGAAGGCGAGCTGCGCGTTCAGGATGTTGCGTGCCTCCAGATGGTCGCCGCGCGCGCTGTTCTCGAACAGGGTCGCCCACTGGTCGCCGACATGGCCGAAATTCACCCGCGGGGTGAGCTTGTCGCCGCTCTTGAGTTCCAGCTCGTACTGCGCGCCCAGATTGAAGGTCAGGTTGGGCGCATAGGTCTGGCGGCGGCCCTTCAGCGCGATGCAGGTCGCGCTCGCCGGGCCCGCGGTCGGGCTGCACGCCACCGTGCTGGCGCCGCGCGGGTCGGTCGCGAAGAAGGTGCCCAGCTCGCTGTGCAGCACGTTGATGCCGGCATCCAGCGTCAGCCCGCCGCTATGGAATTCCGCCTCGGCCTCGAACCCGTAGATCTTGGTCTTGTCGGGCACGTTCAGCTCGATCCCGAAGGTCGGGAAGGTCGGATAGCCGATGATGACCTGGAAGTTCTTGTAGTCGTTGTAGAAGCCGGTGATCGTCGTGCGCAGCTTGCCGCCGGCCCAATTGCCCTTCCAGCCCGCTTCGTACGAAGTCACTTCCTCGGGCTTGAACGGCGCGGGCAGGCCCAGGCCCACCGGCACGTTCAGCCCGCCCGGGCGGAAGCCGGTGGCGACGAAGCCATAGAGATACTGGTCCTTGCTCGCCTTCCAGCCGAGCGTGACCTTGTACGAGAAGTTCTTCGAGCTGGTTTCCTGGTCGGCGATGATCGGGGTGCCGTACTGGCGCACATCGACATCGTTGATCGATCGGCTCTCGGTATAGCGGCCGCCCGCCTCGATCTTCAGGCTCGGCGTCAGGTTGAAGCCGATCTGGCCGAATGCCGCCAGCGAGCGGGTCATGTTGTTGCCCTGCAGCTTGTAGGTCGCGGCGGGCAGGTCGAGCGGATAGGCCACGTCGATGATGAACTGGTACGGCCGCTTGAAGTGGTAGTCGTTCCACACGCCGAACGCGCCGAGCAGCCAGGTGAAGCGCTGGTTGTCGGCGGAGATCAGGTTGAATTCCTGGGTGACCTGCTGCTCGTCGACGCTGTCGTAGAAATAGCTGTTGCCGGTGGCGGTGCCGTCCAGGTCCGCCTTGTACATGGTGTTGGCCCATTGATAGCTCGATACCGAGCGGAACTTGGTGCCGCCGGCGAACTCGTATTCGGCCTTCAGGATCGATCGGACGAAATTGTCGCGCGCGCCCTGGGGCGCGTTGAACTGCACGTCGAACAGGTCGCGGTGGTTCGGGTTGGGCGTGCTCGTGCCCGGCAGCGTCTTGAAATAATTGGCGAAGGGCGAGGCGGGATAGGCGCCGAAGTCGAGCCAGTCGAAATCGGTCTTCGACAGGATCGAGAAATTGTCGCTCGGCTTCCACAACAGACTGATCCGCCCGGCCATCAGCCCAACCTTGCCCTTCTCATAGGGATAGGGTGCGCCGCCGGCGCCGGTGATGTTGTAGAAGCTGTCGCGGCGCTGGGTGAACAGCGCGACCCGGGCCGCGAAGGTGTCGCTCACCGGCAGGTTCACCGCGCCCTGGAAGCCGGCGTCGTTGTAGTTGCCGTAATGGACGTTGAAATAGCCGTGGGTGCCGCCGCCGATGATCGGATCGTTGGTGTTGACGAACACCGCGCCGCCGGTGGCGTTCTGGCCGACGATCGTACCCTGCGGTCCCCTCAGGACCTGGATGTTGGCAACGTCGAAATAGGGCTCGCCCTGCACATAGCCGGGGAAGCTCGGCACCCCGTCGCGATAGGTGATCACGCCGGTCGTGGTCTGGGTGTTGTGCTCGGCCTTGCCGATGCCGCGGACGTTGAAGTCATTGCCCTGGCCGAAATTATTGACGACGATCGAGGGCATCGCGAACTGCAGCGCGTCGACATTGGCGACACCCTTGTTGTCCAGCTGGCTGCCCGAGAGCACCGAGGCCGAGACCGCGGTGGTCATCAGATTCTCGTTGCGGCGCTGCGCGGTGACGACGATCTCGCTATCTTCCGCGTTCGAAGCGGATGGTGCCGCAACCGTCTTGTCCTGCGTTTCGGGGCTGGCGGTCTGCGCCGCGGCGGCGCCGCTCCAGATCAGGGCAAGCGCGGACGCGCCGGCCAGCAACGGGCGATAGTTCATTCGGGTCCCTCCCACATCCATCTCCAGACGCGCTCTTCGTCGCGATGGCGGGAAGGATGCCGCAAAGCCGATGGGCTTGCAACACTAATTCACTCATGAGTGAATGTATGCACGGACCAAAGGGCCGTCCCGCGCAACCTTAGGGTGCTTCGAAGAATGGAAGGGGATAGTGCGGCGGAGCCTCTTCTACTCGTCACCCCGGGCTTGACCCGGGGTCCCGCTTCTTCTTCGACCGGGCAAGGCAGCGGGACCCCGGCTCAAGGCCGGGG